>JAPYOC010000075.1 GCA_028278955.1 Candidatus Poriferisocius aerobius
GGCTCAACAACGCGCCCACCAGCTCGGAGGCGGCCTTGTTGTCCTCCACCAGAAAAGCGGCCACCCCGCTGCGCCGGGAGAGCTGGCCCGCGCCGCCCAGGGTCCGGTTGCTCATCACCTCTCCGGTGAACTGGGTCACCATGCGGGGACCGGAGACAAAGGCGTAGCTGTCCTCGGTGGCGATGGCGATGTCGGCCAGCCCGAGCAGCAGGGCCGGCCCTGACACCGCCGGACCGGTGGCGCAGAAGATGGTGGGCACCCGCCCCGAGCAGCTCACCACCGCCCTGGCCACCCGGCCCCAGCCCACGGTGGCGGCGATGCCCGAGTCCACGTCGGCGCCCGACGAGGCGATGAACCCCACCAGGGGCACCCGGCGCAGCAGGGCCTCCCGGGCCGCCCGCTCCAGCGTCTCGCTGTCGTCGGGGCTGAGCGCGCCCCGGTCGGAATCGTGGTCCTCCACCTCGAAGGCCACGCATTCCCGGCCGTCGTAGGAGTCCAGCCAGGCCCGGGCCGATCCCGGCGACCCGGCTTGCAGCGGGACCCGTTCGGGCCGGTTCCCGGTGGCGGTCGTGGCGTCAGACATAAGCGGTGCTGCCAGTATCGCGCTGTGTCCGGCAAGGGCGGGCACCGGGGCAGCAGGGCTCGGGCCCGCGGCGCGCGGTCGCCATCAGCTCGACGCCATCAGCTCGGATACACCCCGGCCTGGTCGTAGCCGTGGTTTCCCACCACTTCGAAGATCACGTCTCGCACCGCTCGGGTGACGGCCGACGGGGCTACCCGGCGGCTGACGATCAGCCCCACCGAGCGACGCGCCAGCCCGGTGATGGGGATGCGCCGCCACGGGCCGTCGTCGGGAACGGCAGTGGCGGGCAGGATGGCGGCGCCGAAACCGGTGAGCACCAAGGTGGCGATCATCCTCATGCCGTCGATCTCGGCCCGGGTGGTGAGCTCGACCCCCTGGACTCTCAGCTCGGAATCGATCTCGTCTCGAAAGGCGGTGCCCGCCGGGGGCAGGAGCAGCTCGTGGCGGCCCAACTCGGCGGAGGCCACCGAAGGCTGGCGGGCCAGCGGATGGTCGGGCGGGGCTATGAGCAGGCGGTCTTCGGCGAACAGCTCCTCGGCCCGTATCTCCGGGTCGTCTAGGGGGAGGTTCACCACCGCACTGTGCAGGTTCCCGGCGACCACCTGGGGCAGGAGGCTGGTGGTGGTGGCGGTGAGCACCTCGAGGCGGATATCGGGGTATTGGGCCTCTAGGGCGGGCAGCACGATGGGGATGAGCCACTGGGCGGTGGAGTCGATGGTGCCCAGGCGGGTGACCCCGGAGATGTCGTCGCGCATCGCGGCCATGTCGAGGGCGATGGCGTTGGTCTCGGCCCGGATGCGCCGGGCCCGGGCTGCCACCGCCTCGCCCTCCTCGGTGAGAGTGCCGGCGTCGCGGTCCACCAGCCGGGCCCCCAGCTCCTCCTCCAGCCGGGCAATGTGCTTGGACACGTTGGACTGCACGGTGTGCAGTGACCGGGCCGCCTTGGTGAACGTCTGATGCTCGGCGATGGCCAACAGGGCGTCGAGTTGGCGGATGTCCATGGCTGCCCAGTGGTGTGCCGCAGAAGTAGTCGCTCGTGTTCTAGATGGCATCGGCGCCGCTCGGGAGCCTGATCAGCCCTTGGTTCGCCGGCGGATCAGGTTCAGCGCGCTGCCCGCTCGGAACCACTCGATCTGGTCGTGGGACAACGTGTGCTCAGCGGTGATGTCCAGGGTGGTCCCGTCGGGTTTGGCCACCTGTACCGGTACCGGCGCGCCGGGGGCCAGATCGGACAGGCCGAGGATTGAGACGCGGTCGTCCTCGTCGATGCGGTCGTAGTCGCCGGCGTCGGCGAAGGTGAGGGCCAGGACTCCCTGCTTTTTGAGGTTGGTCTCGTGGATGCGGGCGAACGACCGGGCGATCACCGCCGCGCACCCCCGGTAGCGGGGCTCCATGGCGGCATGCTCCCGAGATGAGCCTTCGCCGAGGTTGCGGTCGCCCACCACCACCCAGCGCTGCCCGGCGGCGTGGTAGGCGGCGGCGATGTCGGGGAACGACCCGGTGGCGCCGTCGAGCTGGTTCTTGCCCTCGCCGACTGCCCCGGTGAAGGCGTTCACCGCGCCCAGATAGAGGTTGCCGGAGATGTTCTCCAAGTGGCCCCGGTAGCGCAGCCACGGCCCGGCCATGGAGATGTGGTCGGTGGTGCACTTGCCCAGGGCTTTGAGGAGCACCGGCAGGCCGTGGAAGTCGGCGCCGTCCCATGCGGAGAACGGCTCGAGCAGTTGGAGCCGCTCGGAGGCGGCGGACACCCGCACTTCCACGCCGTTGCCGTTGTCGGGCGGGGCTATGAACCCGCTGGCGCCAGGATCGAATCCCTGGCCGGGCAGCTCGGTGCCCGGCCCCACCTCGAGCGCCACCTCGGTGCCGTCGGGCGCGCTGATGGTGTCGCGGGCCGGGTCGAATTCCAGGGTGCCGGCCAACGCCAGAGCCACCACCGTCTCTGGCGAGGCCACGAAGGCGTTGGTGGAGGCGTAGCCGTCGTTGCGCTTGGGAAAGTTCCGGTTGTAGCTGGTCACAATGCTGTTCGGGGTGCCATCGGCCACGTCGCCGCGGTTCCACTGGCCGATGCACGGTCCGCAGGCGTTGGCCAAAACGGTGGCGCCGACGGACTCCAGGTCGGCCAAAAGGCCATCACGTTCGATGGTGGCCCGCACCTGCTCGGATCCGGGGGTGACCATGAGGGGCGACTTGGCAGTGAGCCCGCGGGCCGCGGCGTGGCGGGCGATGCCGGCCGCCCGGGTGATGTCCTCGTAGCTGGAGTTGGTGCACGAGCCCACCAGCGCGGCGCTCACCTCCAGGGGCCAGCCGTTGAGCTTGGCCTCGGTGCCCAGATCGGCCACCGGGCGGGCTCGGTCGGGGGTGTGGG
>JAPYOC010000076.1 GCA_028278955.1 Candidatus Poriferisocius aerobius
CGACCAGGAGGCCATATTGGCCCTGGGCATCGATTTGAAGCTCGGCGACGTGGAAGCCCACTTCCAAACCAGAATCGACGAGCTGAACGCCCGCGGCGGTGTTCTGGGGCGCCGAATCGACGCGGTGTACGAATACTTCTCACCGGTCAGCAACGCCTCCGCCGAGGCTGCCTGCGTGAAGCTGGCCGAGGACGAAGAGGTGTTCATGGTGCTGGGCCAGCAGCGTTTCGCCAGTAACGCGCTGTGCTACACATCGCTCTACGACATACCCTTCCTGGGAACCCCGGGCATCCTGTTGACCGAAGACTGGGAGCAGTCCGAGCTGCCTATGCTCTCAATAGAAACAGCGCCATGGCGGCTCGTGAACGCCGTCTACGCGGCGATGGAGGCCGAAGGTGCCATCGAGGGCGGCGTCATCGGGGTGTTTGCCAGCTCCCCGGAGGAGCTTGACCCGGTTCGCGAGGGCCTCCTGGAGCGGGGGGCTTCCAGGGTCGTGGCCGGAGTTCGGAATGCCTCGGAGTCCGACATGGTGGCGCTGGGCAGCGAAATCGACCTCTACATCGAGCGATTCCGGGCCGATGGGGTGACCGCGGTGGTCAATTTGGGCAACAGCGTGGCCGTGCTCGCCGGTTTCGCCCGAAACGGGTACGCCGTTCCCTATTACGTGATCACTGCTGACGTCCTCGTAGACTTTGTGAGGGACCAAGGTGCCACCGATGACGAGCTGAGACTGGCGCGAGCTGTCCTCCCCCCGGATGTGAGCGACCTCTACGTCCAGGGCCACGAGCCGACGGTGCAATGCGTGGACGACTGGAACGCCATCCGGCCCGACGAGACTGCGATCCCCCACGCGGGAGAAGATGACGAGTTCTTGAACATCTTGTCGGTGGCCCGAGCCTGCCTCCACATCGACCTCCTAGAGAAAACCCTTCTTGCCGGCGGCGCCGAGCTGACCACAGCCTCATGGACCGCAGGGCTCGACGAGATAGGCAGCTTCGACGCGTCCGCGACGCCAGTAGGGTCGGTGTCGTCAACCAAGTGGGATATGAACGACACCGCAGTGCTGTACACCTGGGACGAGGAGGCGGGGGCGATCACCTACGACCGCTTGCTGGACATGGCCGGCTAACTCCAAGCTGCCGCAAAGCCGGCAGTACGATGGGCAGGCGATGACCGCTCCCCGCAACGTCCCCGACAAGCCCGCGCTCGAGGGCCTCGAAGCCAAGTGGGGCGAGAGCTGGGAGGCCAGCGGAACATACCGCTTCGACCGCACTGCCGCCCGCGCTCAGGTGTACTCCATCGACACCCCGCCCCCCACCGTCAGCGGCAGCCTGCATGTGGGCCACATCTTCAGCTACACCCACACCGACACCCTGGCCCGCTACCAGCGCATGCGGGGCAAGCAGGTGTACTACCCCATGGGCTGGGACGACAACGGCCTGCCCACCGAGCGCCGGGTGCAGAACCACTTCGGGGTGCGCTGCGATCCCTCGCTGCCCTACGACCCCGGCTTCGCACCCCCCGAGGCGCCCGGCAAGGACCAGCTCCCCATCTCCCGGCGCAACTTCGTGGAGCTGTGCGAGCAGCTCACCGCCGCCGACGAGCAGGCCTTCGAGGAGCTGTGGCACCGCCTGGGCCTGTCCATCGACTGGAGCCTCACCTACGCCACCATCGACGAGCGCAGCCGCCGGGCCTCCCAGCGGGCCTTCCTGCGCAACCTGGCCCGGGGCGAGGCCTACCAGCAAGAGGCCCCCAGCCTGTGGGACGTGACCTTCCGCACCGCGGTGGCCCAGGCCGAGCTGGAGGACCGGGAGCGCCCCGGCGCCTACCACCGCCTGGCGTTCAAGCGCCCCGACGGGCGCGACCTGCTCATCGACACGACACGCCCCGAGCTGCTGGCCGCCTGCGTGGCCGTGGTGGCCCACCCCGACGACGGGCGCTACCGGCGGTTGTTCGGCCAGACCATCACCACCCCGCTGTTCCAAGCGGCGGTGCCGATGGTGGCCCACACGCTCGCCGACCCCGACAAGGGCACCGGCGCGGCCATGATCTGCACCTTCGGCGACACCACCGACGTGACCTGGTGGCGGGAGCTGGACCTGCCGGTGCGGGCCATCGTCGACCGGGGCGGGCGCCTCGTGGCCGACCCGCCCGAGGGGATCGACCCCGGCCCCTACGCCGAAATCGCCGGACGCACCGTCAACGGCGCCCGGCAGCGGGTGGTCGAGCTCCTCGCCGAGTCGGGGGGGCTGATCGGCGAGCCCCGGCCCATCACCCATCCGGTGAAGTTCTTCGAGAAGGGCCAGCGCCCCCTGGAGATCGTCACCTCCCGCCAGTGGTACATCCGCAACGGCGGACGCGACCAGGCCCTGCGCGACGGCCTCATCGACCGGGGCCGGGAACTCAACTGGGTACCCGAGCACATGAGAGTGCGCTACGAGAACTGGGTGAGAGGGCTGAGCGGCGACTGGCTCATCAGCCGCCAGCGCTTCTTCGGAGTGCCCTTCCCCATCTGGTACCCGCTCGACGACGACGGCCGGCCCGACTACCACCGCCCCATCGCCGCTGACGAGGCCAGCCTGCCGGTCGACCCCTCCTCCGACGCTCCCCCCGGCTACGGCGAAGAGCAGCGGGGCCGGCCCGGCGGGTTCGCCGCCGACCCCGACGTGATGGACACGTGGGCCACCTCCTCGCTGAGCCCGCAGATCGCCTGCTACTGGGAGGACGACCCCGACCTGTTCGAGCGCACCTTCCCCATGGACCTGCGGCCCCAGGCCCACGAGATCATCCGCACCTGGCTGTTCGCCACCGTGACCCGGGCCCACCTCGAGCACGGCAGGCTGCCGTGGTCCACCGCGGCCATCTCCGGGTGGGTGCTCGACCCCGACCGAAAGAAGATGTCCAAATCCAAGGGAAACGTGGTCACCCCCATGGACACCCTCGAGGCCTTCGGCGCCGACGCCCTCCGCTACTGGGCGTCGTCGGGGCGGCCCGGCACCGACACCGCCTTCGAGGAGGGTCAGATGAAGGTGGGGCGGCGCCTGGCGGTGAAGGTCTTGAACGCCAGCCGGTTCGTGCTCGGCCAAGAGCCGTCCGCCGGCGCTGGGGCCACCGAGACCCTCGACCGGGCTCTGCTGGCCCACTTGGCCGACCTGGTCGACGGCGCCACCGCCGCGTTCGAGCGGGGCGACTACGCCCGAGCCCTGGAGAGCACCGAGGCGTCGTTCTGGTCGTTCACCGACGACTACCTGGAGCTGGTGAAGAACCGGGCCTACGGCGGCCGGGGCGGGGCAGCGGGCGACTCGGCCCGCCGCACCCTGGAGATGGCGCTCACCGCCTACCTCAAGCTGTTCGCCCCGTTCCTGCCCTATGTGACCGAAGAGGTGTGGTCGTGGTGGCAGCAGGGCTCGGTGCACCGCTCCGCCTGGCCCGACGCGGCGGAGCTGCGGGCCGCGGCCGGCGACGTGAACCCGGAGGCCACGGCGGTGGCGTCCGACGCCCTGCGGGAGATCCGCCGCATCAAAAGCGACGCCAAAGTTCGCCTGGCCACCGCGATAACCACTGCCACCGTCACCGACACCGCTGAGCGGCTGGCCGTCTTGGAGCAGGTGGCCGACGACGTGGCCGACGCCGGGCGGTGCCGGGAGCTGCTCACCGCGGCGGGCGCGGAGCTGTCGGTGACCGCGGAGCTGGAAACCGAGACCGCGGCCTGACAGAGCGACGTGCCATGCCGCCACGAACCCTCGGGGCACTGGCCGGGGCGCTGGCTTGGCTGGCCGCAGGATGCGGCGGCGCGGGCGAGACCACCGTGGCGGTGTACGCGGCGGCGTCGCTCTCGGAGGCGTTCGAGGACCTGGCCGCCCGCTACGAGGCCGCCAACCCCGATGTCGAGGTGAGGCTCAACTTCGCGGGCAGCGCCCGGCTGGCCGCGCAGATCGGCGCCGGCGCCCGGGCCGACGTGTTCGCATCGGCCAACGGCGCCACGATGGGCCGGGTGGCGGCCGAAGGCCGCACCGCCGCACCCCCCGCCTTGTTCGCCCGCAACCGACTGGCCCTGGTGGTGCCCGCCGGCAACCCCGGCGCCGTCACCGGGCTACGAGACCTCTCCGACGACAGCCTGGTCTTGGCGGTATGCGCCCCCGAGGTGCCCTGCGGCGCCCTCGCCCGGGCCGTGCTGGCCGACGCGGGGGTCGACGCCGACGCCGACACCGCCGAGACCAGCGTGCGAGCCGTGCTCACCAAGGTGATGCTCGGCGAGGCCGACGCCGGGCTGGTGTATGCCACCGACGTCGCCGCCGGGGGCGACAAGGTGGCCGCGGTGCCCCTCGGCCCTCAGACCAGGTTCAACGACTATCCGGTGGCCGCGGTCAGCGACCGGGCGGTTGCCGCTCATTTCATGGATTTCGTCCTCGGCCCCGACGGCCGGCGCATCCTCTCCGACCACGGGTTCGGAACCCCATGACAGGCAGGCCGCCGAACCTCCGAGGATTCGAGCTCGCATGAGCCGCCGACCGCCGGTCGGGGTGCTGGCGATGGCCGGCGTCGCGATCGGCGTTCTGGGGCTGCCCCTGGTGGGCTTGTTGCAGCGGACGCCGTGGTCGTCGCTGGGCGCCACGCTGGGCGAGGCTGCCACCTTGGAGGCCCTGCGGGTGTCGGCGGTGGTGTCGCTCGCGGCCGCGGCGGTGTCGGTGATGCTGGGGCTGCCCCTGGCCTGGGTGCTGGCCCGGCTGCCATTCCGGGGGCGGGCGCTGGTTCGGGCCGTGGTGCTGCTTCCCATGGTGCTTCCCCCGGTGGTGGGGGGCATCGCCCTGTTCTTCGCCCTCGGACGACGGGGGCTCATCGGCCGGGCTCTGCAAAACGGGTTCGGGGTGGACACCCTCATCGGCACCACCGCAGGAGCGGTGATCGCCGCCGCCTTCGTGGCGATGCCGTTCTTCGTGATCACCGCCGAGGCCGGGCTGCGCCAGCTCGACCCTCGGCTGGAGTCGGCTGCGGCCACGCTGGGCGCCGGGCGCTGGACCGTGCTGCGCCGCATCACCCTGCCGCTTCTGGCCCCATCCCTGGCCGCAGGAGCCACCCTGTCGTGGGCCCGGGCCCTGGGCGAGTTCGGGGCCACCATCACCTTCGCCGGCAACCACCCGGGCCGCACCCGCACGCTCCCGCTGGCCATCGCCCAGGCCAACGAAGCCGGCCAGCCCGAGGCGGCCATCGCCATGTCGGTGCTGCTCATAGCGGTGTCGCTCGTGGTGCTCGTCGGCCTTCGCCACCGCTGGCTCGCCCCCCGCCGCCGGTGGCCCGAACCCTCCCAGGAGATCCCCTCGCCGTGAGCATCCATGCCGAGATCCAAGCCACCGTCGGAGGCTTCGCAATCCGCGCCGCGTTCGACGCCCCGGCGGGAACGTGCACCGCGGTGGTGGGCCCCAACGGGGCGGGAAAGACCACCCTGATCCATGCCCTGGCCGGGCTGGTGGCGCTGGAGCGGGGCAAGATCGTGCTGGCCGGCCAGGTCGTGGACGACCCCGCCCGCCGCCGACGGGTGCCGCCCGAACGCCGTCCCATCGCCCTGCACAGCCAGCACAACCTGCTGTTCCCCCACCTCAGCGTGGCGGACAACGTGGCCTTCGGCCCCCGATGCTCGGGACTGGCCGCCCGGGCGGCCCGCCGACGGGCTGAGGAGTGGCTCGAAAAGGTAGGACTGGCCGAAGCAGCCGGCCTGCGGCCCGCACAGCTTTCGGGCGGACAGGCGCAGCGGGCGGGCTTGGCCCGAGCGGCGGCCTGCCAGCCTGAAGTCCTGCTGCTCGACGAGTCCCTGGCCGCCCTCGACGCCGAGACCCGCACCGATGTGCGCCATCTGCTGGCCGACCTGTCGGCCACCCGGGTGCTGATCACCCACGATCCGGTGGAGGCCCGCTTGCTGGCCGACCAGCTTCTGGTGATGGAGACAGGCGAGATCGTGCAGGCCGGCGCCCCTGAGGAGGTGGCCGCCAACCCCCGGACCCCGTGGACCGCGGGGCTGCTCGGCGTCAACCTGCTCTCCGGCCGCGCCGCCGGCACCGAGGTGGCCCTCGATTGCGGGCTGGCCCTCACCACGGCCACGCCCATGACCGGCCCGGTGCTGGTCGCCTTCTCGCCCGCCGCCGTCACCTTGTCGACGGCCGAGCCCCACACCAGCGCCCGCAACACCTGGGAGGCCGAGGTGGGCCGCGTCCAGCCCGAGGGCGACCGGGTCAAGGTGTTTCTAGGGCCGCCGGCGCCCTGCCGGGTGTGGGTCACGCCCCAAGCGGTGGGCGAGCTGGGCCTTGAGGCCGGCTCGCGGTGCTGGGCCTCCCTCAAGGCCACCGAGCTGACCGTTCGGCAGGCTTGACCGGGGGGCGGCCGCGCCCGGCGAAGAGCCTCCCGGAGTGCTTCGAGAAAATACTTGGACATGAAATCCCTGGTCAGAGCACCGTGCCAGAGAAACTCATTGATAAAGTTCCTCGCTTGTAATTACACTTAGGGGACTTCGCCCGGGCAAGCCTCGTCCGCAGAGGGGGATCGATGACACTCACACAGGAACCGCTGGCCGCAGTGAGCGGCACCGGTGCCGACCCTGCCCCCAATGGCGCCAGCCCGACCGGGATGCGGGTGCGCAAGCGCAATGGCGAGCTGGAGCCGGTGGACGTCAACAAGATCGTCAATGCCGTCGCCCGCTGCGGCGAAGGGCTGACGGGCGTCGACCCGATGCGGGTGGCCACCCGGACCATCTCCGCGCTGGCCGACGGGGCCACGACCCGGGAGCTCGACGAGCTGTCGATCCGCACCGCCGCCGGGCTGATCGTGACCGAGCCCAACTACTCGAGGCTGGCCGCCCGCCTCCTGTCCACCTGCATCGACAAAGAGGTGCGCAACCAGAACATCCCCTGGTTCACCGAGTCGGTCAAAACCGGCCACAGCCTCGGCCTGATCAGCGACGAGACCGCCGACTTCGCCGAGAGGCACGCCCCGGCGCTGAACGCCTCCATCAGCTCGCTGCGCGACCGGAACTTCGAGTTCTTCGGCCTGCGCACGGTGTACGACCGCTATCTCCTGCGCCACCCCGACACCCGCCAGATCATCGAGACCCCCCAGTACTTCTTCTTGCGGGTGGCCTGCGGCCTGTCGGCCGACGCCGATGAGGCCATTTCGTTCTACGACCTGATGAGCTCGCTGGCCTACCTGCCGTCGAGCCCCACGCTGTTCAACTCGGGCACCGCCCACCCGCAAATGTCGTCGTGCTACCTGCTCGACTCCCCCGACGACAGCCTCGAGGGCATCTACCAGCGCTACACCGATATCGCCCGGCTGTCGAAGTTCGCCGGCGGGATCGGCGTGGCCTGGCACAGGGTCCGCTCCAAGGGGTCGCTCATCCGGGGCACCAACGGCCTGTCCAACGGCATCGTGCCGTGGCTCAAGACCTTGGACAGCTCGGTGGCCGCCGTCAACCAGGGCGGCAAGCGCAAGGGCGCGGCCTGCGTGTACCTGGAGAGCTGGCACGCCGACATCGAGGACTTCTTGGAGCTCAAGGAAAACACCGGCGACCACAACCGCCGGGCCCACAACCTCAACCTGGCCAACTGGGTCCCCGACCTGTTCATGGAGCGGGTGGAGAAAGACTGGCGGTGGTCGCTGTTCGACCCCAAGGAGGTCCCCCACTTCACCGACCTGTACGGCGACGAGTTCCGGGAGGCCTACGAGGAGGCCGAGGCCGCCGGGCTCTACGAGCGCCAGCTCTCTGCCCGCCACCTCTACAGCCGCATGATGCGGTGCCTGGCCCAGACCGGCAACGGCTGGATGACCTTCAAGGATTCCTCCAACTCGCGGTGCAACCAGACCGGCCAGCAGGGCCGCACCGTGCACCTCTCCAACCTGTGTACCGAGATCATCGAGGTGACCAGCGCCGAGGAGACTGCGGTGTGCAACCTGGGCTCGGTCAACCTCGGGGCGTTCGTCGACACCGGCACCGCCAGGATGGACTTCGACCGCCTCGGCGAGGTGGTGCGCTCGGTGGTCCCGTTTTTGGACCGGGTGATCGACATCAACTTCTACCCCACCCCCGAGGCGGCCCGCTCCAACGCCAAGTGGCGGCCGGTGGGGCTCGGCCTGATGGGGCTCCAAGACGTGTTCTTCCACCTCGACCTGCCGTTCGACAGCGACGAGGCCCGCCGCCTGTCGGCGCGCGTCTCCGAGGAGATCTACTTCAACGCCTTGTGGGCCTCCACCGAACTGGCCGAAAAGCACGGCCCCCACCCTGCGTTCGCCGAGACCAGGGCGGCCGGCGGCCGGCTCCAGTTCGACCTGTGGGGCAGGGATCCCTCCGACCCGGCCCGGTGGCAGGCGCTGCGCGACCGCATCGCCTGCCACGGCCTGCGCAACTCCCTGCTCATCGCCATCGCCCCCACGGCCACCATCGCCTCCATCGCCGGGTGCTACGAGTGCATCGAACCCCAGGTATCCAACCTGTTCAAGCGGGAAACCCTCTCCGGGGAGTTCTTGCAGATCAACCGCTACCTGGTCCGCGACCTCCAGGAGCTGGGCCTGTGGGACAACCAGATGATCTCCGACGTGAAGCGCTCCGAGGGCTCGGTGGCCGACATCGAACGCATCCCCGACGACCTCAAGGCCATCTACCGCACCGCGTGGGAGCTGCCCCAGCGGTCGCTCATCGACATGGCCGCCGAACGGGGGGCGTTCATCGACCAGTCCCAGTCGCTGAACCTGTTCATGGAGTCGCCCACCATCGGCAAGCTCAGCTCCATGTACCTCCACGCCTGGAAGGCAGGGCTGAAGTCCACCTACTACCTGCGGTCCCGGCCCGCCACCCGCATCAACCAGGCCACCACCGGCGCTCCCGGCGCGGCGACCGCCGCCCCCGTGCCCGACGACGAAGCGGTGGCCTGCTCACTGGAGAACCCCGAGACCTGCGAGGCGTGCGACTGATGGCGCTGGCAGAGACCCCCTTCCTCGAAGCGGCGCCGGGTGCCGCCCCCGGCGCACCGCCCGGCGCCGCGCCGCGCCGGGGCCGCATCCTCGATCCCGGCTTCAAGCTGACGCTGCGCCCCATGCGCTACCCGCAGTTCTTCGACATGTACCGCGACGCCATCAAGAACACCTGGACGGTGGACGAGATCGACTTCTCCGACGACCTGGTCGACTTGGAGCGTACCCTTCTGCCGGCCGAGAAGCATCTGGTGAACCGGCTGGTGGCGTTCTTCGCCACCGGCGACTCCATCGTGGCCAACAACCTGGTGCTCAACCTCTACCGCCACATCAACGCCCCCGAGGCCCGGATGTACCTGTCCCGGCAGCTCTACGAAGAGGCCCTGCACGTTCAGTTCTACCTGACGCTTCTGGACAACTACATTCCCGACCTCGACGAGCGGGAGGCCGCCTTCGCCGCCATCGACACCATCCCCTCCATCCGCCAGAAAGCCGAGTTCTGCTTCCGGTGGATGAGCTCGATGGACGACGTCGACCAGTGCGACACCCCCGCCAAGCGCCGCCAGTTCCTGTTGAACCTGATCTGCTTCGCCACCTGCATCGAGGGGCTCTTCTTCTTCGCCGCGTTCGCCTACGTGTACTTCCTGCGCTCCAAGGGGCTGCTGAACGGCCTGGCCGCTGGCACCAACTGGGTGTTCCGCGACGAGAGCTGCCACATGAACTTCGCCCTAGAGGTGGTCAACACCGTGAGGGCCGAGGAGCCCGATCTGTTCGACGCCGAACTCGGCCGGCAGGTCGCCGCCATGATCGGCGAGGCAGTGGACTGCGAGCACCAGTTCGCCGAAGACCTGCTGGGCCAGGGCGTGCCCGGCATGTCGGTGGCCGACACCCGCCGCTATCTGGAGTTCGTGGCCGACCAGCGCCTCACCCAGCTCGGTCTGCCCAAACAGTTCGGATCCAAGAACCCGTTCTCGTTCATGGAACTCCAAGATGTGCAGGAGCTGACCAACTTCTTCGAGCGCACCGTGGCCTCCTACCAGGTGGGCGTCGAGGGCGACGTGGCCTTCGACGAGGACTTCTAGGCCAGTCCTAAGCCTCAGCCCGCAGCAACCCCAGCAGGGCGCGGGCCTTCCCGGCCTCCCACTCCGACTCGCGGAGGTCATCGGCGGCTAGCTTCAGACCGGCTACCCGGAGCAACAGGGTGTCGTCGTCGGCTGAACCGGTGCGGGCTAGGCGCTCTGAGTGGATCAACTCTCGTTGCGCCGACTCGTACACCAGCCGTGCCATGACGATGTCTTGTTGACGGCGGCTGGTTCGCAGCTCCTGGTCTTCCAGCACCAACAACTCCCGCATGAGCGCGCCCAGCTTCGGCTCGGCGTCGGCCAGCAGTACATCCATCTCGGGGTACTCCAACAGTGCGTCGAATAATTCCTGGTAAAAGGAGTAGTGAAACATTTCGGACACGATCTCTGGCCACACTGCGGCGGGTTCGTTGACTGCCAGCCAAAGCACTTGGCGCTCCACATTGTTGGGAGGAGGGCCGTGGGAACTGCCTGGGTCAATATCATAGAAATCTTGGTCGCCTCGGCCAGATTCACTGACCATATCGGCCGGGTGGGGAGCATTTTCTTCGGCATTCGGTCTCGAAGAACGAGGACCTCGAGAAAAAGATGGGCGGTAGTCCTGGGCTATACGACGAAGGCGTTCCAGAGCATTCGGATCGTCTTGACGGCACCGGGTGGCAATTTCCAACAAGTAGGGCTCGCGTACTAGTAGATCCTTGATTGGAGCCACAACTTCGGTTGCCTGCCTAGCTGCAATAGAGCGACCTCTGATAGTTGACAAGTCTGCTTGGGACAAGACTCGTTCATAGCGGAACTTCGGAAAAGCCACTGCCTGGCTCACAGCAGCGACCAATCCTTCTGGATCGCTCATGGCTAATGAACCGGGATCGTTCCCAGCTGGGAAGGTAGCTACTTTAACCTCGACCTCCCCTTCCCACTGCAAGAAACGCTCTGCCGCATTGCCACCTGCTTTATCCGGATCAAATGCCAACACAAGGCGCTTCGCATACCGCTTCAAAACCTGGATGTGCTCATCGGTCGCTGCTGTGCCGCAGGTGGCCACCGCTCGGGAGATGCCTGCCTGGGCGAAGCCGATCACGTCGGTGTAGCCCTCGCACACGATCACCTCGTCGGCGTTGACGATCTCCTGTTTGGCCCAGTTGAGCCCGTACAGCACCCGCGACTTGCGATAGACGGCATTGTCCACCGAGTTCTTGTACTTGGGGCCCTCCCCGCCGGGCAGCACCCGCCCGCCGAAGCCCACCGGCTTGCCGCTGGGGTCGAAGATGGGGAACAGCACCCGGGCCCGAAAGCTGTCCTGGATGAGTCCGCCCTTATTGCGGAATCCCAGCCCGGCGTCGGAGAACACCGGAGCCGGCATCCCCCCCTCCGCTCCTACCCCGAGGCCCGCCGCCAGCGCGTCCCAGTCGTCGGGGGCCCATCCCAGCTTGTATCGGCGCACCACATCGCCGTCGTAGCCCCTTTCCCGCAGATAGCGTCGGGCCAAACCGGCGTCGGGCGCAGTCAGCAACCGCTGGTGATACCACTCCACCGCCTGCTCGAGGGCCTCGGTGAGCTTGCCCCGCTTGTGGCGATCGGCCCCCTCGCCGGGCGAGGTGTAGCGCAGCACGATGCCCGACCGGCCGGCCAGGCGCTCCACCGCCTCGACGAAATCGGCCTGCTCCACCTCCCGGAGGAAGGTGATGGCGTCGCCGCTGGCCTTGCACCCGAAGCAGTGGTACACGCCCATCTCGGCGTTCACCGAGAACGAAGGGGTCTTCTCGGCGTGGAACGGGCACAGGCCCTGCCAGCGGCGGCCGACCCGCTTGAGCTGCACGTGCTCGCCGATGACCGCGACGATGTCGGTCGCCTCTCTCACCCGGGCCACGTCTTCGTCGTGGATGCCCACGGTGTGAGACTAGTGGTGGGCCTCGAGAAATAGCGCCGGGTATCGCGATGGCAGCGGCGTCGCTCAGCCGATGACAGCCTGAGCCGCGGCCAATCGGGCCACCGGCACCCGGTGGGGGGAGCACGACACATAGTCCACTCCCGCTCCGGCCAAGAACGCGATGGACGCCGGGTCGCCGCCGTGCTCGCCGCACACCCCGACCTCGATGCCGGCTCGGACGGTGCGGGCCGCGGCCACCGCTTCGGCCACCAGCCGGCCCACCCCGGCGACATCCAGCGTCTCGAACGGGTTGGCCTCCAGCAGGCCGTGATCGATGTAGGGGCGCATGATCTTGGCCTCGATGTCGTCGCGGGAGAACCCGAAGGCCATCTGGGTCAAGTCGTTGGTGCCCACCGACAAGAAGTCGGCGCAATCCGCGATCTCCGCCGCGCCCAGTGCCGAGCGGGGCGTCTCGATCATTGCGCCCACCGGGATGTCCCGGCCCCCCAGACGGCGGTCGAATGCGGCCAGCTCCTCGGCCACCGCAGTTCGCACATGGGCCAGCTCGGCGCTCCCCACCACCAGGGGAATCATGATCTGCACCTGCGGGTCGCCCCCGGCCATCACCCGGCGGGCCGCGGCCTCGGCCGCCGCCTTGGCCTGGGCCCGGTACAGGCCGGGGCGGAGCACCCCTAGCCGGGCGCCCCGCACGCCGAGCATGGGATTCTCCTCGGCCAGCTCCGGCTGGCCGGGCAGGAACTCGTGCAAGGGCGGATCCAGCAGCCTCACGGTCACCGGCAAACCGTCCATGGCCTCCAAGAGGCCCGAGAGGTCTTCCACCTGGGCCTCGGCCAGCGCATCCAGCGCCGCCGGGCTGCCGTCGGTGATGGCCCGCTGGATGATTGGCAGCCGCTCCCCCAAGAACATGTGCTCGGTGCGGCACAGTCCCACACCGGCGGCGCCGAAGGATCGGGCCAGCCGGGCCGATGCCGCATCGTCGGCGTTGGCCCGCACCGCCAGCCGCCCGCCCCGCAGCTCGTCGGCCCAGCCCAGCAGCGTGTACAGCTCGTCGGGGATCGCAACGGCGCCCACCTCGGCGCCGCCCAGCATGACCGTGCCCGCTGCGCCGTCCACGGTTATCTCATCGCCGTCGCGCAGCTCCACATCGCCCAGGCGGGCCACGCCGGCGTCGGCGTCCACCGTCAAGCCCTCGACCCCCACCACCGCGGGAATGCCCCAGCCCCGGGCGATCACCGCGGCGTGGCTGGCCATGCCCCCCTTGGCGGTGACGATGGCCGCCGAGGCCGACATGGCCACCTCGTCGGCCGGGGTGGTGAACGGCCGGATATAAACGGCAGGGGCACCCTCGTCGTCGGCGTCGAGCACTGCGTCCACCGACAGGCACACCCGGCCCGAGGCTGCCCCCGGCGACGCGGCCACCCCGCGGGCGGCGACTGCGGCCGGCGGCCCGTCGGCCAGCTTGGCGTGCAAAAGGTCTTCGACGTCGCCAGGCGCTACTCCCAGAACCGCTTCGGCCCGACCGAGCCCGCCGCGCTCGACGGCCTGTACCGCCGCGACAACGGCACTGGTCACTGCCGCGGTCTCACAGGCCGAGCTCGGCGCCCAAGTGCTCGACCAAACCGTCGATGGGCACCCGGTCTTGGCCCATGGTGTCGCGGTCGCGCACGGTAACCGCCCGGTCTTCCAGGGTGTCGAAGTCCACGGTCACGCAGTAAGGGGTGCCGATCTCGTCCTGGCGGCGGTAGCGGCGGCCGATGGACTGGGTCACGTCGTAGTCGGTCATCCACCGGGGCTGGAGCAGGCCCAGCACCTCCTCGGACACCGCTTGGAGGTCGGGCTTCTTGGACAGGGGCAGCACCGCCGCCTTGTAGGGGGCCAGCCGGGGGTGCAGCCGCAGCACCGTGCGGGCCTCCCCTCGCACCTCCTCGGTGTCGTAGGCGGCCAAGAGGAACGCCATCATCGTTCGGGTGGCCCCCGCGGCCGGCTCGATCACATGGGGGCGGTAGCGCTGGTCGGCCTGCTGGTCGTAGAACTCCAAGTCGGCCCCGGAGTGCCGGGCGTGCTGGGCGAGGTCGTAGTCGGTGCGGTTGGCGATGCCCTCCAGCTCCCCCCACCCCCAGGGGAACAGGTACTCCACGTCGGCGGTGCCCGCCGAGTAGTGGCTCAGCTCGTCGGCGCCGTGGGGCCGCAGCCGGAGCTTGTCGGGGGGGATGCCGAGGCCGGTGTACCAGTCCACCCGAGCCCCGCACCAGTACTCGAACCACTTGGCGGCCTCGTCGGGGGGCACGAAGAACTCCATCTCCATCTGCTCGAACTCCCGGGTGCGGAAGATGAAGTTGCCCGGGGTGATCTCGTTGCGGAACGACTTGCCGATCTGGGCGATGCCGAACGGCGGCTTGTTGCGCATGGTGTTCAATACGTTGGCGAAGTTGATGAACATGCCCTGGGCCGTCTCGGGCCGCAGGTACACGTCGGCGCCGGCCCCAGCCACCGGACCGGCCTGGGTGCGGAACATCAGGTTGAACTCCCGGGCCTCGGTGAACTGGCCCCGCGCCCCGCAGTTCGGGCAGACCTCGGGGTCCTCTAGCTGGTCCTCGCGGTGGCGGGCACCGCAGTTGCGGCAGTCCACCAGGGGATCGGTGAAGTTGGACAGGTGCCCCGACGCCTCCCATACCTCGGGAGGCGACAAGATGGAGGCGTCGAGGCCGACCACGTCGGTGCGGAGCTGCACCATGGTCCGCCACCAGGCGTCCTTCACGTTGCGCAACAAAAGCACGCCCAACGGGCCGTAGTCGTACGCACTGCGGAACCCGCCGTAGATCTCCGCCGACTGGTACACGAACCCCCGCCGCTTGCAAAGGTTCACCACCTTGTCCATCACATCGCCGCTCATCTGACCACCACCCGCGGCCCTCTCAGCGTCCCCTCTGCTCATCGCGCCCACAGCACCTCGACTCGTCATCAGCCCATCCGAAAGACTAGCCACGCTGGTCTTCCGAGCTATTTGTTGATCACAACCTTAGACATTTGCCATCCTTCCATTGAGCAATCAAGCCATCAGCTGTACGCGCCCGTGGTGCGGAGGCGGCGTTCGAGGTGGTGCTCCAGGGCGGCGGTGGCCAGGTGCTCGACCTCGCCGGTGGCGGGCGAGGGGGGCAGGGCCAGCGCGGCGCCGACGCTGCCGCCCAGCACCATGCGAATCAGCTCCAGCGCGTCGGGCGACAGCGGCGATCCCCGCCGGCAGCGGCGGCACAGCGCACCGCCGCTGGCGTAGTCGAAGGCCGCCAGATCGCCGACGGCCCCACAGGAGGCGCACGCCCCCACCTCGGGGCCCACCCCGTCGTGAGCCAGGAGCTTGAGGTAGAAGGCGGGCACCACCAGCGCTGAGTCACCCGCGTCCAGCGACCGCAGCCCGCCCAACAGCATTCGGAACAGCGCCCCGTCGGGCTCCCGGTCTACCCCGACCCGGTCGACTGCCTCCAGCATGGCCATGGCCTTGCCCAACCGCCCCAGGTCCTCCCGCACCTGCCGGAACCGGTCCATCGACTCTGTCTGGGTCACCACGTCGAGCTCGCCCCGCCCCCGGTGGAGCTGGAGCTGCACATGGCTGGTGGGCTCGAGGCGGCCCCCGAACCGGCTGCGGGTTTTGCGAACGCCCTTGGCCACCGCCCGCACCTTGCCGTGGCCCCGGGTGCAGAACACCACGATGCGGTCGGCCTCGCCCAGCTTGTAGGTGCGAAGCACGATCCCCTGGTCCCGGTACAGGCTCACCGCCACAAGCCTCTCACCCCCCGACCCGCCAGAGGCCCATGGCGCCCTGTTATCTGACTCCGCCGAAGCGGCGGTGGCGGTGCTGGTACTCGGCGATGGCGGCGAACAGGTCGCGGCGGGTGAAGTCGGGCCACAGCACATCGCTGAACACCAGCTCGGAGTAGGCCAGCTCCCACAGCAAGAAGTTGGAGATGCGGTATTCCCCGGAGGTGCGGATGATGAGGTCGGGCTCGGGCATCTCCTGGTCGTAGAGGTAGCGGGCGATGGTCCGCTCATTGACCATGCGGGCCGGGATCCGCTGGGCGGCAATGCGCCGCACCGCATCGACGATCTCGGCCCGACCGCCGTAGTTGAAGGCGATCGCCAGCGTCATCTGCTTGTTGTGCTGGGTGAGCTCGATGGCCTCGTCCATCTCCTTGATGAGGCCTTTGGGCACCCGCCAGTCGCGGCGGCCCACGAACCGGATCCGCACCCCCATCTCGTTCAGCTCCTCGCAGCGCCGCCGCAAGATGGTGCGGTTGAAGTTCAACAAGAAGCGCACTTCGTCGTCGGGGCGGTTCCAGTTCTCGGTGGAGAAGGCGTACACCGTGAGCCACTCGATGCCCAGCTCCAACGCGCCCTCGATCACGTCGAACAGGGCGTGCTCGCCCTGCTCGTGGCCCTCGGTGCGGGCCATTCCCCTCTGCTCGGCCCAGCGTCCGTTGCCGTCCATCACGCAGCCGACATGGCGCGGAATGCGATTCAGATCGAGGCCGTGACCCGACAAGCCCACACCTGCACGGTACTTCCCCACGGGGCCCCGCCGGGGACGGGAAACAGCGATCACGCCGATGCAGCCCGACTCGCCCCCAAGACGGCGGTAGCGTCGCGGCCATGTCGGAGGACACCGCGCTGGGCCGGGCCCTGGAAACGGCGGTCTCCTCGCTGGACGGCGGGGGCGAGCGGCGGCCCGGGCAGCGGGAGATGTGCGAAGCGGTGGGCGAGGCGATGGAGTCCGGGCGCCACCTGGTGGTGGCCGCCGGCACGGGAACCGGCAAGTCGCTGGCCTACCTGGTGCCCCTGGTCATGGGCGAGGGCCCGTCGGTGGTGGCCACCGCCACCAAGACCCTACAAGACCAGCTGGTCGACAAAGACCTGCCCCAGCTGGTAGAGGCTCTGGGCCTGCCGGTGCGATACGCCGTGCTCAAGGGCCGGTCCAACTACCTGTGCGTCCAGCGGCTTGCGGAGCACCTAGAGGACAAGCAGCAGAGCCTGGGCATCGCCGAGGGTCCCCGAGCGGAGATCTCCCGGCTGGCCCAGTGGGCCCGGCGGACCGACACCGGCGACCGGGCCGAGCTCGACTTCGAGCCCTCCCCTGCCGCCTGGGACGCCCTGAGCGTGTCGGGCCGGGAGTGCCCGGGGGCGCAGCGGTGCCCTTCGGGGTCGAGCTGCTTCGCCGAGAAAGCCCGCCACCGGGCCGACGCCGCCGACATCGTGGTGGTGAACACCCACCTGTACTGCCTGCACCTGTTCAGCGACACCCAGATCCTGCCCGGGCACAACACGGTGGTCATCGACGAGGCCCACGGCCTGGAGGACATCGTGTCCGACACCGCCGGGCTCTCGCTCACCGGGGGGCGGTTCGACGAGCTAGCCCGGGCCGTCCGGGCAGTGGTGAGCGAATCGGCCGCCGCCGGCGACCTAGAGGACGCCGGAGTCCGGCTGCGGGAGGCCCTGGCCCCGTTCCGGGACAAGCCGCTTCCCGCCCCGCTCCCCGACGGGCTCCAGGACGTGGCCGTGGTGGCCCGGGGCCGGGTGGAGCAGGCCGCCGCCGAGTTGCGGGCCGTCCCCGACGGCGCCCCCGGCGACACGGGGGCCCGCAAGCTGCGGGCCGTGCTGGCCGCCGGGGCTTTGATGGACGACCTGGCCCGGGCGGTGGAGGCCCAGCAAACCGAGGTGGCCTGGGTGTCGGGATCGGAGTCGTCGCCAGCCTGGCGGATCGCCCCCGTCGAGCTGGGCGGCCTGCTGGGCGAGCGGCTGTGGGAGCACACCACCGCGGTGCTGACCAGCGCCACCATCCCCATGAACCTGGGCGAGACCCTGGGCCTGGCCCCCGACGGCCACAAGGCCATCGACGTGGGCAGCCCGTTCGACTACGAGGCCAACGCACTCCTGTATTGCGCCAAGCACATGCCCGACCCCCGCAAGCCCGGCTACGAGGCGGCCCTCCACGAGGAGCTGACCGCGCTGATCAACGCCGCTGGGGGCCGCACCTTGGCCCTGTTCACCAGCTACCGGGCCATGGACCGGGCCGCCGAGGTGCTGCGGCCCCGGCTCGACTTCGAGGTCTACACCCAGCGCGACCTGCCCAAGCCCGAGCTGCTGCGGCGCTTCGCCGCCGAAACCGAGAGCTGCCTGTTCGCCACCATGGGCATGTGGCAGGGGGTGGACGTGCCCGGCGAGTCGCTCTCGCTGGTCACCATCGACCGCCTGCCGTTCCCCCGGCCCGACGACCCCCTGCTAGACGCCCGCCGGGAGCGCTGCGGCGGCGACGCTTTCCGGCTCGTCGACCTGCCCCGGGCCGCCACCCGGCTGGCCCAGGGCGCGGGCCGCCTCATCCGCCGGGGCGACGACCGGGGGGTGGTGGCCGTGCTCGACTCCCGCATGGCCCGAGCCCGCTACCGCTGGGCGCTGGTCGACGCCCTTCCCCCCTTCGACCGGACCGCGGAGCGCGACCGGGCCGTCTCGCTGTTGCGCGCGATCCGCGACGGAGGCTGACGGCGGCCGCGACGGAGGCTGACTGCGGTCTAGCCCTGTTTGTTTGTGGGTTGGGTTGGGGGTGTTGTGTGGGTCCGCGGGAAAGCCCTTCTGTTCTGCGGTGATGGGTGTTTGGTTGTTGAACATCGTTGAGTTCGGAAGGGGTGAACTTCCCCGGGTTTCGCGCAGGTTGTTTTGTTTGTGTGTTGGCCTGTGGGCCCAGGTGTTGTTGGCGGTAGTGGAGTTCTTCGGCCTCGGCTGGTGGGGTGCGGCCGATTTCGTG
>JAPYOC010000077.1 GCA_028278955.1 Candidatus Poriferisocius aerobius
CCCTTCGACCAGTGGGGCGTGGAGCTGGGCAAGACCCTGGCCACCGGCATCGCCGCCGAACTCGCCGGCGCCGCCCCTCCCGACCCCGCCCGCGACTCCTCCACCCGGTCGCTCATCGACCGCTACGCCAATGGGCGGCGGCGTATGGCAAGATAGAGACGAAAACCACGCGGGAGCTCGAGGATCGTCGGGCTGAGAGGGCGTCCGCTGGCGCCGACCGCTGAACCTGATCCGGATAACGCCGGCGAAGGGAGATGATGATGAGCGAGACCACCGACAACGGCGCGCCTCACCCCGGCCATTCTGCCCCCAGCCACAAGCCCGCTCGCCAGAAGGTGTACGTAACCGGCAGCCGGCCCGACGTGCAGGTGCCGTTCACCCAGGTGAACCTGGCCGAACCGGAGCCGCCGTTTCTGCTGTACGACACCAGCGGACCGGGCTCGAATCCCAGTGTGGGCCTGCCCCCGTTGCGGCTGGCGTGGATCACCGAGCGGAATGACGCCGCGGCGACCGCGGGACGAGCCGCTGATCTGCGCGACGACGGCCGCCGCGCCGTGCGCACCGGCGGCGCCTCCGACCCGTTCTCGGGCCAGCGCCGCCCGGTGCTTCGGGCCAAGGGCGCTGCGGTCACCCAGATGGCCTATGCCCGCCGGGGGGACATCACCCCGGAGATGGAGTTCATCGCCGCCCGCGAGCAGCTCGATGCCGAGCTGGTGCGCTCGGAAGTGGCTCGAGGCCGGGCCATCATCCCGGCCAACGTGAACCACCCCGAGTCGGAGCCCATGATCATAGGGCGCAAGTTCTTGACCAAGGTCAACGCAAACATCGGCAACTCGGCGGTCACGTCGTCGATCGCCGAAGAGGTGGAGAAGCTGACCTGGGCCACCCGATGGGGTGCCGACACGGTGATGGACCTGTCCACCGGCGCCGACATCCATACCACCCGGGAGTGGATCATCCGCAACTCGCCGGTTCCCATCGGCACGGTGCCCATCTACCAGGCATTGGAGAAGACCAATGGAAGCCCCGAGGAGCTCACCTGGGAGATATTTCGGGACACGGTGATCGAACAGGCCGAGCAGGGAGTGGACTACATGACCGTCCACGCCGGGGTGCTGCTGCGCTACGTGCCGCTCACCGCGGCGCGCACCACCGGGATCGTCAGCCGGGGGGGCTCTATCCTGGCCGCCTGGTGTCTGGCCCACCACCAGGAGAACTTCCTGTACACCCACTTCGAGGAGCTGTGCGAGCTCTTCGCGGCTTACGACGTGGCCTTCTCCCTGGGCGACGGGCTGCGGCCGGGATCTATCGCCGACGCCAACGACGCCGCTCAGATGGCCGAGCTCAAGACCCTGGGCGAGCTGACCAGGCGGGCCTGGGCCCATGATGTGCAGGTGATGATCGAGGGTCCCGGCCACGTCCCGCTGGACAAGATCAAAGAGAACGTGACCCTCGAGCGGGAGTGGTGCCACGACGCCCCCTTCTACACCCTCGGGCCGCTCACCACCGATGTTGCCCCGGGCTACGACCACATCACCTCGGCCATTGGAGCCGCCAACATCGGCTGGTACGGCACCGCCATGCTCTGCTACGTGACTCCCAAGGAGCACCTGGGCCTGCCCAACCGGGCCGACGTGAAGGAGGGCGTGATCGCCTACAAGATCGCGGCCCACGCCGCCGATGTGGCCAAAGGCCATCCCGGCGCGCAGGCCTGGGACGATGCCCTGTCGAAAGCCCGGTTCGAGTTCCGCTGGGCCGACCAGTTCAACCTGTCGCTCGACCCCGAGACAGCGCTGGAGTACCACGACGAGACCCTTCCGGCCGAGCCGGCCAAGACCGCCCACTTTTGCTCCATGTGCGGGCCGAAGTTCTGCTCGATGAAGATCACCCAGGATGTGCGGGACTACGCCGCCCGCCAAGGGGTGGACGAGTCGGTGGCCATCGAGTTGGGGATGAAATCCAAGGCCGACGAGTTCCGCGTCAAGGGCGCCGAGATCTACTCGGCCGGTTCGTGACGCTGCCCCCGGCAAGCTGAGATGCCCGCCATCGACACTGTCTCGCCCAGGGGCGATGTGGCGACTGCCCGCGTTCCCAAGCTGCACATCATCGCCGACAGCGCCGCTTTGGCCGAAGCCGCCCTTGCCAGCGGCACCCCTGCGGTGCAGGTGCGGATCAAGGCGTCGGGCGATGCTGCGGTGCTAGCCGAGTGCGAGCGCATCATGGCCGCAGCCCGCAGGGCGCAGGCACTGGTGATCGTGAACGACCGGGCCGACATCGCCCTCGCGACCGGGGCTCACGGGGTGCATGGCGGGGCTGACGACCTGCCGGTGCCGGTGCTGCGCCGTCTGATCGGCCCCGGGCGACTCGTGGGAGGCACCGCCCGGGACCCCGACACCGCACGGCGCCACCAGGCCGACGGCGCCTCCTATGTGGGAGTGGGGCCGGTGTATGCCACCCCCACCAAGCACGGGCTGCCCGAGCCGCTCGGGCCAGCCGGGGTGGAGAGGGTGGCCGCCGCGGTGGACATCCCGGTGATCGCCATCGCCGGGATCACCGCCGCCCGGGTGCCGGAGCTGCTCGACGCCGGGGCCCACGGCGTGGCGGTGATCGGCGCGGTGGCCCGGGCAGCCGACCGTGGCGCGGCGACCACCGAGCTGCTGGAGGCCCTCGGTGGCTGACTTGTCGCCGAAACCGGACGTGATCGTTGTGGGCGGCGGCATCGTCGGGCTCTCGGTGGGCTGGCAGCTTCTCCAAGACGGGGTGGAGGCGGTGGTGATCGATGCCGCGCCCGGCACCGGGGCCAGCCACGCTGCGGCGGGGATGCTGGCCCCGATACACGAGGCCTACTGGGGCGAGTCCCACATCCTCGGGTTGAACTTGGCCGCCAGCCAGGCTTGGCCGGCGTTCGCCGACCAACTTGGGGCGGACGCAATCGACTACTGCCGCAATGGGATGCTGATGGCGGCCTACAGCGCTGACGACAAGGCCCTACTCGACAGCCTGGGCGACCTGCACGAACAGGAGGGCCTGCCGGTGCAGCGGCTCCGCAGCCGGGAATGCCGTCGGAGCGAGCCGCTGCTCGCCCCCAGTGTGCGGGGCGGGGTGTACTCGCCGCTCGACCACCATGTGAACCCCCGCAGAGTGGTGGCAGAACTGCTGAAGCGGGTGCCCGTCATCGCCGTGTCGGCCGCTGAGATAGCCCGAGATCAGGTCGTGGCCGACGACGGCCGACGGGTGGCCTGCCAGCAGGTGGTGGTAGCCGCCGGCGCCTGGACCGGCCGGCTTCTGGGGGTGCCGGTCCGGCCCGTCAAGGGGCAGATCCTGCGCCTCAGCGGCCCCGAAGGGCTATTGGGGTTGCCGGTGCGCGGGGTGGTGCGGGGCTCGAGCGTCTATGCGGTGCCCCGCAGCGACGGCGAGATCGTGGTGGGGGCCACCCAAGAGGAACAGGGCTTCGACACCCGGGTGACCGCAGGCGGCGTGTACGAGCTGCTCCGCGATGTGCTGGCCCTTTTGCCGGGTTTGAGCGAGGTCGACCTGGTGGAGACGTGGGCCGGCCTGCGCCCCGGCGCCCCCGACAACGCCCCGATCATCGGCGCTGGCGACGACGGCATCGTGTACGCCACCGGCCACTACCGAAACGGCATCCTCACCGCGCCGATCACCGCCGCCGCGGTGGCCGCTTTGGTGCAAGGCCGCCGGCCGCCGGTGGACTTGTCGCCGTTCAGCCCCAACCGGTTCGACGCGATGCCAGCCGCCCGTCTCCCCGACGCCGAACCCCTCAGCGGGGTGGCGGGATGATCAACCCGACATGACCGCTCCAACATGCCCCTCCCCGACATGACCGTCATCGTGAACGGGGAGGCTCAGGAAGTGGCCCCTGGCTGCACGGTCGCGGCGCTGGCCCCCGACCAGCGGGGTGTGGCCGTGGCCGTCAACCGGGAGATCATCCCTCGTAGCCGATGGGGCCAAGCCCTGTTGGCCGAAGGAGATCGGGTCGAGATCCTCGAAGCGGCCCAAGGGGGGTAGATGGGCGAACAGTGGACTCTGGCCGGGCGAAGCTTCACCAGCAGGCTGATCACCGGTACCGGGGGAGCGCCCAACTTGGCCGTGCTGGAACAAGCCCTGTCCTCATCGGGGTGCGAGCTGGTCACCGTGGCCCTGCGCCGGGTGTCGCCCCAGGCCGCCGGCTCGGTGCTCGACGTGATCGACCGCCTGGGCCTGGCCGTGCTGCCCAACACCGCGGGATGCCACACCGCCGCCGATGCCGTGCTCACCGCCAAGCTGGCACGGGAAGCGTTCGAAACCGACTGGGTGAAGCTGGAGGTGATCGCCGACGACGTCACACTTCTTCCCGAAGGGGTCGAGCTGGTTGAGGCGGCCGAGACGCTGGTAGACGATGGCTTTGCGGTGATGGCCTACACCAACGACGATCCGGTGCTGGCCCGCCGCCTCGAAGGCTTGGGGTGCGCGTCGGTCATGCCTCTGGGAGCGCCCATAGGGTCGGGGCTGGGCATCCGCAACCCCCACAACATCGAGATGATCGTGGAGCAGTCGTCGGTCCCGGTGGTACTGGACGCGGGCATCGGCACTGCCTCCGACGCGGCGTTGGCCATGGAGCTGGGCTGCGACGCGGTCATGGTCGCGTCAGCCATCACTCGAGCCCGCGACCCCGAGCAGATGGCCGCCGCCATTCGGCTGGGCGTCGAGGCCGGGTGGCGAGCGCGGCGAGGCGGGCGCATACCGAAGCGCTACCTCGCCGAAGCATCCACCTCCGGGCAGGGCCGTGCCGAGTTCTAAGCGGGTGCTGTCGTCTGAGCTGCTGGTGCTCACCGATGTGGTGGTGAAGGCCCCAGCGGTGGTCCTGCGGGCCAAGAACCACCCACCGCACATCCGGCGGGAGCTGGCCCGGTTGGCGCGAGAGCAAACCGGCTGCCTGATCCTGGCGTCGATGATCGACCCGAAAGCCGATGGCGTGCATTTGGCCGGTTTCGACCGGTACCCCGGTGCCTACCAGGGAATTGTGGGGCGGTCGTGCCACGGACTCGACGAGGTGCGCCAAGCCGAGATCGAGGGGGCTGACTACGTGACCGTCTCCCCGGTGTTCGAATCCGAGTCGAAGCCGGGCTACGGACCGGCGCTGGGGCTGGGCGGTCTGGAACGAATAGCCCGTCGAAGCCATGTTCCGGTGTACGCCCTCGGGGGGATCGACGTGGGCCGGGTGGCCGCCTGCCGCCACGCCGGAGCTGCCGGCGTGGCCGTGCAGGGGGCGGTGGCCCGCAGCGCCGAGCCCCACGCGACCATCGCCGCGCTCTTGGGCGAGTGGCACGTCGGATGAACCCTCCAGTGGCGTTGAGCATTGCCGGGTCGGACCCGTCGGGAGGCGCGGGCATCGCCGCCGACCTGACCACGTTCGCAGCGCTGGGAGCACACGGGACCGCGGTGATCACCGCGGTGACGGCCCAGAATACGGTGGGCGTGCAGGGCATACATCTTGTGCCGGTTGACTTCGTGGCCAGCCAGCTCGACTCGGTGCTCGATGACCTGCCGGTGGCCGCGGTGAAGACCGGCATGCTTGGCAGCCGGGAGGTGATCGCGGTGGTGGGCGAATACGCCGCCGCAGGACGGCTTCCCAACCTGGTGGTCGATCCGGTGATGGTCTCGTCCACCGGCGCCCGGCTGCTCGACGCCGGGGCCGAAGCCCTCTACCTGGAGCTGCTCGAACACGCCACTGCCGCCACTCCCAACGCCCGGGAGGCCGCGGTGCTTCGCGAAGCGGCCGGCCTGGCCGAGCCAGACGAGTTGGGCGGGCTCTGCCCCGGGTGGATGGTGGTGACCGGGGAGGCGACCGCCAACGATCTCGTGCTCCACGGCGGCGCTTGGATCGAGCTGGCCGGTGATGCGATCGACACCGCCAACGACCACGGGACGGGCTGCACCTTTGCCGCGGCGACCGCTGCGGGCTTGGCCACCGGCATGGCGCCGATGGACGCGATCACCGCGGCCAAGGGGTTCGTGAGCGACCGCATCGCCCGATCAGCCGGTTGGCAGATCGGCGCCGGGCGGGGGCCGGTGGCCCACTTGCTTGACTAGTGGTTGGGGGCGAGTGAGCCCGCGGCGTGGGTGATGAGCGTGAGGCCGTC
>JAPYOC010000078.1 GCA_028278955.1 Candidatus Poriferisocius aerobius
AGCCGAGGCGGTCGAGCATCTCGGGGCGGCGCTGCCAGTTCTTCTCCACCCCCACCCGCAGCTCGAGGAACGCTCCCTTGGGGAGCTGTGACCGGGTCGCCGTGCCCACCCGTTTGAGCACGGTGCCCTTCTTGCCGATCACCATCGGCTTCTGCGATTCCCGCTCCACCAGGATCTCCACCTTGATGCGGGGCCACTCCCACTCGGTCACCGCCACGGTGATGGAGTGGGGCAGCTCCTGGCGGGTGGCGGCCAGAAGCTGCTCGCGCACCAGCTCGGCCACCCAGCGGGCCTCGGGCATGTCGCGCACCACCTCGGCCGGGTACAGCGGCGGGCCGGGGGGCATCAGCTCGCACAGCCGGTCGGCCAGGGCGTCCACCCCCTTGCCGGTGCGGGCCGAGGTGGGGAAGTACTCGGCGAACCCGAGCTCGCCGGCCGCCCCAAGCTGGGCCGCCACCTTGGAGCGGGGGGCGGCGTCGATCTTGGTCACCACCACGATGGAGTCGGGGCCGAGCCGCTCGGCGATGAACCGGTCGCCCCGGCCCAGCGGGCGGGTGGCGTCGATGCACAGGCACACCGCGTCCACGTCGGCGGCCGCGGCGGCCGCGGCGGCGTTCAGCCGCTCGCCCAGCGCAGTGCGGGGCTTGTGGATGCCGGGGGTGTCCACGAACACCACCTGCACGCCGTGGCGGTGCAGCACCCCCCGGATGGCGTGGCGGGTGGTCTGGGCCTTGTCGGACACGATGGCCACCTTGGTGCCCAAGATGGCGTTCACCAGGGTGGACTTGCCCGAGTTGGGCCGCCCCAGCAGCGCCACGAATCCCGACCGGAAGCCGTCCCAGAGGTTCTGTCCGCCGGGTTCGCCGCCCGGCTCTCCCGCCGGCATGTTTCCCTGGTCGGCCATTGCGCCCACACTACCGGCGAAATGCCGGCGCCCATCCCCCGCAGGCGGGGTACGTTGGGCAAATGGCCGGGATGAAGCCGGGGTCGAGCCGCGAGCTGGGGCGCACCAAGACGGTGGCCGCCAATCGCCGCGCCCGGCGAGACTTCGAGATCATCGACGAGTTCGAGGCCGGCCTGGTGCTGGAGGGCTCGGAGGTGAAGTCGCTGCGGGAGTCCAAGGTGGCGCTCGCCGAGTCGTACGCCCGCATGGCCGACGGCGAGCTGTGGCTCCAGTCTCTGCACATAGCCCCCTACTCCCACACCGGCGGCGCCGCCGGCCACGACCCCGACCGGCCCAAGAAACTGCTGTTGCACCGCGGCGAGCTGAACCGCATCAAGGCCCGCCTCGAGCAAGACCGCCTGACCGTGGTGCCCTTGTCGCTGTACTTCAAACAGGGCCGGGCCAAGGTGCTGATCGGCCTGGCCCGAGGCCGCCGCAAAGCCGACAAGCGCCAGGCCATCGCCGAAGAAGACGCCCGCCGCGAAGCCCGCCAAGAGATGGGCCGATCCGCCGACCACAGATGACGGGGCTGCCAGCGTCAAGCGGCACCCCTGCGATGCCTGATCGTTCGAGCCGGCGCGAAACCCAGAGTGAATAAGCGCGTGGGATCGATGCCCGCCCTGCTATCTGGGTGCTTCGCCTACGTAGTGGACCAGCGTGCCGGATTCGGATTCGCTCCACAGGATGATCCATTCCACGCCCGACCCGTAGACGGGTGTCCCCCATATAGGCGGAGTTTGGTAGCGGAGCCGCCAAACCGATGCGTCACCCGGGTCGATTTCGAGCACATCGAGCATGTCATTCACCTGGTCATAAAGTCGGCGGCGAGCGGAGTCGGCCTCGAGAGCGGAGAGCTGCCTGTCGGCGTCAGGAAAAAACAGCAGTTCAGCCACCCGTGAGACAGTAGCCCTCAAGACTGCCGCATCGGGGCGATCGGGCACCGTGTTTACTGCCCCAATGTGGATGCGCTATCTTGTGAGCAGTCAACATCTCGCGAGCAGTAAACGCAGGCTCGCCGCAGGTTGACTGGCCCGGGGCCAACAACATCAGGAAGAGAACCCAAATGCCACAGCTCGTTGAACTCGATGCTCGCCGCAGGGTAGCCCTTGGGCGTCTGGGCAACCCCGAGCACACCCGCTATCTGGTAACGGAACATCCCGATGGGTCCCTAGTGCTGACACCCGCGGTGGTCATGACCGCCCATGAGGCGGCGCTACTGCGCACCCCCGATCTCGTGGCCCAGATCGAAGGGGAAATCGCCAACCCGTCAAAGGCCGCACCATCATCAGCCCGCCGCGAGGCCCGCCAATAGATGAGCCGACCCGCCGACAACAGATGACACCGCGGTCTGCATCAAGCAGTATCCCCACGATGCCAAGCGTTTCGACCGTTCTTTTTGAACAAGGCAATTCTAAAGCGTCCGAATTCGGGGGGTGATGTCGGGCTGGGGGGGTATCATGGCACCGCACCTTGACAACCAGTGCACACGGGGCTGATCGGTTTCGACGTTGGGACCGGGGGCTGCGCTGTGCGACCCGAGTTGCTCAGACTCGCAAAACGGGGCAACCAACTAAACGGCGAAGACCGTCAACTTCTCGCAGCCTGATCAATCTGGCTAAGAGAAGCACCGCGACCGGCAACGGCACGCGGGGCCAGTCCACCGCAGCCCGGCAACAGAAGCGGCGGAGACAGTAGGGACAGACCACTGGCGGCGGGAAAGACCGCTGACCCCGGGGAACAGACCCGGTGGCGGGCCCCGAGCGGGGGCCGCCCGACCCGGCGGCGCGGCTGCCATCGACGCCGCACACCGGGAATGGTCGTATCACAGTCAGAGCCCGCCCAGCGGACGGGGGTTCGATTCCCCCCAGCTCCACTTGCCTAGTGGTGGGCCTCGCAGAAATAATCGCGCGTGTCATGCTCGCCAACGCCAACGAGATCTGCTTGTCTAGCCAAAGACTTCCCGCAGCCATACCAAAAACGCCTGCGCGGTTGGAGCGCCATCGTCAAAAAGGCCCATCCTGACAGAAAGACCCATCGGCAAACCGCTGTTTTTGCCAGCCAGCCACGCGTGAACTTCGGCCTTCGACCGCTTCGGTTGCCGAGGAACCAGTTGTTCGAAGGCGTCATAAATGTAAGTTCGGGCCAGCGGCCAGATGGGGTCGTCAGGCGGAACGAGCCCGCTGAGGAAGTCTTCAAGTTCGCCGTCACTTGAATTGTCGGGCATAAGCCAGACACCGACTTTCGGAAGTCCACTGCGGGCCAACTCCGGCTTCACTACAGTGCCATCGGCTGTGGGATGCGGTGGAAGTCGGATTCCCACGGAAATGAACTGGTTTCTGATTTCTTGCCAGCGTGCTTCCAACTTGTCGTTGGCGTCCACGACGACGCCAAGAGATATTCGGCCCGAAACGAGCGCTTCGTTCCGAATGCTCTGAATGACTTCTTGGATACCGCCCTTCGCATTCACACTAAAGTCAACTGCATTTCCGGCACGCTGATAGAGGTGGCAGATGACATGTTCGTCGTCAGCGTCTTCGACAAGCAGCAGCTTTGCATCGTCTGGTTTGGGTAAGGGCACTCAATCCTTACCTAACTTCGATGCCCTGGGTGGCAGCTATGTTGAGATCAGCCTCGGAATATTCAACGGAGCGAAGTGAGCCGTTTTCGCCATCAGGCTCCAGACGCACCACAACACCTTCTGAACCCTCGTCCTCACATGCGGCCTGAGCGAAGCCAGCGACGCAGTCCCAGCTGTGCGTCGTAGCTAGGATTTGGACATCGTGCTCTCGTGCTACGCGCAGCACCATAGCCCAGTAGTCGTGCAAAAGCTTGTAATGAATGCCGTTCTCAGCCTCGTCAATGAGGAGAAACCCTCCCTTTGCATTGACCAAACCCAGCGCTATTCCCAGCATGCGAACAGCACCGTCTCCTAAACTGTGAAGCGGAACGCGAGCACCCCGTGCCGGCTTGACCATCATCCGTCTGCCCACAGCATACCTCGACCGCTCTATCGTTGCGACGCCATCGATTTCTATTCGGCACGCGAGCTGTAGTGCATCTACTACAAGTTCTTCGCTCGGTGTGAGAGCAACTTCATCCCAGTGTTCGGCAAGTTGACGATTCCCTGCAACATCAGGCCTCAACAAGACACAAGGCACATTGTCTGGCCAACCCTCTTCACCGATTCCACGAACTCTTTTCCAATTGCGCTTAGGAAGAGGGTTAGGTCTTGCGAAGTCTTCTAACAGGACTGGTTGGTACTCAGTAGAGTTTCGGAATGAAATTCGTAAAATCGGACCCCCCAGCGCTGACCGTTGCCGCTCGAGCTGCTCTAGCCACTCGGGAGGAAGATCTACTGCCGTCACCGCCTCGACCGTCAACGGCGAATGATCTCCTACTGCCCCGATCGAGAACTGGTCGTGCTGGGCAGGCTTGCGACCATAGAACAATGCATCGAATGCGAGGCGTTCCATACGATTGTCATCGTCGTCCTGTGAGGTTTCAATCTCGTGATGGCCTATCAGAACATTACGAAATGAGACGGAGTCACAGTGGCGGGCCAACAACTGGATCGCATCGAGCACTGTCGTCTTGCCAACGCCGTTCCGACCTGTGAGCAACGTCACGCGGCCTAGCCGTTCGATGTCCAAATGATTGACACCGCGGAAGCCGCGAATCGCTAGCGACGGCATATGCAGGCCGTTTGTCCTCATGTGCTCAGACATCTTCTACTGCCAAGTTCCTTCTCAATCCTTGCCGAACAGATCGCACAACCATGCCTCGGACATGCGCTCAGGCAAATCACCGAAATGCAGCAGCCGACGAGGCACATCAACAATGGTACACGAAAGCAGCGGTATTTTGGCTGCCTTAGTCAAGCGTCCGCGACCCCACCAAGCTCCAGGTGGCCTGGACATAGCTTCTGCTTCCAAGCACGCCTCTCCAAAGGGGGGCCTCAACTGAAGGGCTGCACCCGCGGATGAGCGATGCACAGTTGCAAGCGTTGTCGGGACAGGGCAAGCTGCGGGCATGGCAGACACGGGATGTGCGATTGACTTGTCGGTCGAGGTGGTCGGCGACGTCGAGACGGTGTGGCGGGCAGTAGCGACGGGGCCGGGGATCTCGTCGTGGTATGTGCCTCACACCGTCGAGGAACGCGCCGGGGGAACAGCGACGGCATCTTTCGGACCCGAGCCCGAGATGCAGATCACAGGCCGGGTCGCCGTATGGGCACCGCCGCATCGCATTGTGTTCGACGGCGGCGACGGCGGCGACGGCCTCTCCTTCGAGTGGACTGTCGAGCCGCACGACGACAACACCTGCACGGTGCGCTTGCACAACGCCGGCTTCGCCGACGGCGACCCGCAATACGATGCCATGACCGACGGCTGGAAGCTGTTCATGGCCAACCTGCAACTCCACCTCGAGCACTTCGCCGGCCAGACCGCGACCAGCGCGCTGCCAATGGCGATGTGGCCGACCACCCCACAGCAAGGGTGGCAGATCCTCGCCGACGGACTCGGCATCCACAAGATGCCCGCAACCGGCGACCGGCTCGACGTGGCAGCCGACGAAGAAACAAAACTAGGCGGCACGGTCGTCGACACCGGCCCCCGCCGTATCAGCCTGCTGGCGGACACCCCCGCACCCGGCACCGCCTTTTTGACCTCCGAAGACAGCGGCGGGGCGACCATGGTCTCAGTCTGGCTGTACCTCTACGGACCAGAAAGCGTCGCCGCAACCGAACACCAAGACACCCGCTGGCGCGCCTGGCTTGCCAACCGCGCCCCCCAAACCAACTGACACACCGCCAAATCCTCTACGATTAGAGGTAAGCACAGCGCCTGGGGCGCTGCGTGGACCGGCGACAAGGAGTGTCATGGCTGAAACAGAGTTTGAACGAGCGCGGCTGATCCCGGTAGCGGGGATCAAGAAGGGAACCAAAGAAGTTGAGGATAGGGCAACATCTGCACTGTTGTCGGTGATGAGCGTGGTTACCTCTTTCTGCCGGGCGCTGCTTGTCCCATTGGGTTGCACATCGACCAAAAAAGCGCGTATTTCGGCGTTCGTCAAACCCAGCTTCAAAACCGATGACGGCCGCCTAGTCATCCCCGACGGACTCATTCACGTCCAGGTCGGCCAGAGGACAGCGTTCAAGGCACTCGTCGAGGTCAAGACCGGGCTGAACAAGCTCAGTGCCGACCAACTGAACGCATACCTGGAAGTAGCCAAAAGTGAAAGCATCGACAGCATCATCACGATTTCCAACGAGATCGCGCCGTCGCCGGGAGTCCACCCCACCGACGGGCTGAAGGTCCGGTCTAATTCGAAGACGCAAGTCCATCACCTTTCATGGTCGCTGATCTTAACCGAGGCGGTCAAAGAGCACTCCCACCGCGGGGTTGCTGATCCCGAGCAGGCATGGATTCTCGAAGAACTCATCCGGTATCTGAACCACGAGAAATCTGGAGTAGTGAATTTCTCAGACATGGGAGACAACTGGTCGACAGTTCTCAAAGAAGCGACCGACCGGAGCCTGTCGCGTCGAAGCCCCGAGGCTGCCGAAATCTGCCAGCGGTGGGACCAGCTTTTGAGGTTCGCTACCTTGAAGCTTGGCTCTGAGACCGGTGCCGACGTGACAGAGGTCATACCCCGTGCCCACCGCCAGAACCCGCAGGCGCGCAACAAAGAATTTGTTGCTTCGATGTGCGAAGATGGTGTGCTGTCCGGGGCCTTGCGCATCCCCGACGGAGCTGCTGACTTGTCGGTCTCCGTTGACCTAAGGACCCGCAAGGTCACCGTCAGCACCCAGCTCACAGCACCTGACGACCGGACACCCAGAGCTGCGGTCGTGTGGTTGGTGAAACAGATGAAAAATGCCCCCGATTCCGTGCTGGTAGACGTTTACCAGAAATCCCGCCGCACCCCGGTCACCGCGTCTCTGCAACAGCTGCGCGACGACCCGAAAGCTGGGCTGCCCGAATCCAAACAGCCGCCCAACAAATTCCTGATTCGACAGCAGACCAGCATGGGAACAGGTCGCCGCTCTACTCGCAAGAAGGGGTTCATCGACTCGGTAATCGACTCAGTCATCGAGTTCTACGGCAACGTTTTCCAAGACCTCCAGACATTCGTGCCGAGCGCCCCTGCATTGGAACGTCATACGAAGAAAGACGAAAAGAGGAACTCGTCAACCGGCCAGAACAAGTCAAGAAGCGGACAAGCGGATTGCCTCTTCGAGAACGCATAAAGCGTTGCATCTGCTAGATGATGCTTAGAACCTCATAAGGCTCGCCTGTGACTGCCGCGGTGTCCCGGTTTCAGCACGCACCTTTCTCTCAATCTCGGCATCCAATGTCCGCATACTTCGCTTGGTGAAGGCAAGGGAGTCAATGGTGTGAGACCTGTAGCTTCCTGTAGGAGGAAAGAGTCTTGCGGTGGACCAGAGGCATCAATGCAATCGAGTAATGCCGATGCCTGGAAAACTCTGTTTCGCGACTTCTTGCCTCGCTGTTCAAGAATGCCTGCTTGCACTAGACGATCCACGGCGCGGCGAGCGGTCCGCTCGTTCACATTGATATCCGCAACCGTCCGCATTCGTGTTGTTTAGGCGATCTTGCCATTAGCTGAGCGTTCATATCGCACAACAAGTTCACGGTAAGAGGCACCCCGTCCGCACCTAATCTGACCGCTTCAGACGTGATCTGAACATTGGCTGCGGCTGTGAGGTCATCATCGAGCGTAGGACTTCGCAGCCCTGGCAAGCACTCTGCTTGCGCCACTCTCCACAACGGGGCATGCATCCTTCCATCGTGCTCGAAGCCATCCCTTCAGCGTGATACACAACCCAATCTGTGGCGGCGGAGTCTGCACACTCGAACTGGTACCGCATCAACTCAATGGACGCCCGAGATGCCGCGTTTTCTGTTTCCGTTGGGAACGATGGCCTCCAACCAGCAACAGGAGCAGGCAGGTACGCTGCGTATGCCCCCTGATGTTGAAACGCTATGCTAGTGCCATCCCATGTTCGGGTGACCATCTCGCCCATGCCAGAACCTCGCCAAAGCCCATCGCGCTGGAGCGGCAACAGGCTCGTCCAGCTGGAGCTGCGCCCCTGCCTCGCAGACCCTCTGGGCCGGCGCCAGACCATCTCGCTCAGGTTGCCCGTATCGGGAAGAAAAGGCGAACCCATCAGCCAGCCAGAAAGGGTCAAACGACTTTGGGGGTGGCGCTGGTGGTGAGACTTCAGGGCTCATTGGTCGGAAACCTCCCAGCAGTACCAGGCGGCGATGCTGCGGTAGGGGCGGAATTGGTCGCCGAGGGGGTCTAGCTCCTCGGCGGTGGGGGGCTCGGTCCAGCCGTGGGCCAGGCCGTAGCCCTTGCGGACCCCGAGGTCGCCCACCGGCCAGACGTCGAGGCGGCGCAGCGAGAAGATCAAAAACATCTGGGCGGTCCACGTGCCGATGCCCCACACCCCGCTGAGCTGGTCTATCACCTCCTCGTCGGACAGCCGGCCGAGCCCGGCCAAATCCAGCGCGCCCTGCTCGCAGCGGGCGGCCAAGTCGAGCATCGCCCTCGTCTTGGCCCCCGACAGCCCGGCCGACCGCAGCGGCGCCTCCCCCAGGGCCAGCACCGCCTCCGGCGTCCACCGCGCGGTCTGATCCCGCACCCGGCCCCAGATGGCGCCGGCCGCCTTGCCGGCCAGCTGCTGGTAGGCGATCTCCCGGCTCAGCACCTCGAAGCGCTCCCTGACGGCAGGCTTCGGGCCAAGCCGGGGCGGGCCGAACCGGCCCACCAGCCCGGCCATCACCTCGGAGGTTTCGCAAAGGGCCCGACTGGCCTCGGTCAAGCTCGCTCTGGCCACGCCAATGCTCCGAGAACGAACGGGGACCCGAGAACCGTGCTATCCGCCAGACGCCGCCGCAGCGACCGGCCTCACCATCACTCGGGCGATGCGCCGGCCGGTGATCCGCTCCACCAACAGCTCCCAGCCGTCCATCACCAGCGTCTCCCCCTCCTCGGGCACATGGCCCAGGGTGTTGAAGATCAGACCGCCCACGGTGTCCCAGTCGCCGTTGGGCAGCGGCGCCCCCAGCACCTCGCTCAGCTCGTCGATGGTCACCCGTCCGTTCACCCGCACCGCTCCGGGCGCCACCCGCTCGATCATGGGCTCCTCCACGTCGAACTCGTCGACGATCTCGCCTACCAGCTCCTCGATGAGATCCTCGAGGGTGACCACCCCGGCGGTGCCCCCGTACTCGTCCACCACGATGGCGATGTGGAACTGCTCGGCCTGCATCTCCCGCAGCAGGAGGGAGATGCGTTTGGTCTCGGGCACGAAGTGGGGGGTCCGGGCCACCGCCGCCGCCGCAGACCCGGCGCCCCGCTCCCGCTCGGCCCGCATCAGGTCTTTGGCGTGGACCACGCCCACCACGTCGTCGATCCCCTCGGCGTACACCGGCACCCGGCTGTAGCCGTGCTCGATGACGATGGCGATGGCCTCGGCCACCGTGTGCTGGTCGCCTATCGCCACCATGTCGGTGCGGGGCACCATCACCTCTCGGGCCACCGTGTCGCCGAACTCGATGATCTGACCGATCAGCTCCCGCTCCTCGGGCTCGATGACGTCGGACGCCTCGGCCGCCTCGGCCATGGCCAGCAGCTCCTCCTCTGACACCTGCGGCGACTCCTGGCGCCAGCGGGCCGGCACCAGGCGCCCCGCCCACCCGAACCGGCCGGGGGTGCTCATGGCCGCCCGGCCTGCTGGGGGGCCGCGGCGGCGAGCAGCGCCGCCTCCCGCTGCTGCATCTCGCGGGCATCGGCGTCTTCGACATGGTCGTAGCCCAGAAGGTGCAGGGCGCCGTGTACCACCAGCAAGGCCAGCTCGCCGGCGACGGGGTTGTCACCGGCCGCGGCATTGGCTGCCGCCACCGAGGGGCAGATCACCACATCGCCCACCAGCCGGGGCTCGCCATCGGCCCGGAGCGCGCTCCCGTCGTCAGCACCGAAGGCCAACACGTCGGTGGGCCGGTCGATTCCCCTGTGGGCGGCATTGAGCGCCGCCATCTCGTCGGCGGCCACGAACGACAAGCCCGCCTCCCAGGGGGTCGCCACCTGCTCCTCGACCATCACCCGGCGAAGCAACGCGGCCCAGCGGTCTCGGTCCACACCCAGATCCTGTTGGCGGTCGGACACCACGACCGCGGCCTGATCGGCGTCGAAGCCGCTGGGTTTGGGAACCCCGTCGCCGTCGGCCATCACCGCCGGACCCGCTCGTAGGCGTCCACGATGTCGGCCACGATGCGGTGGCGGACCACATCACGAGAGCTCAAACGCACGAACGACAAGCCGTCGATGTCCCCCAAGACCTTCTCCAATGACATCAGACCGCTGCGGCCCCGGTCTACGTCCACCTGGGTCACATCGCCGGTGACCACCGCCTTGGAGCCGAATCCGATGCGGGTCAAGAACATCTTCATCTGCTCGGGGGTGGTGTTCTGGGCCTCGTCCAAGATGATGAAGCTGTCATTGAGGGTGCGGCCCCGCATGTAGTCACGAACCGCCATGGCCACCGCTAGCCAGCTCTTACCGGTGCCGGCCGGACCGATGCCGAACGTGATGATGTTGGCCCGCATAGCGTCGACATAGCGGCGCTGGCCGGCCGATTGGGGGCGGATAGCCCGGCCCCGGCCCGACCGCAGCACATCGGTGTCCATGACCCCAGAGGGGCTCTCGTCGGCCTCCACCATCTGGATGGCCCGGCCCAGGGTGCGGGAGTCGAGCGGGTGGCCCCCCTGCACCAGAAGGACCATCTCGTCGAACAGGCCGGCCACCCGCTCGGCGCCCTGGCCCGACACGGTGATCCGGTTGCCCCGCACAAAGATGTCGGCATCGGGAAACGACCGCTCGATCTGGCGGAGGTGCTGGTCGCGCTCGCCCAGCAGGGCTGCCATGAGCCCATTTGGCGCAATGTCTATGGTGACCGGCGCTGCGGTGGTCATTCAGGAGTCGAAGCCTGCGTCGCTGTCATCATCCTGTCGGTCAGCGGCGCGGGAAGGCACAGGGTCGGGATAGAGGTGGCCAAGCGTGCCCGGCTCTATCTTGCTGCGCTCGATGAACACATCCACGTCAGACTGCTTCACCCGTATCACACGGCCCATCCGATACGCAGGCAGGCCCCCCTCGTTGATGAACCGGTACAGCGTCCTGGTGGTGACGCCAAGCCTCTTGGCTGCGGTCTCAGTATTCAGCCATTCAATTTGGGATTCGCTCATCTCACGACACCTTATCTTGTTTCCGACTGGTCAACCGCAATACTGGTGGAGGAGAGCGCAGCAGTGGTCCCGTCGCGCCCATCTTCTACGCCGGCGGCTCTGGGGCGGTTCGATGGTTGGCGTGGCGCAGCATCTGCAACGCGCTGGCGATGAGCAAGACGGCGAACAGGGTGGCCGACAACCGGGGGCTGAGCTCGCTGGCCCCGACGGCGCCGATGAAGGCCGAGACCACCCCGGACACACCGACGGTCAGCGCGGCCCTGGGGTCGATGTTGCCCGAGCGGCGGTTGCGGACGGTTCCGATAAGGGACGTGGGGAGGATCACCAGCAACGAGGTGCCCTTGGCGGTGGGATCGAGGAAGCCGAACAGCAGGATCATTGCGGGAATCATGACCACCCCCCCGCCCACGCCCATGATGCCCGACAACAAGCCGGTCGCTAGGCCGCAGCCGAAGTAGGCGAAGGCCAACGGCACCGTGACGCTGCCGTGGCCGTCGGTGCTCGGCGCGGTGACCAAGAACTCGACTGCGGTGACCAGCAGCAACACGGCGAAACCGATTCGCAGCAGGCGGATGGGCAAGTGGGCGAGCAGCCAGGTCCCGGTCGTCACCCCCACGGACGACCCGGCGAAGATCAGCAGTCCGGGCATCCAGGCCACCGAGCCGTCGAGGAGGAAGCCGACCAGCGCCGCGGCGGAGATGGGCACCATGGCGCCCAGCGAGGTGCCGTGGGCCCGGCGCTGCTCCATGCCCAAAAGCAGCACCAAACACGGCACCATGAGAATCCCGCCGCCCACCCCGAACAAACCGGACAAAAAGCCGGTCGCAACGCCGACCCCGGCGGGCCCCCACTTCGAGTTCTTCACGGCGCGGCGAAAATGGCCGAGCAGAGGGCCGCGACCCGGCTCACCCGGTGGCGGCCTGATCGCGCAGCACGTACTTCAGCACCTTGCCCGAGGCGTTGAGCGGCAGGGCGTCGGCGAACCGCACCCGGCGGGGCACCTTGTAGTTGGCCATCTGGCCGCGGCACCAGGCGATGATCTCCGCCTCGCCGGGCTCGGCGCCGGGGACGGGCACCACCGTGGCCACCGCCACCTCGCCGAGCCGGTCGTCGGGCATCCCGACCACCGCAACCTGCCCGATATGGGGATGAGCAAGCATGATGCTCTCGATCTCGGCCGGGTAGGCATTGAACCCGCCCACGATGAACATGTCCTTCTTGCGGTCGGTGATGTCGATGTTGCCCCGCTCGTCCATCACCCCGATGTCGCCGGTGTGCAGCCAGCCGTCGGCGTCGATGGCCTCGGCGGTCTGGATGGGGTCGTCAAGGTAGCCCAACATGATGTTGTAGCCCCGCACCACGATCTCGCCGGGCTCGCCGCAAGGCACCTCGCGGCGGTCGTCGTCCACCACCTGAACCTCGACGTCGGCAATGGCCCGACCCGAGGTGTTGGCGATGGTCTCGGGGTCGTCGTCGTGACGGCACATGGTGGCGATGCCCGATGCCTCGGTGAGCCCGTAACCGGTGACGATGGTCTCGAAACCGAGTCGGGCCCGCATCTGGAGGATCATCTCCACTGGAATGGCTGCGGCCCCGGTCACCGCCAGGCGCAGGGTGGACAGGTCGAAGCGGTCGAGGTCGGGGTGGTTCAAGATGGTCTGGTACACAGCCGGCGGCCCCGGAAGCATGGAGATGCGCTCTTCGGGCACCCGGGCCATCACCGCGGGCACGTCGAACACCGGGTGGGGGATGTTGGCGGCCCCGGTCATCAGGCAGGCCAGGATGCCGGAGTTGAGGCCGAAGGCGTGGAAGTAGGGGTTGACGATGAGGTAGCGGTCGCCAGCCCGCAGGCCGATCACCTCGCACCACGAGAAGAAACCCCGGCAGATGGCCGAATGGACGAGCATGGCCCCCTTGGGCTGGCCGGTGGTGCCCGAGGTGAACATGATGTGGCACAGATCGCCGCCTTTGACGGCGGCGGCTCGGGCATCGCCGTCGGCCTCGGCCACCTGCCCGGCCCGCTCGAGGAAATCGGCAAAGCCAGTGGCGCCGTCGGGAACGGACCCCCGCAGCACCACAATCTCATCGAGACCGGAACCGCCGCTGGCTTCGCCGAGCAGGGCGACGTAATCGGTGTCCAAGAAGTCGGTGACGGTGAACAGGATGCGGGCCTTCGACTTCTGGAGGATGTAGTCGGCCTCGCGCCCCTTGAACCGGGTGTTCACCGGCACCAGGACGCCGCCGGCCAGATGCACCCCCAGCCCGGCCACCACCCACTCCCAAATGTTGGGGGCCCACACCGCCACCCGGTCGCCCGGCTCGACACCCGAGGCCATCAGCGCCCGAGCCGAGGCCCGAACGCGGTCGCGCAGCTCCGGGAACCTCCAGCGCACGTCACCGTCCACCAGCGCCTCTGAGCCGGGAAACCGGCGAGCCGCATCATCGAGCAGTTCGCAGATGGTGGCCCACGGCGCCTCGGACATAGCTTGGACCCTAATTCACTGCCCGCGGTGCGGCGGAGTTCGCCGGCCAGCCACCCCGGGCCCGACCCGCCGCCAACGGGCGGACGATCGGGCCCGGCGCAGCCGTTTTCGATTGAGCGGCTCTACCGGTCGGAGTCGCCATAGCACACGAAGTCGTATGCCACCTCGTAGTCGGCGTCCACCACCTGCACCATGCCAGTACAGTCGGGGGCGATCACATGGTCGGCGGGGAACTTCACCGCACCGAGGCCGCCGGACTGCTGGGAGGACTCGAAGCCATCGATGTTCGCCGCTTGATAGAAGCTGGCGGTGTCCAGATCCTCGCCGGCGGCGGCGATCATCTGGATCATGAGGTCGGCCGACCAATACCCCACCAGGCTGCCGAACCCGGGGAAGGCCCCGACTGCCTCGTAGTCGGCCAAGAGCTGCGAGATGGCCGGCTTGGAGTCGTCGAGCGGGGGCACCTGGGTCACGGCGTAGCCGCCTTCCAGGGCCTGGCCCAAGTCGGGGCTGGATCCGGGCAGGCCCGGGACATAAGTCAAGAAGTCGGCCACCGGGCCCCCGTAGCCGGAGGCGGCGATGGCAGCCTTGAGGGTGATGGCACCGGCGAAATCGGTGGAGAGGATCACCAGATCGGGCTCGTTGTCCAGCACCGTGTTCACGAACCGGGTGGGATCGGTGATACCGCCCCCGGTCGAGGTGGGCACGAACTCGCTGAACGCCAGCTTCCCGGCCCACAGCGTTTTGTACAGCGTGGCGCCGGCGCGACCGGCGTCGTCGTCGCTGTTGAAGATGCCCACGGTGATGTCCTCGGTGCCGAAGAAGTCGAACCAGATGTCTCGGACCGACACCAGTGGATCGGCACCCTCCACCCCGAAGGCGTAGCCGCTCAGGCAGCCGTTGAAACCGAAGCCCCAGTCGTTGGGGGCGCAGAATCCGGGCATGAACCCCCAGCCGGTGAACGGCACCTGGTTCTCGGCCAGATAGTCGGTGGTCTGGGGCAAAGAGACCGCGGAGGTGACCATGATGCCGAACACCTCGTCGTTCTCCACCATGCTCCGGGCCCCCTCGAAGTTGGCTCCGGGATCGCTGCCGTCATCCACAAACTGGACCAGCTCCACCGTGCGCCCGCCAGGCAGCTCGCCGTCGCGGTTGGCCCGGTCCAGTCGGGCGTTGATGCCGTCGGTGAATCCGCCGTACAGCGCATCCTGGGTCATCGCCCCGAGGCGGATGGTGTCGTCGCTCACCCCGCGGGTGGAGGGCTCGAAATCGATCTCGTAGGTGAAGGCGCCCCACGTGCGGGAGGCCGCCATCTCCTCGTCCTCCTCGTCGCCGTCCATGGGCTCGTCACCGTCATCGGTGTGCTCGTCGTCGTCATGGTCATGCTCGTCGTCGTCATGGTCGTGGTCGTCATGCTCGTCGTCGTCATGGTCGTGGTCGTCATGGTCGTCGTCCTTGGACTCAGACTCGGCGTCGTCCATTGGCTCCTCGGCGGGCGCCTCGGCCGGGGCGGGAGCGGAATCTTGGCCCAGAGCGTCATCGTCATCGTTGCCGCAGGCCGCGGCCACCAACATCAGCGCGGCCAAGAGCGCGAGAAGCTTGCAGAACAGTGGTCGTTTCATTTCCCCTCCGATAGTTGGAACGGCGACATAGTAGGCCAAGGGTTCTCGGCTGTCACCCCGAGCCCGTCAGCCTGAATTGGCCGCTGCCTCGCCCAGATAGGCGGCGTCGAGCTGGTCGTGGTCCACCTCGGAGCGGGGTCCTTGCCAGGTGATGTGCCCCAGGCTGATGAAGGCCACCGAGTCGGCGATTTCCAGCACGTCGCGGGCCTTCTCCTCCACCAAGAGCAGGGCCACGCCCCGCTCCTTGAACTCGACGAACAGCTCCAAAATCTGATCCACGATGAGCGGCGCCAGCCCCAGAGACGGCTCATCGGCGATCAGCACCTCGGGGGGGTGGGCCAAAAGCGGCGCCAGGGTGAGTATCTGCTGCTCGCCCCCGGAGAGGTTTCCGGCCAGCTGGTTCTGGCGCTCTCCCAGGATGGGGAACCGATCACAGCACCGGTCGCGGTCCTCGGGTTGGGGCAGCCAAAGCTGCATATTCTCCCGAACGGTCAGCCCGCTGAAAACGCCTCGGGCTTCGGGGGCCAGCACCACGCCTCGTCGTGATCGGTGGTGGCTGCGCAGCGCCGTGATGTCCTCCCCGTCGAGCCGGACACGACCACAGGTGGCGGGCAGGAGGCCCGATGCCGCTGCGCAGGTGGTGGACTTGCCGGCGCCGTTGGGCCCTAGCAGCGCGGTGATCTCGCCCCGGGGCACCGACAGGTCGATTCCGTGAAGGGCTTCCACCAATCCGTAGCCGGCCCGCACCCCTGCAAGCTCGAGGGCCGGCGGGTGATCGCCGACGTACTGGTCGCCCCGCTCCCCGGCGACAGCAGGCGCGGCCGGAGCGGCCGGAGGGGCCGCAGCCGGGGCTGGTTCGGCCGTCGGACTCGAACCGGCAGCCCCGGCCTCTCCCCGCCACGCGGCCAGCCGCCGGCGCCAGGCATCGCGGCGAGCCCGGTTCTGAGCGGCGGTGAGCGCCAGGATTCCGTCGGGCTCGCGCGCCAGCTGCATGGCACCGAGGCCGAACATGAAGGCGGTGATGTTGCGGGCCTCGTCGTATTGGTCGAACCCGTCCCAGTCGATGGGGTACCAGGAGTACACCCGGGCCAGGCAGACGAAGGCCAAAGCGGCCAGCACGCCGAGTATGGGCAACGAGAACGGCAGCCCCGCCCGGCGATCACGGATGGCGGTGGCCAGCGCCGCCGCCCCGAGCACCGAGGCCACGAGCACCACATGCCACGACTCCATCCAATCCCAGTGCCAGCCGGTTCCGAACGTGTGGCCGCTGGCCGCCACCATGACGCCGGCCAGCACGGCGGCGCCAGGCCGGCGGATGCCGACCAAGACAACCACCGCCAGCCAGAACAGCCCGGCTTGGGTGGTGGCGGTGAACGGGGTCACGTTGCCGATGAAGACGGCGAAAAACACCCCGCCGAACCCGGCCAGCAGCGCGGAGAGGGCGAACACGGCCAGCTTGGCGCGCACGATCGAATGGCCGGAGGTGGCCGCAGCGGGCTCGGAGTTGCGCACTGCGATGATGATCCGACCGGTGGCCGAGCGCTGGAGGTTGCGAACCAGCCAGGCCGCGGCCAACACCAGAATCACCAGCAGCGCCGCAAGGGACTTCTCGTCATCGAAGTCGAATGGCCCCAGCCGGGGGCGGGGTATGTCCCATCCCCTGGCGCCCTGGCCGTTCTTGAACCAGCTCCACTCGAACAGCACCCGCTCGCTCATGAAGGCCAGCGCCAGCGTGGCCAGCGCCAGCGGCAAACCGCCCAGCCGGAGAGCGGGCAGGGCCACGACCGCGCCGAGTGCTCCGGCGACGACCACGCCCACGATCAGGGCGGGAACGAACGGCAGCCCGGTTTTGTCCAGGACCAGGCCGGCGGTCATAGCGGCCATGGTCACGAAGGCGGCTTGGGCCAGGCTGACCATGCCGCCGAGGCCGGTGAGCAGCACCCACGACATGAACACCAGGCCGAAGGCCAAGCCGGTGACCCAGAGCCCCAGCCAGAACTGATCGGCGAAGACGAACACCTGCAGCACGATGAACACGGCCCCGAGCGCCCAGGGCAGGCGCACCCGCCACGGGGGGAGATCGCTGGTGTAGTCGGCGGCCGGGGGGGCGTCGGCCACCACACCGCTGCGGCGGGTGCGCGGCCGGGCCATGAACAGCAGCCCCACCAGCAGCACCACGAACGGCACCGAGTTCTCAAAGCCCCGGATGTCCTGGGCGAAGGTGGCGTACTCGCCCACCCACTCCCTCACCACGCCCAAGGCCACGCCGCCGGCGAACGCCAGCGGTATGGAGCGGAGTCCGCCCGCCACCGCGGCGGCGGTGGCGATGAACATGAACACGTTGTACTGGCCGGGGTCGAGCGAGTTGAACACCGGGGCGCCGATCACTCCGGCCAGCCCGGCCAGCATGGTGCCGATCATCCACGCCGCCGACGAGGTGAACGACTCGCTGACCCCCCGCAGTCCGGCCAGATCGGGGCGGTCCACTGCGGCCCTCATCTGAAGGCCGAGGCGGGTGTGGCGCATCATCGCCCACAGCGCCACCGCGACAACCGCGGCCACCGCCAGCACCGCCCACTGGTTGCTGCTGATGCGCAGATCGAAGCTGCCGAGGTCGTAGGTCCAGGTCTCGCTGGGCACCTTCCAGACCCCGGGGGTGAGGAACACGTAATCGCTGGACGTGAGGCCCCAGTCCCACGTCTCAGTGCCCAAATCGACGATGAAGTCGGTGAGCGCGGGCAGCGCCACCAGGATCCCGATGGTGGCCATGACTTTGGCCGCGTCGTTGGCCCGGGCCAGGGGCCGGAAGACGGCCACGTTCAAGAGCTGGCCCAGCAGCGGGCAGAACACCAGCACCACGAGGAAGAACGACAGCAGCCGCATACCTAGGCTCCCGACGCCCAGGGCGTTGATGAGCTGGAAGTAGAGCATGGCCGAGGTGTAGGCGATGCCCCCGTAGGCGAGGTTGAAGATGCCGGTGGAGGTGTAGCTCAGCGTGAGCCCCGCGGCGATCAGCGAGTAGATGGCGCCGGCGATGGCCCCGCTTACCAGCAGCTGGACGAACTCACCCACCCGATTGTCTCCCCTTCGGCCATTCGACCTGCGTCACTCTAGTGGCTGCCCAGAGTGGCCGACGCGGAGGTCGCAAACCAGAGGAGCTTTCCGCGGACCCCGGCAACCCCAACCCGTGAACAATCAGGGCTAGAGGTCCTGGTAGTCGATGCGGTCGCGGCGGGCCGGTTGGCGGCCGGTGCGGAAGGGGCACAGGAGGGCGTCTACCAGCAAGAGGCGGTGCCAGCCCTTCACCTGGTCGTCCACTGCGGCCCGCCAGCGGGCCAGGCCCCGATCGGCTCGCCGGGCTTTCTCGAAGTCGGCCCACGCCTCCCAGGTGGGAACGGCCCAGAGCAGGAAGGCCTCGTCGTCGGCCGCCATGGCCGTCTCCCAGGCGCCGGCCAGCTCCCAGCCGAAGGGCTCGTAGGCGGCGACGGCCCGGGTGCGCACCCGCTCCAGGAAATCGGCTGACGCCCCCCGCTTGAGGCTCACCTGCTCGTGGGCATAGCACTCGCCGCTCACCCCGTCGGCGCACAGCTCCTCGATGGTCCTGGTCCACGGTGCGGGCACCAGCAGCCGGTCGGCGCCCCCGCGGCGGTAGCCGGCCGCCTGAGCCCACCATTTGGCCAGCTTGGGGTCTTGGGCGCCGGCGCCTTGGCACTCGAGGCGGAACGAGGCGGCCATCCCGTCCCAGCCGTCCTCCTCCCACAGGTTCAGCACCTGGGGCCAGCTCCCGGTGCTGCCGACAACAGCCCACACCCCGTAGCAGAGCTGGTGGCGCTCGTCTTGGGCGATGGGCGACCAATTGGCCGTCATATGGTGCATGTAGTCGGCCCGATTGTGGCCGATGATGTCGACGAACTCGTGGATGTAGAGCTTGTGGTTGGCCATGGGGGTAGCTTGGCATCTGACGGGCCGGGTGGTGCCGGACTTGGGCATGCGGCCTCAGGCTGAGCCTATCCGACCTCGGGCGAGTAGCCTGCCGTGTGCAGCCGCCCAGGAAACCGAGGGAGCAGACAGTGGAGTTCGCCATCTTCTTGCAGGGATCGCCTCGCCGGGGAGGGGCCCGCAGCCCCTACTGGGAGCATCAGGCCTTTGAGAACGAGCTGGAGATGGTGCGGCTCGCCGACCAGCACAACTGGAAGTACGTCTGGGTGAGCGAGCACCACTTCTTGGAGGACTACTCCCACACCTCGGCCAGCGAGGTGTTCATGGCCTACTCCTTCGCCCAGACCTCCCAGATCCACATGGGATCGGGCATCTTCAACCTGAACCCCATCGTGAACCACCCCATCAAGCTGGCCGAGCGGGTGGCCATGCTCGACCACATGAGCAAGGGCCGGTTCGAGTTCGGCACCGGCCGGGGCGCAGGCAGCCACGAGATCGGCGGCTTCGGCATCGACCCGTCGCAGACCAAGGCCAACTGGGACGAGGTGATCTGGGAGTTCAAGAATATCTGGGGCAGTACCGCCTACTCCCACCCCGACGGCACCGCCTTTCAGACCCCCGAGACCGGCACCTGGGGCGCGTTCAACGTGCTGCCCAAGCCCTACTGCCACTCACATCCGCCCATGTGGGTGGCGGCGGGCAACACCCCCACCTACGAGAAGGCCGCCCGCCACGGGCTCGGCGTGCTGGGGTTCAACGTGGCCACCATCTACGAGATGGCCCCCCATGTGGAGGCCTACAAGAACGCGATCAAACACGCCGAGCCCGCCGGGGAGTATGTGAACGACAACGTGATGATCGCCAACGGCCTGGTGTGCTTGGAAGACGGCCAGGAAGCCCGCCGGGTTGTGGTGGAGCAGATGCAGCTCAGCTACCTCCAGTCGCTGGTGTTCAAATACCACGACACCTTCCCCAAGCCCGAGGGGCTGCCGTCGTATCCCACGATGATCCCCGAGCCCACCATCGAAGACGTGGAAGAGCGCATCGCGGCAGGCTTCCTGCTGTGCGGCGACCCCGACGAGGTGCTGCAGCAGGTGAGAAGGTATGAGGAGATCGGCTGCGACCAGGTGTCTTTCGGCCTGCCCATCCAGCTCAGCCACGAGCACGCGCTGGAGACCATCCGGCTGTTCGGCGCCCATGTGATCCCCAAGCTGGACAAAGACCCGCTGCACCGCAGCACCCGCCAGCGGATCGAGTACGGCGGCCCGCTGGAGATGACCCCCGACCCGCTCTACGAGGTTCCCCGAATCGAGGAGCGCCGGTAGGCACCCCACCAGCAGCCGGGCCGGCGACCCACCGGGGCCGTCGTTGAAGCCCGGGCCCGCCGGGCCCCGCGGCTAGCTCTCGACCACCCGGTCGGTCTGCTCTCGGTATTCGTAGACCAGGCGGACCAGCCAGTAGCGCATGAAGCGCCTGAAAGAGCTGATGGTGATCATCACCAGACCGATGAGCGTGAGGCTGAGTCCGAAGACGGCCGACACGATCAGATCGAGGTGGTTGGACTGATGGAGGTTTCCGCCCTCCGTGTCGTAGGGCTGGCCGGTGAGGATGTAGGAGGCCACGGTGAAGGCCAGCCCGGCAATGGTGAGCACCAGCCCGATGCGGAGCACCCAGCGATCCGGATTGGCCCGGCCACCCGAAGCCCGGAGCTTGGCCACCTCTTGGTGGAACTCCTCTAGGCGGCTGCTGTCGCCGGCGGTGCCGGTTGTGTCACTCATGGTGTCTCCTCAGGACATGCCCAGATAGGCGGCGGTCAGTTTCTCAGCGATCTCTTCCGGGGCCCCGGTGCGCTGGATGCGGCCGTGGAGCATGATGGCGGCTTCGTCGGCCACTCCCAGCACCGCCTGGGCAAACTGCTCGACGATCAAGATGGAGAGCCCGGCCTCGGCCAACGCGGCCACCTGCTCGTAGAGCTCTTCCACGATGATGGGGGCCAGCCCCATGGACAACTCGTCGAGCATCAGCAGAGCCGGATCGGTGGCCATCGCCCGGGACATGGCCAGCATCTGCTGCTCGCCGCCCGAGAGCGTGCCCGCCGTCTGGCTGCGGCGCTCCCGCAAGCGGGGGAACTGGGCGAAGGCCCGCTCCTGCACCTCCTGGTAGGAAACACCGGCATAGGTACACATGCGCAGGTTCTCGGCCACGGTGAGGTTGGGGAAAACGCCCCGACCCTCGGGTATCAGGCAGACCCCGGCCCGGGCCAGCCGGTCGGGTGACACCCCGTTCACCTCCTGCCCGTTCAGCAACACCGAGCCGGCGTGGGGCCGGATCTGGCCGCTGGCCACCCCCAGGGTGGTGGTCTTGCCCGCGCCGTTGGGCCCCAGCAGGGCGCACACCGTACCGGGCATGACCCGCAGATCCACCCCGTGGAGCACGTCGATGGTGCCGTAGCCGGCCCGGATGCCGACCAGCTCCAACAGCGGAGTCGCCGCGGCTTCGATCACTGGCCCACTCCCGCATAGGCACCCCGGAATTCGTCGCCCCCCAGGTAGGCGGCCCGAACCGCGGCGTCGGCCTGCACCTCAAGGGCGGTACCCGACGCGATGACCTGGCCGAAATCCAGCACGTGGATGCGGGCGCACACCCCCATCACAAAGCTCATGTCGTGCTCCACCAGCAACACGGCGAGATCGTTGCCCTTGTCGTCCACGAGCTCCAGCAGCATCCGGCCAATGGACGAGGTCTCCTCTTCGTTGAGACCAGACGACGGCTCGTCCAAGAGCAGCACCCGAGGCCGACAGGCCAAGGCCCGGGCCAGCTCCACTAGGCGTGCGCTCCCGGTGGGAAGGGTGCCCACGGTCACATCGGCCACATCGCCGAGGCCTACCTTGTCGAGCATCTCGTGGGCCACGTCGTTGACCCGCCGGTGCTTCCACTTGGCCCGCCGGTTCTTCTCCACCGCCACCCGCACGTTGTCGAACGCGCTCAGGGTGTTGAACGCCTCCAGTTTCTGGAAGGTGCGGGCGATGCCCATCTGCGACCGTTTGGCCATGGCGGCCCGGGTGATGTCGGCCCCGTCGAAGCGCACCGTGCCGCTGGTGGGCGCCAGCAAGCCGGTCACCACGTTGAACAAGGTGGTCTTGCCCGCGCCGTTGGGCCCGATGAGACCGGTCACCTCACCGGGAGCGATGTCTACCGAGGCGCCGTCGAGCGCCACCACACCGCCGAAGCGCATGACCACGTGCTCAGCTTCGAGCAGAGCCATAACCCTCCTTCGGCACGACGTCGTCCAATATCCCCAGCCGGCGGTCGATGGCGATCACCTCTTCGGGAGTGAACGGCCGCTCGATGCCCAACTCGCCGATCTCCGGCTCTCGCTTCTGGGCATTCTCGGCCGCGATCTCGGCCCGGGCGTCGCTGCGCCACGGCAGAAGGGGCGAGAAGCCCCGACCCATCTCGAAGATGGCCCCCCGAGGGTTGAACACCATGCCCAACACCATCAGCCCCGGCCCGTAGGTGGTCATGATCTCGAGCAGCGTAACCAGGAAATCCACGTTTCCGGTGTCTTCCAGGCGGTGGCCCAAGCCGGTGAACAGCGGGATGAAGATCAAAAAGATTCCCGCCACCGGGATCGAGACCCCCGCGGCTGCCACCAGCAGGACGATGTTGAAGCCGATGAGCAGGTCGAACCCCTGCACGCTGTCCACGTTGCCCGACACCGTGGCCCAGAACACTCCGGCGATTCCGGCCATTGCGGCCGACAGGGCATACACCACCACCTTGGTCCACACCACCGGGATGCCCAGAGTGGCCGAAGCGGCCTGCGAGTCGTTGACGGCCATCCATCGCCGCCCGTACCGGGATCTTCGCAACAGCACCAGCGCGTACACGAAGACGGCGAAAACACTCACGATCAGAAGGAAGAACCCTCGCCGGTCGTCGAAGGTCACGCCGAACAGCTCTATGTGCGGGAACTGGCGACCGACCCCGATGGTGGGCAATATCCACGAGTGGGGGAAGAAGATCAGCGACATCGCCTGGGCGAAAGCCATGGTCATGAGGGCCAGATACAACCCCCGCAGCCGGGCGGCCGGCAGGGCCACGAGGGCGCCGAGCGGCGCGCACAGCAGGCCGACAAGCAGTATCCAATAGCCGTCGCCGGTATCGCCGGCCAGCTTGAGGTACACGAACGCCCCAAATCCGGCAAACGCCAAGGGAGCGAAGTTGATCTGCCCCGCCCAGCCGATCAGCGGCACCAAGGACAAGCCGATCAGGGCGAAGGCCATAGCCTCGTTGGCGGAGTTCAGCTCTCGGCTGCCCCACGCTCCCGGATCCCAGATGCCGAAGTCCAGCCAACCGCCGGAGAGCGCCACCGCCGCCAAGATGATGACTCCGCAGCCGATGAGCCCCTCCCACCATTTGGTGAAGCGCTCGTGGCGGCGGAGGTTGTGGGCCAGGCGCCCCACTTCCAGGCGGGCCTGAGGCAGAGCGATCACCACGAACAGCAAGATGAGCGGAGCGATCGACAAGTGGGCGAAGCGGTAGTCGGGCCCGAAGTCCAGCCACGCCCCGGTGTGGGCCCGCAAGAGCCCGATCAGCATGGCCCCCACCACGGCCATGGGCAGGTTCCGCAAGGCGCCAAACGCAGCGGCGGCGAACGCGATGATCACCACGTTGTTGAGGGTGGCGGGGTCGAGGCCGAGCTCAGGGGCGATGAGAATGCCGCCTAGCGCCCCCAGCATGGAGCCCAGCGCCCAGGAGGTGGACGACACTGCGTTCGGTCGGGCCCCGTTCAGCGCGGCCAGCTCCCGGTTGTCCACCACCGCCCGCATGGCCGTGCCGATCCGGGTGCGGCGCAGCAGGTAGCGCATGGCCACGGCAATGGCGACGGCCACCAGGAACACGATGAGCCGGTGCCAAGGAAGCTGCGATGGGCCGAGGTCGATGCCGTTCTCGATGCCGAACAGGTACGGCACCCGGCGCGGAGTGTCGGCTTCCCAGATGTCGCCCACCACCGACAGCAACAGCACCATGATGGCGACGGTGACCATGAGCTGCACCACCAGAGACGCGGTGCGCAGCCGCCTCATGATCACGACGTCGAGGAGCACGCCGAGCGCAGGGGCGAACAGGCCCACCACCACGAACAGGGCCAGGATGGAATGCCATCCCCGGTTCACATGGAGTTCCCAGTAGAGGAAGGCGGCGAACACCCCGATGGCGCCCTGAGCGAAGTTGAACACCCCGGTGGTGGTGTACACCACCACCAGCCCGGTGGCATACATCGCCCACAGAGCCCCCAGGAAAAGCCCGATGTAGGTAGTGACCAAGAAGGTCTGGCCGGTAACCGGGGCGCCCTTCCAGTTGAAAACGGCGATGACCACCGCGGCCATTGCCGCCAGCAATGCCGCAAGGGCAACCGGCGGCCTCAGCCCCAAGATCACGAGACCTCAGCCTCTCTGCAGTCGATCCGGCCCGGGCTATCGGCTAGCCCCCGAAATCTGCGGCCCAGTCGCGGGTATGCTCAACCACGCTCTCGGGGCTGCACGCCAACTCGCCGGGCTCCTCGGGATACACCCGGACGAATGCTCCGTTTTGCACCTGCGACAGCACGAAGCAGGGAATGATGTTCTGGGTGGTGGCGTAATCGGCAGGACCCCACCAGCCGTTCACATCGAAGGAGGTGAGGCTGCGGGCCTTGTCGAGCACTGCTTGGCGGGTAAGGCCGTTGGGGCCGGATTCAGCCACGATCTCATCGACGATCTGCTCTAGCAGCACGCCTCCGGCCCATGCGCCAGCCGCCCACGCGGGCGGGAAGTCGGTGTCGATGGCTTCAATGAAGTCGGCCAATTCCTGGTTGTACTCAGTCTCGTGGAACGGCAGGTACCAACCCCACGAGTAGGTGCCCTCGACCACGTCGCCAGCCTCCAAGAAGTCGGGGGTGTAGCACGACAGCGAGCACATCCAGATGATGCTGTCGGCGTCGAGGCCTTGAGCCTCAGCTTCGCTTCGCCACTTGAGCATGGACTCGCCGTCGGAGCCGGTGTAGGCGAAGTTGGAGTTGTTGTCCCTCATGATCTGGATGAATGCCCCGTACTCCGACTGGGTGGTGAAGCCGCTGATGCCGGGCACGCTGTGGAAATCCACACCGATGGACGCCATAGCCCGAGCTTGGGGCATGGTCGAGGTGATGGTGGACGGCAAGTCGGACGGCACCAGGAACAGCCCGCTGAGGTCGGGGGTGACGTTGTCCATGACCCACTGCACGGGGCCGATCTGGCTCTGCACCGTGCGCGGCCCGCTGCCCGAATAGGGGCAAGCGCTGTTGGGCCGGGCGGTGGCGAACGTCACCACCGAGCATTGGTGGGGCGGCTCGGTGGCGATGTAGGCGAAGTCGGGCACCCCGACTTCATTGCCTCCGGCATCGGGACAGGACTGCAAATCCGTGGTTTCGAGGCCGAAGAGAACCGTGGTGCCCACCATCGCGAAGGCGCTTTCGCACGCCAACAAGAATCCATTGGTGGTCTCGGTGGGATTGATCGCCGAATCGTGCTCGACGACTTCAACCTGCCGGCAGGCCAACCCCCCCTCGGCGTTCACATGGTCGGCCCATGCATTGACCCCGTCCATCGAGCCTTGGAACAAGCCGGGTGACAGCGGTGAGCCGACATCAGCCATGACCAGCACAGTGATGGTGTCTTCGGTGATCCCGATATCGGAAGCCTCCAAGTCCACTGCCTCACACGGATCGACTTCTGGCTCTTGCGTCGCAACCGGCCCGGCGTTGGAGTCGTCGCCCAAGCCATCATCCATGGAGTCCTCGCCCATATCGTCGTCTATGGAGTCGTCGCCCATATCGTCGTCTATGGAGTCGTCGCCCAAGCCGTCATCCATGGAATCGGATGCCTCCGTCGGGGCGGCAGCGAGAGTGGCCGCGTCCGAATCGTCGTCGTCATTGCCGCCGCACGCCGCGGCGACCAGTGCGAGAACAGCCAATAAGCAGATGAGCCAACGGAAGTGCTTCACGATTCCCCCTTTACGTAACCGGCTCGCTCCCATGGTGCGGCCAGCGTTATAACGGGCGCCATTATTGCCCATCCGGTGGCCTGTCTGCCATATTTGCGGCCGTCGCCAATGCAGAACCGAGGTGGGCGCGGAGGGACTCGAACCCCCGGCCTCTTCCTTGTAAGGGAAGCGCTCTTGCCGTCTGAGCTACGCGCCCGGCGAGGGCCCAGCCTACCGGCGCCCTCGAGCTGCTCCCGCACCGACAGCGGCAGGATCGTCGGCCCCGAAGGTGCACCGCTGGGCCAGAGCCTCGGCCAAGAGCGACGGGGTGGCCGCGGCCATCGGATTGCGGCGCTCGGACAAGTCGTCGGGCACCAGAGACCGGCCCCACGCCTCACCCAGGGCCGCCCCGGCGCCGACGCACACCAGCGCCGCGCCCAGGTAGTCCCAGGTGGCGTGGCCACCGGGGGTGCAGTCGATGTAGGCGTCAGTGATCCCCTCGGCCACCGCGCACAAGTCCAGGGCGATCGACCCCATAACCCGGTACTGCTTCCAGCCCAGATGCCGGGGCGGCAAATCGGTCAGCCCCACTGTCGCCCCGGCCAGGCGCTGCTCTGATGACGGCCCTGATCCGCGACCCCGTCCGTCCCCGGTGGCCGGGGCCAAGCGGCGGCCATCGACGGTTGCCCCCCGCCCCCGGACAGCCCGGTAGGCCTTCCCGCTCGCCAGGTTGAGCACCAGCGAGGCCGCCATCCCCTTGGAGTCCAACGCGCAAAAGCTGGTGGAGTACCACGGCAGGCCTCGGGCCGCGTTGGACGAGCCGTCCACCGGATCAAGCACTACCTGGAGCTCCCGATCGGGGTCGTGCGAGCCCGACTCCTCGCTGTACACCCCGAAGCCGGCCTCCGACAGCACCTCTCGGGCCGCCTCGTCGGCGGCCACGTCAAAGCTGTACTGGCCTTCCCGGTCGCCGGTCAGGCGCCATCCGTCGATGCGGTCCACCACCTCGGCCACCCGGGCCGCGGCCCGGTCGAAAACCGCCAGTATCTCGTCGCTGTCCACTGAGTGAAACTACCGCTCACAGATAGCCACAAAGAGTCATGTCGTGGCAGTCTGGAACCCTTGGCCGTCATCGATATCGCCACCTTCATCGCCGACCTCAAAGACCACGCCGCCGACCACGGCTTCCACATCCACGATGACCGCCATTTCGTGGAGACCTACTCCATGCGCCAGGCGTGGGAGGTGGACCTGCACCCCGCCGTCGCCTGCGGCGGTCCGCTCGACGTGCACATCATCCTCGAAGTCGACCCCCGGGCGATGCTGGGCTTCGAAGACCATGTGATGGAGTTGCCCGAGGGGGTGGAGCCCACCGAGAACTTCAGGCTGCCCCTGGTGGTGTCGTGGAGCCTGCCGCCGCTGCCCGACGGCCCCGACCTGCTGCTGTTGGCCACCGACCTGGCCGGCATCGGAGGCATGGACCTGCCCTTGGACGTGTCGGCCATTGACGCCTACGCCGCGGTCACCGACGCCCCGGAGCGGACCATCTCCATCACGGCCCGAGTGGAGGTGCCGATCGCCGGCATGTTCACCGGCCGGGAATGCCTCGGCAGCCTGATGCCCAAGGTGGCCGAGATCAGCGAGTTCCTGCTGGACCGGGTGCCGGCCTGGCTGGGAGACGACCTGGTCTGAGCGCTCACCGGCCAGGCGACGAGCCAGCCCGCTGCCCCATGGCGGCAGCCGCTTGGTAGAGTGGGGGGCGGTGATCCGCCAGCTCAAAATCCTCATTGCGCCGGAAATCGCCAGCACGGCGCGCAGCTGGCAAAGCTGGCGCACCTTTCCCGGCCAGGTACTCCTCGTGACGTTGGCCGCCCTGATCTATTTCGGTGTGCGGATGATCACCAAAGGCGCCGAGGCTGCCGCCTTCAAGAACGCCTACGACCTCCTCAGCGTCGAGTCCGCCCTGGGCCTGGACATCGAGGCGTGGGCGCAGTCGGCGGTGCTCGACTACCACTGGGCGGTCACCTTCTTCAACTGGGTGTACATCTGGCTGCACTGGCCGGTGATCATCGTGTCGCTGCTGGCGCTGTACCACTACAACAGGCGTCGCTACACCCTCCTGCGCAATGCCATGATCGTGTCCGGGGCGCTGGGCCTGGTGTTCTTCGCCTTCTTCCCGGTGGCCCCGCCCCGGTTCTTCGGTGGGTTCACCGACACCGTCGCCGAGCTGTCCACCTCCTACAAGTACCTCCAGCCCCCGTCGATCGTGAACAAGTACGCCGCCCTGCCCAGCTTCCACGTGGGGTGGAACGTGCTGGCCTGCGTGGTGGTCTTCCGCAGCACCCGGTCGATTCCGGTGAGGGTCTTCGCCGTGGCCTCGCCGCTTTTGATGTCGGCGGCGGTGGTGCTCACCGGCAACCACTGGGTGATCGACGGCCTGGTGGGCACGGCGCTGGCGATGATCGGCCTCTATGCCGCCCAACGCCTGGGCTGGCTGACCCGCCGGTGGCAGGAGCCGGCCGGCGAAAAGGTGGGCCCGGCGGGGATCGAACCCGCGACCGAGCGATTATGAGTCGCCTGCTCTGACCACTGAGCTACGGGCCCGCCCACAGCCTAGATCGACACGCCCGCCGGCCTGGGGCCAGTTTGGCTCCGGGGGTGAGACTCGAACTCACAACCTAGCGGTTAACAGCCGCTTGCTCTGCCGGTTGAGCTACCCCGGATCGACCTGAGATTTTACCCCCCGACGGGCTGGCCCACCCATCCAATACGGGCATCGCCCAAGGCGGGCCCCACCCGATATGAACATCGCGGGGACGACGAGCTAGTCGGAGGCCGAGGCGATCAGGCCGAGCACCGTATCGGGGTCGAGCGGCTGGCGGTTGGGGTAGGCCCCGAAGGGGGCCAGCGCGTCGGCCACCGCGTTGAACACCGCCGGGGGCGCGCCGATGGCCCCGCCCTCCCCGGTTCCCTTGTGCCCGCCGGGGGTGTCGGAGGGCACCACCACATGGCCGGTCTCCAACTCGGGAACCTCGGCTGCGGTGGGCACCAGATAGTCGAGGAAGGTGGAGGCCAGCGGATTGCCGCTCTCGTCGTAGACGCAGTGCTCGTACAGCACCCCGCCGATGCCCTGCGCCACTCCCCCCGCAATCTGGCCGTCGACCACCATGGGATTGATCAGCACCCCGCAGTCCTCGCTCACCACATAGCGCAGCAGCGAAACCTTGCCCGTGCCAGGATCCAGCTCGCAGACGCACATGTGGCAGGCGTTGGAGTGGGTACTGGGAGGCGCCTTGTAGCGGGCGGTGTGCTCGAGGCCGGCGTCCATGCCCGCGGGCAGCGCATCGGAGTTCTGGTAGGCGGTGGCCGCCACCTGCGCCATCGTCATCGAGGCCGCCGGTGTGCCCCTCACCGAGATCACCCCGTCGGCCACCTCCAAGTCGTCGGCCGAGGCCTCCATCAGGTGGGCGGCGATGGCCACCACCTTGTCCCGCACGCCCGAGGCCGCGGCCCGGGCCGCACCGCCGGCGATCACCGCCGAGCGGCTGCCGCCGGTGCCGAACCCGTAGCCCGAGCCGTGGCCCTGGTGCAAGGTGACGTCTTCGGGACGCACCCCGAGCTCGTCGGCCACCAGCTGCGCCATGGTGGTCTCCAGGCTCTGGCCGTGCGAGCCGGTGCCCATGAACACGTTGACGCTGCCGTCCACCTCCACTCGCAGCATGGCCGACTCGGTGCCCAGCGGGCCCATGCCCATCGACGTGGGCTCGATGTACAGGGCCATGCCCAGGCCCAGATAGCGGCCCTGCTCGCGGGCCTCGGCCTGCTCGGCCCGGAACTCGTCGTAGCCGATCATCTCGGCGGCCTGCTCCAGGGTCTGCTCCGGGGAGATGGTGGTCTCGAAGGACAGCCCGGTGGGCGCCTCATAGGGCAGATCCCCGGGCCTCAGCACGTTGCGGCGGCGCAGCTCGAGGGGGTCCATGCCGACCTCCCGGGCCACCCGGTCGATCATCTGCTCCCGGGCCACGCTCTCCATCTGCCACGGGCCCCGGTAGGCCCCCCGGCCGCAGGTGTTGGTGTACACCGTGCGGGCCCGCCAGCTCACCGGCCCCATGCGGTAGGGGCCGGGGAACAGCATCGCGGCCATGGCCCCCGGGGTGGCCGGGCCGCCCAGCGGATAGGCGCCGTCGTCTTCGAGCTGGTCCAGGTCGGCGGCCAAGAAGCAGCCGTCGCCGTCCACCGCCATGGACACGGCCATCTGCTCGATGCGGGCGTGGTTGGAGGCCATCAGGTTCTCACGGCGGTCCTCGATCCACTTCAGCGGGCTGGCGAGCAGCTTTGCCGCCACCAGCACGGCCATGTCCTCTCGGCCCAAGAACATCTTCTGGCCGAAGCCGCCGCCCACGTCGCCGAAGTGCACCACCATCTTGTGCTCGCCGATGCCCAGCACCCGGGCCCCCACCAGCTGCATTTCATGGGGGCTCTGGCTCGAGGCCCACACTTCCATCACCCCGGCGTGGGGCTGCCAGGAGGCCACGATGCCCCGGGTCTCCATGGGCACGTTGGTCTGTCGGTGCTGGTGCCAAGTCTCGGTGATGATGTGGGCGGCGTTCTCGAAAGCCTCCTGCTGGGTCGGGTTGGGCACGGCCACGTCGTGGGCCAGGTTGCCGCCCAGCTCCGGGTGGACGTGGTGCTCGGAGTCGGCCGCGGTCTCGTAGTCCACCACCGGGTCGAGCGGCTCGAACTCCGCCTCCACCAGGTCGAGGGCGTCCTCGGCGATGTAGCGGCTCTCAGCCACCACCATCACATAGGGATCGCCCACGAAGCGCACATCGCCGTCGGCCAGCATGTTGGCCGGGGGGGCGGGCGAGGTGGGCGGGTACAGCGATGCCCGCAGCGAGTCGTTGTGGGGATTCAGGTCGGCGCCGGTGAACACGGCGCGGACCCCTTCCAGCGCCTCGGCCGCCGTGGTGTCGAGCTGGGTGATGGCCGCCCGGGCCAGGTCGCTGCGCCCGAAGGCTGCGTGGAGCATGCCGGGCAGCGCAATGTCGTCCACATACCGGCCGTGCCCGGTAACCAGGCGGGGATCCTCCAGCCGCTTGACCGACTGGCCGACGTAGCGGCCCGCAGCGGCGGTGCCGGCCATCACTCCCCTGCTCTCATAGCGGCGGCGGCTTGGCGGGTGGCGGCCACGATGCCCTGATAGCCGGTGCAGCGGCATAGGTTGCCGGCGATGCCGTGGCGGATCTCGTCGTCGGTGGGATCGGGGTTGGCCTCCAAGAAGGCGGCCACCGACAGGATGAAACCGGGGGTGCAGAACCCGCACTGGAGGCCGTGGCAGTCGCGGAACGCCTCCTGCACCGGGTGGAGCGTCTCGGGGTCAGGGGCGAGCCCCTCCACGGTGGTGATGTCGGCGCCGTCGGCCTGCACCGCGAACAAAAGACAGGAGCGCACGGCCTCGCCGTCCATCAGCACGGTGCACGAGCCGCACACCCCGTGCTCGCAGCCCACGTGCACGCCGGTGCACAGGGCCTGCTCCCGCAGGAAGTCGGCCAGAGTCAGGCGGGGCTCGCCCCGGCCTCGGCGGGTGCGCCCGTTGACCGTCATCGACAGGGATTTTTGATCAGCCATCGCCGGCCTCCTTTCGCAGCTGCGCCAGCGCATCGGCCAGCACCCGGCCCACCAGAGTGGAACCGGCCCGGCGGCGGTATTCGGCGCTGGCGTGGACATCGCCGACCGGGTCCATGTCGTCGGCGGCCAGCCTCCCGATCTCAGCGGCGTCGGCGTCGGCCGCGGCCAGCCCCATCAGCGCCGCCTCCACCGACGCAGCCCGCCGCGGGGTGGGGCCCACGCCCAGCATTCCCACCGCGGCCCGGTTGATGCGGCCCTGACCGTCGGTGCCGATGCCCACCGCGGCGCCGGCCAATGCGAAGTCGCCGCTGCGCCGGGCGATCTCGTCAAAGGCGAACCCGGCCGGCCGTTCCCACGAAGGGAACCGCAGCGCCACCAGCAGCTCATTGGGGGCCACCGCGGTCATGAACGTGGACTCGAAGAACTCCGCCGCCGACGCTTCCCGGGTGCCTGATGCCGAGGCGATCTCGGCCACCCCGTCGAGAGCCAGCATCACCGCGGGGTACTCCGACGCTGGGTCGGCGTGGGCCACCGAACCGCCGATGGTGCCCCGGTTGCGGATCTGGAAGTGGCCGATGTGGGGGCTGGCCAAGTGCAGAAGCGGCACCCGCTCGGCCACTGCGGCGTCGGTTTCGACGACCGCTTGACGGGTCATGGCGCCGATGCGGACCCCGCCGTTGCCGACCGCCACGCCGAACAGCTCATCCACCCGGTTCAAGTCCACGATGTGCTCGAAGCGGGTTAGGCGCATAGCCAGCATGGGCACCAGGCTCTGCCCCCCGGCCAGCGGTTTCGCGTCGTCGCCGTGTTCGTCGAGCAAGGCCACCGACTCGGCCACCGACTCGGGAGCGTGATAGTCGAAGGGAGCAGGCTTCACCGCCGGGAACTGTAGCCGCCGTGCCGCCGGCGTCGCTCCAATCGTCGGCTCAAGAGCCCGCAAGACCATGTCGCTGCGGCCCAGCGGGCCGTTCTGGCAGACTGGGGCGATGGCCGACGTCGCCCAGGAGCTGTGCCTCTATTGGAACGACCGGGGTCCGATGTGGGTCGAGCACCGGGAGAGGCTCGACACCATGCTCGCATCCCTGGGAGAGGCGGCGATAGCTCGGCTGCACCCCAGCACCGGCGAACACGTGCTGGACATCGGGTGCGGCACCGGCACCACTACTTTGGAGCTGGCCCGCCTGGTGGGCCACGGCGGGCACGCCACCGGGGTGGACGTTTCAGCGCCCATGCTGGACGAGGCCCGCCGCCGAGCCGAAGAGGCCAGCTTGGCCAACACCTCCTTCGTGGTGGCCGACGCCGGGGCCCACCAATTCGAGCCCCGCCACTTCGACGCCGCCTTTTCCCGCATGGGGATCATGTTCTTCGCCGAACCGGTGGCCGGTTTCAACAACCTCCGACGGGCGCTGCGACCCGGCGGACGGCTGAGCTTCGTCTGCTGGCGGTCGCCGGCCGAGAACTCCTGGGTCACCGAGCCCGGCCAGGCCGTCGCCGAGGTGCTGGGCCCGCCCGACCCGACAGATCCCGGCGCGCCGGGGCCGTTCTCGCTGGCCGCGGCCGATCGCATCAGCTCGATCCTCACTGAGGCCGGACTGCTGGACATCGATATCACCCCCCACGACCTGCCGGTGAAGATCGGCGGCGGTACTACCGATGAGCTGATCCGCTACTACATGGACCTGCTGCCCGGAGCGGTCGTCCCCGACAACGCCGACGTGCACGTGATCGACCGGGTCAAAGCCGCCCTGGGCGCCATGGTCGATCGCCGCCGCACCCCCGACGGCATCACCCTGGGCGCCGCCGCCTGGCTGGTCAGCGCCCGGGCCTAGTGGTATGTCGAGCGCGGCGCGCGGTCGTGTTGGCGTAAGACCGTTCTATCCGGGGTTGATGCACTGAGGGGTGCCAGGCCCGGGGGTTGGCAGAGCTATCGGACAGCACCCCCCGGCCCAGCGACTTTGGCGCTGGCGCTGCGACCGGCGAACACCGACCAGACCACCACCCCGACGGTGGCCGCGGCCATGTAGCCGTGCATCTCCCGCAGCCCGATCTGGTCGGCGAGAGCGCCGAGCGGGAACGCCACCAGGCTCTGGGCGCTGAACGCGACCATCACCAGGCTCTGCACCCGACCGTGGTAGGCGGGCTGGGCCAGAAGCAGCGACACCGACATGTTGGCGGTTTGGAACGTGGTGGCCGCCCCTCCCAGCACGAACAGCACCGGAAGCGCCGCCAGGTGGCTGGGGGTGACGGCCAGCGCTCCCACGCCGACGGCTACCACCGCCAAGCTGGCCACCCGCAGCCGCCACAGCCGGGCGTTGTCGCGAATCCGGGCCACCTGCAGGGCGGTGAAGGTGCCGCCGAGGGCGTTGGCCCCCTGGAGCACACCTAGCCACAGCGCCCCCACCCCGAACACGCTCTCGGTGAACTTGGGCAGAAAGGCCAGGTAGGGCATGGCCACCAACAGCATGAGCGCGGTGGAGATCACCACCACCCGCAGGTAGGGCAGCCGGGCGACGTAGGCCACCCCCTCGGCGATCTCCCCGAGGGGGCTGCGGGCCTCGCGTCGCTCAGGGCGCGAAACCGGCAGCATCAGCACGGGGATCGTCCCCACGGCGGTGAGGCCCGCGCTCAGCAGGTACACCCCGGCCAGCCCGAAACCGGGGGTGTCGGCCAGCACCCCGGCCAGCGCCGGCCCCACCGTCTGGGAGCTGGCCACGGTCAGCTGGGTGAGCGAGATGGCGTTGGAGAGAAGCCCGCGCTCCACCACTTCGCCGGTCATGGCGATGCGGGCCGGTCCCATGAACGCGAACGACGAACCCTGGATGAGCGATGCCAGCAGGAGCATCCAGAACCGCTCCAAGCCCAGCACCACCATGACCCCCAGCCAGAGCGCGCTGAGGCTGAGCGAGATGTGGGCGCCCATGATGAGCGCCCGCCGGGGGAAGCGGTCGGCGGCCACCCCTCCGAAGGGGGTGACGGTGACCATGCCGACGCCGAAGGCCAACAGCACCAGGGCGAAGCTGGAGTTGCTGTCGGTGAGCTGGATGGCCAGCCAGCCCCGGGCCAGGATCTGCATGCCGACGGCCAAGAACGCCACCAGCCCCGACCACCACAAGAGGGCGTAGTCCCGGTTGGCCAGCGACGCGAATATCCTCGGGGAAGGGGTTGGGGCGAAGTCGGTCACGCGGGAGCCATCTCAGCTATCGGCGCCATCTTGTGCCAACTCATTCGAACAGCAAGAACTTGGCCAAGTACTTTTCCAGACTTTGAAGCGACCTTGCCGCCGAGTGTTCACCGGGGGTTCGCACTCCATTCGCCGTGGGAAAACGCGCAAATGAAAAAGTGTGCCAAGACAGGCCCGGACGACCGGACCGGGCGGAGACGGACGAAAAAAGGAGTCGGCCAGTGAGAATCCGACGGTTCGTGGAGGCATTGATCACGCTGGGGCTGGCTGCCGCCCTGCTGGGCGCAGCGACGGCCTACGCCCAAGACGACGGCGGCGCAGCCGCTGACGGCGCCGAGCTGCAACTGGTGATCTTGCACCACAACGACGGCGAGTCGCAGCTGGTGCAGGCCTCGTCGGATTTGCCCGAGTACGGGGGTGCGGCCCGCTTCGCCGCCCTGGTCCACAAGCTCCGCTCCGAGGCCGCAGACGATGGCGCCGCAGTGGTCACCATCTCCTCGGGCGACAACTTCTTGAGCGGCCCCGAGCTTTCGGTGAGCCTCGGCGACGGCAGCCCGTTCTACGACGCGTTGGCCCTCAACCTGATCGGCTACGACGCCTTGACGATCGGCAACCACGAGTTCGATCTGGGGCCCGATCTTCTGGCCCGGTTCATCGCCGAGACCACAACCGCACCGTTCATCAGCGCCAATCTCGACTTCTCGGGCGAGCCCGCGCTGGCCGCGCTGCAAGAGCAGGGCCGGATCGCCGCCTCGGTGGTGGTGGAGAAGCAGGGCCGGCGCATCGGCATCATCGGCGCCACCACCCCAGAGCTGTCGTTCATCTCCAGCCCCCGCAATGTGGCGGTGCTGTCCAACGTCGCCGAGCTGGTGCAGGCCGAGATCGACCGCCTCACCGCCGACGGTGTGGACATCATCATCTTGTCCACCCACTTGCAGGCCCTCAGCGCCGAGATTGCGCTGGCCGCCGAGCTGACCGGGGTGGACGCCATCGTGGCCGGCGGCAGCGGCGCCCTGCTGGCCGACGACAGCACCCTGCTGCTGCCCGGCGACGGCGACCCGGACGGGTCCTATCCCCTCTCGGCCACCCTGGCCGACGGGGCCAGCGTGGCGGTTGTGACCACGCCCGGCGACTACACCTATGTGGGGCGGCTTGTTTTGTCTATCGACGCCGACGGCAACGTGACCGGCATCAACGACACCAGCGGGCTCCGGCGGGTGGCCGGCGGCGACGAGCCCGACGCGGTGGCCCCGCACCCAGACGTGGCGGCCCAGGTGACCGAGCCGGTGGCCGCAGCCCTCGCCGAGCTGGCCGCCAACCCGGTGGGCGCCACCGAGGTTCCCCTCGACGGCCGCCGCTCGCCGGGAATACGCACCTCCGAGACCAACCTGGGCAACCTGGTATCCGACGCCCTGTTATGGAACGGGAGGCGCCTGGCCGCGGACTTCGGTGTTCCCCAGCCCGTGGTGGCCATCCAAAACGGCGGCGGCATACGCAACGACTCGGTGATCTCCCAGGGCCCGGTCAGCCGGCTCGAGACCTTCAACATCTTGCCGTTCGGCAACATCGCCGCCGTGATCGAGGACGTGTCGCCGTCGCAGATGAAGGTGCTGTTCGAGAACGCGGTGTCGAGGGTGGATGACTCCAGCGGCCGCTTCGCCCAGATCGCCGGCATGAGCTTGGTCTACGACCCCGCCGGCACGCCCCAGGAGATCGGCGTCGACGACATGGTCGCGGTGGCCGGCGCCCGGGTGCGGTCCATCGTGCTGGACGACGGCACCGAGCTGGTCAGCGAGGGCGCCGTGGTGAAGGCTGCCCCCTCGATCACCCTCATCACGCTCGACTTCCTGGCCAACGGGGGCGACCAATACCTCTTCGGAGACGGCGCCCGCACCCTGTTGGGCCTGACCGACCAGCAGTCGCTGGCCGCCTACATCAGCCAGGGCTTGGCGGGAACCATCACCGCAGAGCGCTACCCCGAGGGCGGCACCGGCCGCATCACCACGGCCGCATCCGACGACAGCACAGACGGCAGCGGCACAGACGACATGGCCGACGATATAGACAGCACAGACGACATGGGCAGCAAAGAACTCCCCACCACCGGCGCTGAGAGCCGCCTGCTCTTCATCATCGCCGCCACCCTCGTCCTCGCCGGCCTCCTGCTGGCCGCCCTGTCCCGACTCACAAGCCGTCGCCGCTGGGTGGCATAGCACCCGGCAGTCGCACACACATTTGTGCTACAGTTTTGCCTGTGAGCACCACAACCACAGTGCGACTCAGCGATCAGGAGCGGGAATTGCTCGCTGATCTAGCCGACGAGTACGGAGGCCAATCAGGCGCCATCCGACAGGGCATCCACCTCCTCGCCCAACAAAAGCGCCAGCGCGAAGCCATCCGCGAGTTCCTAGACGAATGGGCCGAAGAGGCAGGAACCCCAGCCCCCGAAGACATCGCCTCAATGCGCCGCCGCTACTTCCCTCGGTGATCCTCGACACGGGGCTTCTGATTGCAATCGACAGAGGCGAATACACCGCTCAATCATTCTTGGCCGCCACCTTGCAGGAGGGCGCTCTGCTTCACACGACCGCTCCGGTTGTCGCCCAGATATGGCGCGACGGAAGCCGGCAAGCCAGGCTCGCCAAATTCCTCGGAGCAGTGGAGGTACACGATTTCACCCGTGCTGATGCCCCGATTGTGGGAGGCCTACTCCGAAGGTCTCAGACCGCCGACGTCGTCGACGCCCACATCGTGGCCCTTTCGCTCCGCCTCCACGACAGCATTCTCACCGCTGATGCCCCTGACTTCTCCGCTCTCACCTCCCACCTCGGCCCCCGGGCCCCACACGTACATCATTGGCCGTAGCGGGCAGGCCGCCGCCAAGGGGGCGAGCCGAGCCGACCGAGGCAGCGAGGCGAAGCCCTCTCACCCGCTGGCGGCTCACGGCCCCTCAGCCGACACCCCGATAGCCGGCACCGGCTCAGGCTGAAGGCTGCTTAGCCGGACTCCTCAAGGCGGCCAGACGCCGGGGCTTGCGGCTCGCTCGGTTGGGGCAGGGCTGAGGGCGCGGGCACCTCTGACCTCGACATCAGGTAGTCTTGAAGCCGCCAGGCCACGATCTCTGTAGCCATTTCCACGAAGACATCCCGTCTCTCTTGGGGCACCGAAAACGCGGGTGCCATCATTCCGCCGTGGTTGCCGGGCTCGTGGCTGAACAGGGATTTTCCCGGCTTGTCGGAAAGATGTTGCAGCGGCCACTTTAACCAATAAGAACGCCACTTCTCCGCCGATACCTCGTCTAAATCGGCAATCTCCTGTACCTGAATGTCGGCACGGAGCCGACGATCTGCGCGAATGTCCAAAAGCGACCTCCTCGCCACTTCCTCCACCGATACCGGCCCGCACACCACGCCCAGCTCAAGCATCGCATGCAACGCCACCAGCTTGTACGACTTGGTGATGTGCTCTGTTTCAATCCCCCTCAATACATCGCCGCACTCCTCCACAGTGTGTTGCTGAGCGCTTGAGAGCAGACCCAGACTGTCTATGTAACGGTGCCAGCCTCGAGCTCGCTTGATCGGCCCGCTGCCGGGCTTGATCCCCATCGAGCGGGAAGCCTGTAGCGCACTGGGCCTCTCACCGTGCTCTTCGGCGTAGTTCCCGCAGTACTCGGCCAGCGCGGCTGCGTCTCGGGTGGCTCGACCCCTACCG
>JAPYOC010000079.1 GCA_028278955.1 Candidatus Poriferisocius aerobius
GCCTTTTGGGGTCGGCGGTGCTCACCCGGATGTCGCTGCGGGCCTGGGCTCGTCGAGTAGACGGCGCCAAGTTCAAGGCCGGCCTTGTCCGGGCCTTTCGCCCGGCCACCGGTGCTGCTGCTCCTGCGACACCGGCCGAAGCGGTGCCCGACCGCGGCCGAGAGGCTGAGCCGCAGGCTGCGCCGCCCGAATCGCCGCCCGAATCCGAGGTGGTGGTCGTACCCTCTCCGCAGCTTGAGCCTGAGCCGGCGCCGGAGGGCGATTCACATCCGCAGGCCGAGCCGGCACCGGCGCCGGAGGGCGATTCACATCCGCCGGGCGGACCCCGTCCGACCTTGTCTGGAGTTGAGCCCGATTGGCGGGCACCGGCCATCGTGGGCGACGAGGCGCTGACGGGCTCGAAGCCGTCGAAGTGGAAGCTCCCCCCGCTCAAGCTTCTGGGCGGATCCGATCCCCAGAGGGGAAACCACGAAGATGCCGCCCGGCAGGGCGCCGCCCTTGAGCAGGCCCTGGCGGCCCATGACGTGGAGACCAAGCTGGTCGGGATGGTGGTCGGCCCCACCGTGACCCGCTACGAACTGGAGCTGGCCCCCGGCGTCAAGGTCAGCCGGGTCACCAGCTTGAGCAAGGACATCGCCTACGCCATGGCCTCGCCCGATGTCCGCATTCTGGCCCCGATTCCCGGCCGCCAGGCCATCGGCGTGGAAGTGCCCAACCGCGACCGCCAGGTGGTGTCGCTGGGCGGGATTCTGACCTCGGCCGAGGCCCGCCACGCCACCCGCCCCCTCGAGGTGGCCATCGGCCGGGACATCAACGCCAAGCCGGTGATGATGGACCTGACCCGGATGCCCCACATCCTCATTGCCGGGGCGACCGGTGCGGGCAAGTCGTCTTGCATCAACTCCATGATCACGTCGGTGCTCATGCGCTCCACCCCAGAGCAGGTCCGCATGATCCTGGTCGATCCCAAGATGGTCGAGATGGCCCAGTATGAGCATGTGCCCCACCTGCTGACCCAGCCGGTCACCGACCCCAAAAAGGCGGCCAATGCCCTGGCCTGGGCCTGTCGGGAGATGGATCGCCGCTACGAAATACTGGCCACGGTGGGCGTCCGCGACATCGGCGGCTACAACGCCGCCTGCGACCAGGGCCTGTTCGAGGACGACCGGGAGCCAGGGGTCGGGGATTCCGAGCCGAAGGAGAGGCTGCCGCTCATCCTGGTGGTGGTGGACGAGCTGGCCGACCTCATGATGGTGGCCCCCCGCGATGTGGAGGACTCCATCTGCCGCATCGCCCAGAAGGCCCGGGCGGTGGGGATCCACCTGGTGATCGCCACCCAGCGGCCGTCCATCAACGTGATCACCGGGGTCATCAAGGCCAATATCCCGGCCCGGCTGGCCTTTGCCGTGTCCAGTCAGACCGACAGCCGGGTCATCCTCGACCAGCAGGGCGCCGAGCGCCTTGTGGGCCGGGGAGACATGCTGCTGATCAGCCCGACGTCAACCTCCGCCCAGCGGATCCAGGGCGCGTGGGTCACCGAGTCGGAAGTCCGCAGCGTGGTGGCCGCCTGGCGGCGGCAGGCGGCGGCCAAACCCGGCAGCTCTGCGGTGGCCTCCGACGGGGAAGACGGCGACGACGATCCGCTGGCCCCCGCCCCGCCGACTGCTTCGGCGGGGAGAGGCGACGAGGACGACGAGTTGTTGGCCCAGGCCATGAGCTTGGTGGTGGAGAGCCAGCTCGGCTCCACATCGATGCTCCAGCGCAAGCTCCGCGTGGGTTTCGCCCGCGCCGGCCGGCTGATGGATCTGCTAGAGCAGCGGGGCGTGGTCGGCCCCTCGGAGGGCTCGAAAGCCAGAGAGGTGCTGATGTCGCCCGACGAGCTGGCCGGGTGAGCAGCTGGGTGAACCCAGTTTGAACCTCGGTAGTCTCGGTTCGTGGCAGTAGCGGCAGTCCTGTTGGGAGGCGGCCTCCTCGTGCTGGCGGTGGGCGCCGACCAGCTGGTGATCGGCGCATCCCGGCTGGCCTTCGCCCGGGGGATCTCGCCCATCGTGGTCGGCGCGCTGGTCATCGGCTTCGGCACCAGCGCTCCCGAGATGCTGGTGTCGGGGCTGGCCGCTGCCGATGGCAACCCGGATTTGGGAGTGGGCAACATCATCGGCTCCAACGTGGCCAACTTGAGCCTGGTGCTGGGCGTCTCCGCGCTGGTGGGGGCGGTGGCCGTTGCTGGCCGCTATATCCGAGTCGCCCGCAGCACCCTGTGGCGAGAAGGCGTGGTCTCGCTGGGCGCCGTGCTCTTGTTCTGGGTGCTGGTGCAGGATGGTTTCGAGCGCTGGGAGGGCATCGTCTTGCTGGCGGGGTTCACACTGGCCATGGCCATCATCGTGAAACGCCCGAACCATGATGCCGGCGCAGCCGATGCCTCGTCCCCTGACAAGCCGATCAGCCAGTCCGCCGAGCTGGGGCGCACCCTGCTGGGGTTGGCGGCCACGGTACTCGGCGCCCAGATGGCGGTGACCGGTGCGGTGGACATCGCCGAAGAGGTCGGGCTGGGCGCAGGGTTCGTGGGGCTGTCACTGGTGGCGGTCGGCACCTCGCTGCCCGAGCTGATCACCGGCGTGCAGGCCGCCCGCCGGGGACAGGCCGACCTGTTGGTGGGCAACATATTGGGTTCCAACACGTTCAACAGCCTGCTGGTGAGCGCAGTGGTGGCGCTGGTCGGCCCCGGACCGCTGGTCGACGCGAACCTCTCCGGCCTGGCGGTGTGGATCATGATCGGTATTTCCGTGGTCGCCTGGGTGCTGATGTTTCAGGGCGACGGCCTGGAGAGGTGGTGGGAGGGGGCACTCCTGCTGGCCGTGTACCTGGGGTCGCTGCCATTTCTGGTGTCCGACCACGAAGAGAATGCGAGCCGGCGCGCCAATCTGGCTGCCGCTCCTGTGGCCGAGGCGGTTGAGGAGGCGCCTGGGGCTAGCGGCCCCGGCGCTCTTCCTGCGACACGCCACTAGCCTCCCCATGGTGCGACATACGGTGCGACGGTTTTGGGTTGAGACGCTGGGATGTCCCAAAAACCAGGTGGACTCCGACAAGATCGCCGGCCTGCTGGTCGGAGACGGGATGGTCGCCGCCGGTGCGCCGGAAGAAGCCGATCTGGTGGTGGTGAACACCTGCGCCTTCATCGAGGAGGCCCGCTGGGAGTCGGTGGACACGGTGCTGGCGCTGCGCTCGGCGGCCGCCGGTGCCGAGTTGGTGGTCACGGGCTGCATGGCCGAGCGCTACGGCGACGAGCTCGCCGAGGCCTTGCCCGAGGCCGACCGGGTGGCCGGTTTCGGCGTGCCGGTGGCCATCGGGCAGAAACCTTCCGAACCCTCGGCCGCCTCGACGGCGCCCCCTCCGTTCGATCTGCTGAACCTGCCCCGGCCGCCGGCCGGGGCGCCGTGGGCTTACGTCAAGATCGCCGAGGGCTGCGACCGGCGCTGCGGGTACTGCGCCATTCCCAGCTTCCGGGGCCCGCAGCGCTCCCGGTCGGCGGAGGCCATCGTGGCCGAGGTGGAGGGGCTCGGGGTGCGAGAGGCGGTGCTGGTAGCCCAAGATCTCGCCTCCTACGGGCGCGACCAGGGCCGAGGGGAGCGGGGAATCGTGCCCTTGGTGGAGTCGCTTGGCGAGCGGGTCGACTGGGTGCGCCTGCTGTACCTGTACCCGTCTGATCTCACCGACCCGCTGATCGACGCCATATGCGCCACCGGGGTGCCCTACTTCGATCTGTCGTTGCAGCACGTTTCCCGTCCGCTGCTGGCCCGGATGCGGCGCTGGGGCGACGGCGACCGCTTCGCGGCCCGGATCGCCGCCATCCGCAGCCGCTGGCCCGAGGCGGTCTTCCGGTCCAACTTCATCGTGGGCTATCCCGGCGAGACGGAGGCCGACCACGACGCCCTGCTGGATTTCGTGGCCGCTGCCAGCCTCGACTGGTGCGGCTTCTTCGCCTACTCCCCGGAGGAGGGCACCCACGCCGTCTCCCTCGACGGACAAGTCCCCCCCGAGCTGGCCGCCGAGCGCCGCCGCGAGCTGGCCGAGGTCCAAGACGAGATCACCGCGGCCAAACGCGACCGGCTCATCGGGCGCGAAGTCGTAGTGCTGGTGGACTTCCCCGGCCTGGCCCGCAGCTACCGAGAAGCCCCGGAGATCGACGGGGTCATATCCGTGCCCGAGGATCTGGCCGTCGGGCAGTTCCACACCGTGCGGGTGCTCGATGCCCTCGGTCCCGATTTGGTGGCCGGGGCGGTCTCACCGTGAGCCCGGTAGGGGCCTATTCCTGGGCCGACCTTCGGTTGGCGGCCAACCTGATCACGATGGGGCGGATTCTGCTGTCGCCGCTTTTGTTCGTGCTCATTCTGTCTGCGTCCGACACCATGGGCACCTCGTGGACAGCGGTCGCCGTGGGCTGGGTGCTGGGGGCCAGCGACTATTACGACGGCAAGCTCGCCCGGTCCTCCGACAGCGTCAGCCGCTGGGGGGCGTTCTTGGATCCCCTTGCCGACAAGGTGATGATCTTGGGGGCGGGGTGGTGTTTCGTTGCCGTGGACCGGCTGTTCTGGGCGCCGGTGCTGATCATCACCGTGCGGGAGCTGCTGGTGAGCGCGGCCCGGATCAGGTGGGCCCGAGAGGGCCTCTCGCTTCCGGCCCGCCACTCGGCCAAGCTCAAGACGCTGGTGCAGGGAGCGGCGCTCTCGGTGGCCGGCCTGCCCCCGCTGGAAACCCACGACTGGGCGCCGTCACTGGCCATCTGGCTGGCGGTGGCCATCACCGTCTACACCGGCTGGCGCTACTGGGCCGACGGACGCGCCGGGGCCGTCGCCGCAGCCGGTCGCGAGTAGCAATCCCTAGTGGTGGGCCTCGCAGACCACGGACGGCCGCTCTTTGGGATGAGATGCTCTTTGAGCTATAGCCTCCGGGCGTGAACTGTGAAGTCATCGCGGTGGGAACCGAGCTCTTGCTCGGCCAGATCATCGACACCAACTCGTCGTGGATCGGCGAGCAGCTGGCGCTGGCCGGCATCGACTCGCACCACCAGGTCAAAGTGGGCGACAACTTCGAGCGGATGCGGGCGGTGCTCAGCCACGCCTTAGAGCGCAGCGACTCGGTCATCATGTGCGGCGGGCTGGGCCCCACCCAAGACGACATCACCCGAGAGGTGATCGCCGCGGCGTTGGGGGTGGGGCTGGTGCGCCGCGACGATCTGGTGAAGCGGATCTCGTCCGTCTTCGGAGGCCGGGGGCGGGCCATGCCCGAGAACAACCTGCGCCAGGCCGATGTGCCCGATGGGGCCGAGGTGCTGCCGGTGATGCCCGGCACCGCTCCCGGTTTCAAGGTGGAGGCCGGGGGCAAGGCGGTGTACGCCGTGCCCGGCGTGCCCTGGGAGATGCAGAAGATGGTGGGGGAGTGCGTGCTGGCCGACCTCAAGCAGCGGGCGGGGATAACCTCGGTCATCAAGAGCCGTACCCTGCGCACCTGGGGCGATTCCGAGTCGGGGCTGGCTGAGAAACTGCACGAGGAGATCGAGCGGCTGAACGAGGCCGGCGAGTGCACCATTGCCTTTCTGGCCTCGGGGATGGAAGGCCTCAAGGTGCGGCTCACCGCCAAGGCCCCCAGCGAGGAGGCCGTCGACGCGGTCCTGGCCAACGAGGAGCAGATCGTGCGGGGCATCATCGGCGACATCGTGTTCGGCACCGACGATGAGACCATGGAATCAGCCGTGCTTGAGGCCCTGCGGCGGCGGGGGTGGTCGCTGGCGCTGGCCGAGTCGCTCACCGGTGGCCTGATCGGCTCTCGGCTTACCGCTGTGCCCGGGGCCGGCGACGTGTTCCGAGGGGGCTTGGTGTCCTATGCCGGCGACGTGAAGTTCGATCTGCTGGGCGTTCCCGAGGGCCCGGTGGTGAGCGAGCAGGCCGTGACGGCAATGGCCCGGGGCGCCGCCGAGCTGCTGGGCGCCGACTGCGCGGTCGCCGTCACCGGCGTGGCCGGCCCCGACCCCCTCGACGGCGAGGATCCCGGCATCGTGTGGATGGCCACCCTGGTGGCCGGCGAGGTGGAGGCCAACAGGGCCGTGTTCCCCTTCGACCGCGAGCGCACCCGCCAGTTCGCCACCGTCTCGGTTCTCAACAACCTCCGCGTGAGGGTCCTCGATCGGTCGTGAGCTCCCCCTTTCCGTCCATTTCTACAGGCTTTTCCCTGTAAATAACAGTTGATCTAACAAGCTTTATCCTGTACTCTTTGTCTTATGCCGAATGCCGAACTAGCCCGACACCGACTCGACGACCGCCTCAAAGCCCTCCCCTCGCCCGGCAGCCTCACGCGCCCCCACAAAGGGTGGATCCGGGCGATTCGCGACGCTCTGGGCATGACCACCGGCGAATTGGCCTCCCGCATGGGGGTCCGCCAGCAGACCATCAGCGACATCGAGCGCAGCGAGCAGCACGACGCCATCCAATTGAACACCCTTGAGAGGGCGGCCCAAGCCATGAATTGCCGGCTGGTCTATGCCCTGGTCCCCGAGACCACCCTCGAAGAGACCATGATGAACCAGGCGAGGCGCCGGGCGGTCCAGCATCTGGCGGCAGTGTCCCAGCACAGCCGGCTCGAGGATCAGGCGGTCAGCAGCCAGGAGCTGACCGACCAAATCGAGGAGCTGGCGGTCCGCCTCGCCGGCCGGCGCGGCCTGTGGGCCGAGGAGCGGGGCGCCTCACCGTGACCGACGCCCTCATGCCCATTGGAGAGGGCCACACGGAGCTGTCTCCCGAAGACCACGATGGACTGATCCCGAGCTACATCGCCACCCGGGGCGACCTGTTCGACGCGGAGCAGCGCAACATCGTCCAGGCCCTGCTGCGCCGCCCACCCCGAGCGGAGGAGCTGCTCGACGACAGATACCTCCGCGACCTGCACGACGCGATGTTCGGGCAAGTCTGGAGCTGGGCGGGCCAATACCGCACCCGTGAGACCAACATCGGCATCGAACCCGCCCAGATTGCCGTGGCCGTGCGCTCGCTCACCGACGATATCGCCTGGTGGGTCGATTCTGAGACGTTCCCCATCGATGAGATTGCCGTGCGGTTCCACCACCGACTGGTCGCCATCCACCCGTTCCGTAACGGCAACGGCCGCCACGGCCGGGTTGCAGCCGATTACCTCGCACGAGCGCTTGGCACCGAGGCGTTCAGCTGGGGCCGCAATCTCGAGCTCGCCACCGGCGACCTCCGTCGGGCCTACCTGTCGGCGCTGCAATCCGCCGACCTCGGCGAGATCGCCCCGCTCCTCGCCTTCGTCCGAAGCTGACCGCCAAGAGTGCCCGGCTGCTGGCAACCGGTTTTCCGAAGCTGCCAGTCCTTGGCCCGTTTTGGCCCACTATTGGCTAGAATCGCACCAATGGTCCGCCTTGAGCTTGAGCGCATAGAAGCCCTGGAATTGATGGGGATGGTCCTCGCCCACCTCAATGATGCACAGGCCGTTGGCGATTTGTCGCCGCGAGTTCCGCTGTTGATGGCGATTCGAGACAAGCTGGCCGATGGACTGGGGGGACTCCATGAGCTATAGCGAAACAGATGTTCTTGCCGCTGTTGGGCGGGTGGAGAAGTACCGGGCTGGCCAAGACGGCGAGATTGGTGCGGCGCTGGCAGTAGTGGGTTTGAGTTCTGAGCGAGCCGATAGGGAAGCCGCAATCCGAGACGACATGATCAGGGTCGCCCATCGCGTCGGCGCTTCGCTCCGCCAGATTGCCGAGGTTTCCGGGCTCAACCGCAAAACAGTCAGCAGCATCGTTGCATCTGAGAAGCAGCAGACCTGAGACCCCACTGAGGGCTGGCGCAAACCTCCGCCCGGTTTCGCTCTCCCCAACCCCGGCGCGATCAACAGGGCAAATCAACAGAGCAAGTTGTGGCTACGGCGGGCTGACCCGCCAAGAGCGCCAGCACCAGCGCCGCAGCGCCAAAGTGTTCGACGGCGACGACGAGATGGTGATCCTGCCCGCCGACCCCTCCTTTTCCATCAATGACATGGTTACCTCCTAATCGAGGTGACCGGCCAAA
>JAPYOC010000008.1 GCA_028278955.1 Candidatus Poriferisocius aerobius
GGGGGGGTAGTGGAGAGGAACGGCTCGGCGGGGGCGTTGTCCAAGGCGTTGCTGGTTCTGCCGGTGGGTTGGGCGATGCCGGGGCGGTCGCAGGCTTTGGCGAACGCCCGGCGCATCTCGGCGTCCGTGGACCGGCGGCGCAACTACCGGCCGGTCAGGGGCCGGTCGAGGTGCTTGTAGAACGTCGACTCGGGCACTCTCAGCGCCCGGGCCACCTCAGCCACCGGCTGGCCGGTCTCCTTGACAATCCGAACAGCACCATCGCGGAACTCCCGGTCGAATTTTCTTCGCGGCCTGGACATAGCTCCTCCTCACAGAGCATGCCTCCACAAAAAGGGGGCAACCTCACTCACACCTCGTCACCTGGCTGGCCGTCGGCGGCTGAGCAGCGGGCTGGCACAGGCTGCCGCGAGCAGCGCTAAGCAGGCGGGGGAGGGGTTTGAGGTGCCAACGAACACGCCCGATACACAAAATTCCCGACAGACCCGGCAGCGATTGACAGTATAGTACTATTATTGGTACCGTGCTCTTGTGGATGTGGAAGGTCTGGTCGAGGGATTCCGCAGGAGTCCAAAAGGGGTGCGATTTGCTGATCTCGTCAGGGTGTGTGATGCGTATTTCGGTCAGCCCCGCCAGTCGGGTGGCAGCCACCGGGTGTATCGCATGCCATGGGCAGGGGACCCGAGAGTGAATATTCAGAATCACAAAGGAATGGCCAAGCCATACCAGGTAAGGCAGCTCCTGAAGGCAATAGAGAGGTTGGAGGCTGGCGGTGAGTGATCGCTATACCTATCGAGTTACCTGGTCGGCTGAAGACGAGGAACATGTGGGCCTGTGCTTGGAGTTCCCGTCGTTGAGCTGGCTGGCACCTGGGCCCGAGGAGGCGTTTGCCGGAATCCGAGAGGTTGTGCGCAATGCCATAGCTGACATGTCGGCCAACAACGAGACGCCGCCCGAACCGTTGGCTAGTCGCGCATACAGCGGCAAGTTCGTGGTGCGCGTCCCGCCGCAGACCCATCGAGATCTTGTGATGCGCGCTGCGGAGGACGGCATCAGCCTCAACCGCCTGGTGAGCTCCCTTTTGGCCGAATAGTCGCGTCAGCCGCTTCGATTCGGCGTCTGGGTCTGCGCGTGGCAACAAGCCGGCCATTTGTGTGAATCCCCAGTGTTCGGCACAATCGACCATTCAGCGGCGCTTGGCCTGTGGTCCTCTGCTCACGAGCTCGGGCACCGCGGCCCAGCCGGATTGCTCTGGCGGGTCGATGATGCGGTCAGCATTGGCGGTGCGGCTGGCGTAGCTGCCCGCGACGGCGATGCTGATAGAGGCGGCGGCGAGCAGCTCGAGGTCGTTGACGCCGTCGCCGACCGCGGCATAGTCGACAGGCAGCCCCCTCCAGCGGCAGAAGGCTTCGACGCCGGACACCTTGGACACGCCGGGGGGCGAGACCGTGAGACGGCTTCCCCCGTAGAGGGGGTCGGGCTCGTCGACGCGGGCAACGCCCAGCGCCTGCGAATGAACCGCCTCGGCCGCGGTGTGGGCCAGCTCTGATGGCAGGCCGGTCAACACCAGCTCCAGCACGTCGGACTCAACATCGTCGAGGCCGAGCCCGTGGTTCACGTCTTCTGCCAGGAACTCCAAGTGGGCCTGAACCGAGGTGGGGCTCTCGGGGAGCACCACGTCGCCGCCGGGCTCACCGTGGTCGTCGATATAAAGGCAAGGCCGGATGCCGCAGGCGCCGAGGATGTCCAGCAGCTCGCGCAGGGCAGCAGCGTCGAATGCTATGCGGCAGAAGCGCTCCCCGGTGGCGAAGTCCATGCCGATTGCGCCGTCGAGGGCAACCGCAGGCAGCTGCATCCTGTTGCCATCCAACAAGCGGGCGACGTTGCGCAGCCTTCGCCCGGTGGCGGCCAGCACGAGGTGCCCGGCGCCCTCCAGCTCGGCCAGCGCCTCGAGGTGGGCCCGCGGGGCGACACAGTCCAGCCCCCAGAACGTCCGGTCCAGATCGGTTACAACCAGCATCGTCGGCACGCAGGTCAGGCAGGCGGCATTGTCGGCGGTCGGGATCAGCTGCCCGGTTTGAAGCGGCGCAAGAGGCCGGAGCCAACCCGCCACCGGGAGAGCTGGCGGGCCAGGGTCGCCGGCGGCTCGGCGCTCACCCGCTCCACCCGCCCGAGCGCCTCGATCAGGCACTCGGCTGCGGTTTGGAGGTTGGTATCGTAGGCCACGCCCACCTCCAGCTCGCTGCGCCGCAGAGGCTTGCTGGTGAGGTTCTATAAAAGGGTTAAGTGAATGCGTAAGAATGCGAGATATAGAGCCTATGAAACTTGTGGATAAACAACCATGATTCAAGTCACAGGCATGATTCGAGCATATGGGCAACTGGTTCTCTTGGTTATTGTAGCAGGGGCTATCGTTTTGTTTCTCAGCTCTTGTAGTTCCGATGATAACAAACATATGTGATTGAATTACAAGGAGAAGAGTTTCGGTTTGAATTGACTCAACTCACCAGTGATGATCAAGCTCAAGAAAATGAATATTGCTTGACGGTTATCTTACTCATTGTTGGCGAAGATGAGCACTGTATTATGTGGGATAGCGAAAATCCAGTTATTATATTTACTCCAGATAATGCCTACATAGAACAGACAGATTACTTAGTAGTGCCTTTTGCCGCAGGTCTTGCACCTGCCGAGGTTTCTCAGGTTACGTTTCACTACTTCAATGGGGTTCTTGATGCAAAAGTGCTTGAATCACCCGATCGCCGTTCGCGAAATCCTGTTGTTTGGCTCATAGTCGATGAATTCACCACGCTATCGCAGAACCCGAGAATGGAGCTTTCTGCGTTTAGCGACGCATGGGTTGAGTAGGGGCGTGATTTTTATCGGTGTAGTAGGAGGTGGGCGGCTTGGGGGCAGGGCATGCCGATTTCCACGCCAGCGGTTGCGGCTGCGGCGTTGGCGGCGGAGATGATGCCGTCGTGGTAGTGGGACAGGCCGTTGCCCATGCGGGCCCTGCGGGCGTCCACGGTGGCGCCGGCGAGGCCGTCGGCCTCCACGAGGTAGAGTCCGGCCATGCCGGAGTCGTCCATGCCCCGTCCGCCGTCGGAGCAGATGAAGCCGTGGGGGCGGCAGCGGCGCAGGTAGGGCACTGCGGAGCGGCCGGTGTGGCCCGCGGTGACCAGCACGTTGCGGTCGGTGTCTTCTGAGGTGCCGAAGGCGATGGAGTCGGCGGCCACCAC
>JAPYOC010000080.1 GCA_028278955.1 Candidatus Poriferisocius aerobius
GGGCGGACTCGGCGATGGCGGCTAGAGCATGGTCGAGGAGGTTGGCGGCGGCGCGTAGGTGGGTGGCGGTGTTCTGCACGGTGATCATCTGTTGGAATGAGTCCGACTGCCCCCGGTAGGGGGCGAGGCGCCAGTTTGTGTGGGAGCCGTCGTCCTCGGCGGTGTCAAGCGTGCCCAGCACACGGCAGACGAAAGGGCCCGACGGGGTGGGCCGGAGCTTTTCGGCCATGGCATCTATGTTGTGGGTGTTGTCGAGGTACCGGCGGAGGTGGAGCCGGCCCAGCGCGGTCAGGCTCTTCTCGATGCTCATATGGGCGGACTCAAGCGCGGACTCATACGCATAGCCGCGGTCGGCAGGCAACCACTCCCCCGCAGCTGCCTCCCTGGGGATGGATTTCAGGATTCGCACCAGTTCAAGGTGCTTGCGGTGAGCCTCTTCGAGGTCTCGAAGGGCGAGGCTCCAGTCGTCTCGCAGCACAGTGATCTCCTCGGCGCATAACGCCGAAGATGGGCAGGGGCGCTCAAAGAGGGTGATGCCGTGAGCGTGCGCCTCTCCGAGAACGGAGGAGCGGGCATGCTCCAAGCTCCACTCCCACTCGCCGATGGTGGCGAGAATGACCTCGCACTTGATCCCGCACGCGGACTCAGCCGCTTGGCGCAGGGTGTACTTCGTCGCGCCACGATCATCGCCGCGCAGACGATGCGGGCCAAAGACAACCATGATGTCGATGTCAGAGCCGGGCTCTTGAGTCTGCTTGGCCACCGACCCGAACACCACGACGCGTACAACGTGCGGATCATGCCCAGCGATCGCCTCAGCGGCAAGCGCAGCGCCATCGAGCGTGGGCGCTTTATCAACAACGAGGGTGGCCATGGAACGATGGTACCAAGAAGCCTAGCCGATCACAGAAGCAAATTAATTATTTTCAGCACATATCAATCTAACAAGATGAGGCTGCGGGCTCCTGGGCTCGGAAGTGGGGGATGACGTGGTGGCCGAATTGGCGGATGGTCTCGAGCATGACCTGTTGGGGGATGGTGCCCATCTGGATCATGCACATGATCTCGTCGGCCCCGGCGAACCCCAGCACCAGCGCCCCGATGCCCAGCTCGGCCGCCCGCAGGGGGTGGTTGTAGCCGAATGGCATGCACACCACCCCGTGGCCGATGCGGATGCGCGACATGCGGGTCGCGCCACCGCCGGTTGCCGCCGTCCGGTGGGGCCTGTCGGGAACCCTCTGGCTACCATCGGGGCGGCATGGATTTCGACGAGACCCCCCAAGAGGCCGCCTTCCGGGCCGAGTGCGTGCAATGGCTGGAGGCCAACCTCCCCCCCGACGGCAGCGGCCGCGACCAGACGGCCATCACCATCTCCGACCCCGAGGTCGAGAACGCCTACGTGGCCCGGTGCAAGGCCTGGCAGCGCACCAAGTACGACGGCGGGTGGGGATCGATCACCTGGCCCGTCGAGTTCGGGGGCAAGGGCCTGAGCGGCATCCACGACGGCATCTTCAAAGAGGAGGAGGCCAAGCGGGTGGAGGCCACCGGGGTGTTCGCGGTGGGCATCGGCATGGCCGGCCCCACCATCATCGCCCACGGCACCGACGCCCAGAAGGAGCGGTACCTGCCCGCCATGTTGAAGGGCGAGGAGGTGTGGTGCCAGCTGTTCTCCGAGCCGGTGGCCGGCTCCGACCTGGGCGGGCTGCGAACTGCCGCGGTGCGCGACGGCGACGAGTGGGTGGTGAACGGCCAAAAGGTGTGGACCTCCGGCGCCCAGTACAGCGACTGGGGCATCTTGTTGACCCGCACCGACCCCGACCAGCCCAAGCACCGGGGCATCACCTATTTCCTGGTGGACATGACCACGCCGGGCATCGAGGTGCGCCCGCTGGTGCAGATCACCGGGGCGGCCCACTTCAACGAGGTGTTCCTGTCGGACGTGCGGATCCCCCACGAGAACATCTTGGGCGGGGTCAACGCCGGGTGGGGGCCGATCATGACCACCCTTTCCAACGAGCGGGCCCTGATCGGGGGGTCCACCACCCGGACCCGCTTCGAGGAGTTGGCGAAGCTGGCCCACCAGACCGGCGGCGACCGCGACCCGGCGATGCGCCAGGAGCTGGCCAAGGCCTACACCCGCATGGAGATCATGAAGTACCAGGGCTACCGGATGCGGACCGCGGCCAGCCGGGGGGAGCTGCCCGGCCCGGAGAGCTCCACCATGAAGCTCGCCATCTCATTGCACTTCGGGGAGACGGGCGACTTGGTGATGGCCATGAACGGCGCCTCCGGGATGCTCCACGCCGACAGCGCCCGCGACGAGGGGCGCTGGCAATACGAGTTCTTGGGCCAGTGGGCGTCGCGCATCGGCGGCGGCACCGACGACATCCAGCGCAACACCATCGGCGAGAAAGTGCTGGGCCTGCCCCCCGACATCCGGGTGGACAAGGGCGTCCCCTTCCGGGAGATTCCCAGTTAGAGCGAGGGCTCAGCGGGCGCCGTTAGGACGAGGGCTCAGCGGGCGCCGTACACCGGGGCGGGATCGGGCGACCCGGCAATCGACGCGCGCACCGCGTCGCCGACCTCGCCGGCCGCGAACTTTCGCCCCGCGTCCACCACACGACCGTGCTGCCAGCCGTCGCACACGTTGAGCGCTCCCCCGGCGATCTCGAACACCCGGCCGGTCACGTCGCAGGCCTCCGATCCCAGCCACACCACCAGCGGAGAGGCGTTGGCCGGATCTTTCTCGTCCCACCCCTCGGGCGCCTCCTCGGTGTACATGATCCCAGCGGTCATGCGGGTGCGGGCATCGGGGGCGATGGCGTTCACCATCACGCCGTAGCGATCCCACTCAGCGGCCTGCTGGATGGTGAGCGCGGCCACCCCGGCTTTGGCCGCGGCGTAGTTGCCCTGGCCGATCGAGCCCATAAGCCCGGCGCCTGAGCTGGTGTTGACCACCCGCCCCTGCACCATCTCACCGGCCTTGGCGCGGTCGCGCCAGTGGGCCACCGCGTGGCGGGCGGGGGCGAAATGCCCCTTGAGGTGGACCCGCATGATGGCGTCCCACTCCGACTCGCCCATGGTGGCCAGCATCCGGTCGCGCAAGAAGCCGGCGTTGCACACCAGCGTGTCGAGACGGCCCCACCGGTCAACCGCCTGGGCGATCATGGCCTCGGCCTGATCCCAGTCGGCCACGTCGGCGGCGTTGGCCTCGGCGTCGCCCCCCCTCGCCCGGATCTCGGCCACCACCTCCTGGGCGGGCGCCGACGCCCCGCCCGAGCCGTCGCGCTCCACCCCCAGATCGTTCACCAGCACCCTGGCCCCCTCGGCGGCGAACTCCAGGGCGTGGGCCCGGCCCAGCCCCCGGGCAGCGCCGGTGATCACCGCCACCCGGCCCTCGACGATGCCCGCCACCGCTCGCTACAGCTCCGGGTTCAGCTCAGACGACACCATCCACATGGCGTAGTACTGGGCGGCGCCGCCGTAGGCGTGACCGATGGAGATCTTGGCCCCCGGCACCTGGTACTCGCCCGCGGTGCCCCGCACCTGGTTGGCCGCCTCCAGGCAGCGGATCATGCCCGACGCCCCGATGGGGTTGGACGATAACACGCCGCCCGACATGTTCACCGGGAACGACCCGCCCAGCTCGGTGTCGCCGGCGTCGGTCATCTTCCACCCCTCGCCCTCCTCGGCGATGAGGTGCCCCTCCAACCACATCGGCTCATACCACGAGAACGGCACGTACAGTTCGGCGCAGTCGATCTGCTCTCGGGGGTTGGTGATGCCCGCCTTGCGGTACAGGGCCTCGGAGCACTCCACCCCGGCTTGGGGCCGCACCGTGTCGCGCCCGGGGAACTGGCCGAACTCGGTGCGCTTGGCATGGGAGATGACCCACGCGGGCGGGCGGCCCGACTTCCTGGCGATGTCGTCGTTGCCCAGCACCATGGCCGCAGCCCCGTCCGACGAGGGGCACGACTCCAGGAAGTGGAGCGGATCCCACAGCATGGGCGACTCCCGCACCTTCTCGATCGAGATGTCGGGCAGGTGCAGGTGGGCGTAGGGGTTCTTGAGGGCGTTGAGCCGGTCTTTCACCGCCACCATCCAGCCGATGTGCTCGGGCGCCTCAGAGCGGGCGATGTAGTTGCGGATCCACGGGGCGAACGTGCCGCCCGCGCCCTGTCCGCCGCTCTTGCCGCCCGACAGCGCCCAGGTGGCGTTGCCCTCCGACTGCTTCTCGTAGGCCACGGTCAAAACGGTGTCGTACATGCCCGACTCCACCAGGTTCACGGCCGAGATGGCGGTGGACGCGCCCACCGATCCGGCGGTATGCACCCGATGGATGGGCTTGCCGATGGCCCCCAGCGCGTCGCACAGGCTGAGCAGCGGCATCATCACGCCCTCGAGGGCGTCGGGGGCCTTGCCGATCACGATGGCGTCGATGTCGTCGAAGGACGCCCCTGCGTCCTCCACGGCCCCAAGGGTGGCCTCCCGCACCAAGCCGTCCAACGTCACATCGTCGCGGCGGCGCTTGTACTTGGTCTGGCCGATGCCCAGCACCGCGCACGGTCGCGGGGCCATCAGACCGCTCTCCCCGATGCGGGGCGGCTCGCCGCAGGGCTGCGCATTATCCGTCTCCTTCCAAGACGCAGAGCAGGTTCTGTTGCAGGGCCGGTCCGCTGGAGGCGTGGGCCACGCCCCGACGCCCGTCGCCGTTGCGGATGGCCCGGGCCAGCTCGATCACCCGGGTGAGGCCCACGGCCATGAACGGGCTGCCGGTGAGCGGCCCGCCCGACGGGTTCACCGCGGTGCCGGCGCCGAGCCCGAGGGCGCGGCGTAACACGACCTCCTCGGGGCTGTACGTCACGGTGAGCTCGGCAATGTCCACCGGCCCGTCGTGGAGGCCCACCCGGTCGGCCGCGATGCGCACCGACGGCGAGTCGGCGAGGTCGCGCAGCGTGGGGTGGTGCGAATCGATGCGGTGGTCGATGGCCCGGATCCACACGGGGCTGTCGCACAGCTCCCGGGCTTTGTCGGCCCGGGCGATGATCATGGCCGCGGCCCCGTCGCTGGTGGGCGGGCAGTCGTGGCGGCGCAGCGGCTGCTGCACATAGGGCTCGGCCAGCAGCTCCTCCACCGACGGCTCGCCGCTGAGCTGGGCGTAGGGATTGTTCTTGGCGTTGGCATGGCTGCGAGCCACCACCTCGGCGAAATCCCGCTCGGTGGCCTGGCCCGCGGCGATGAGCGCCTGGGCCTGCAACCCGGCCTGCGTCCGGGGGTCGAGGCCGATGGGGGCATGCACGTAGGGATCGGTCTGCAGGGAGAAGCCCTCCCGGTAGCTGCCCGGCGAGCACTTGCCCGAGCCCGACACCAAAACGGTGTCGATGTCGCCCGACTGGAGCCGCACAAAGCCCTCGAACAGGGCCCAAGCGCCGTCCATCTCCACATGGCTCTCGTACACCGGCGGCCACGCCCCCACCGCGTCGATGTTCATCACGAAGGTGAACGGCACCCCCGACAGGTAGTCGCTGCTCCCCGCGATGGTGAAGTCGATGTCGTGGCGGTCTATCCCCGCCTGCTCGATCACCGAGTTCACGCACGGCATGATCATGGCCGGCTCGCTGTTGTTGAACTGGGCGTAGGAGGGGGTCTGCGAGAACGCGACGATGGCCACGTCTTCGGCGAGCTTCATCACCGGCGCTCCTCTGGGTCGCAGGCAGGGCGGCGGCCAGCTGGCGGCACCTGGTCTACCATGAATGCTCCTTGATCTGCTCGGCGGGCACGTCGGGTTCGCCGGTGGACTCGAACCGGGCATACACCGTCTCGGGGACGTTTCCGTAGCGGTTGTCGATTTCGGCCACCGACCGCTCCTCGGGGTCGCGCCAGATGCAGCGCATCCTCATGCCCACCCGCATCTCGTCCACCGTCATGTCGCGGATGTCGATGCCGATCACCGGCTGGTCGGTGCCGTCGAACAGGATCGAGCACCGCACGTAGGGCTCGGTTTCGGTCTGGCCGTAGTACTGCACCGGGTTCAACTCGGTGAAGGCCACCACGGTGCCCACGTCGGATACCTCCACCTCGTCGGATTCGTCCATCAGCACCCGCGACATGTTGTCGTAGCCCCGACCGGGCACATACACCTTGCCGGTGACCGGGCTGCGCTGGCCGATGATCTTGCCGTCTAGCAGCCCCTGGGCGAATCGGGCCCGGTGGGGGTACAGCGGCTCTTGTATCCGCAGGCTGATGAGGTGCTCGGTGATGGTCACCGGCTCCTCGCCGGGCTCGATGGCCTGATCGGCGGCGTCGGCCTCGGGCACGAAGTACACGTCGGCGATGGAGCCGTGGCGCTCGTCTCGGAACTGGGCCTTCACCCTCATGCCGACGCCCATGGCCGCGGCGTCGCCGCCGGTGTCCACGGCGTGTACCAGGGCGGTGTCGGCCCCGTCCAGCTTGATGAAGGCGAACCCGAAGGGCCGGTCGAAGGGGTGCTTGGCCGACGGCTCGGCCACCCACGTCCAGTTCACCACCTCCCCGCCGGGGCCCACCTCCACCAGGTCGGGCGCAAGAGTGGCGAAGGCGTCCGGGTCGAACTCCATGGGCGGGCACAGCACCCGGGCGCCGCAGCGCTGGCCGAGGATGCGGCCGTCGCGCAGCCCGGTCAAAAACGGGCCGATGACCGGCCCGGTGGTGCGGGTGTAGGGGTACTCGAGGATGAAGTCGACATCATGCAGCGTGGGCACGGCGGAAAGTTCACCACACCCTCGGCGATCCCCACAAACAAACCCTCCACCTTCCTGCGGACAAATCGAGCGGAGGGGGATGGCCGATGCGGGATCAGCCGATCAGGTCGTAGGTGAGTATCCGGGCGGCCCAGTTGGCCACCTTCTCGCCGGGGATGGGCGCCCGGTCGGGCCAGGAGCGGTCCAAGTCCACCGGTTGACCCCGGCTGATCACCCAGCGGAGCTTGGACCGGTCGGCCAGCACAGTGACATCGGCGGCCGGGTTGCCGTCCACCACCAGCACATCGGCGGCCATTCCGGGGGCCAGCGTGCCCACCTCGCCCTCCATGCGCAGGGCGATGGCGCCGTTGGCAGTGGCGCAGGCGATGGCCTGAAGCGGGCTCAGCCCCGCCGACTCCACCAGCACCTCCATCTCCCGGGCATGCCAATGGCCATAGGGGGTGAGGGCGAATCCCGACTCCGAGCCGCACAAAAGCGGCACTCCGGCATCGTGGGCCTTGGCCATCATCTTGGCGGTGGCCTCGATCTCGCCCCGGAACACCCCTTGCATCCCCTCGCCGGCGCCCACGAGGTGGCCGTAGTCGGCCAAGTTGGCCAGGAAGGTGAAGGTGGGCATGAGCGCGGCCCCGGCATCGATCACCGACTCCAGGGCGGCGTCGTCCATGAACGACGCGTGCAGAATCAGGTCCACGCCCGCCTCGGCACAGGCCTGGGTGCTGCCCGCAGAGCGGGCGTGGGCCATGACCGGGGTCTCCAGCTCGTGGGCGGTGTCGCACACCGCCTTCAACTCGTCGGGCTTCCAGGCCAAAAGCTCGCCCTGGTGGCGGGGGATGGATCCGGTGGCGTGGATCTTGATCCAGTCGGCCCCGTACTTGATGTGGCGCCGGGTCATCTGGACCATCTCGTCTGCGGTGCTCACCACCTGGGCGTACCCCACCACCCCGGTGTCGGGGATGAGCCGCCCGGCGGTGCCGCCCACCGAGGTCACCAGCGCCTGCACCCCGGTGGCCATGCGGGGCCCCTCCACCACGCCGGCGTCGACCGCGTCGCGCAGCGACGGGCCCATGGAGAACAGCGTGTCGGGGTCGCAGAAGCCGGTCACCCCGGCCAGGAGCAGCTTCTTCAGGTTCTGAGCGGCGATGAGCGCGGCCAGCGTGTGATCGCGGTGGAAGAACAGCTCGTCGTTGGACTGCACATCGTCGAAGGTGCAGTGGACGTGGGCGTCGATGAGCCCGGGCATAACCGTGCCGCCGACGGCGTCGATGACGGTGGCGACCGGGCTGTCGGCGCCCGCGTCGGGGCCGACGGCGACGATCCGGTCGCCCTCGAGCAGCACCGCGGTGTCGGGCCGGGGCGGGGCGCCGGTGCCGTCGATCACCGTGCCCCCGACAATCCGAGTGCGCTTCGCCTCCGACATCCGACCGCTGCTCTCAGTCGCTCAGCAGGGCCGCGGCGGCGTCTTTGACGGGCATGCCCGCCTCCACGCCCCGGTCGCGGGCCGGCTGGTTGCACGCGCTGATGATCCCCTCGTCGTAGGCCTTGAAGGCATCGCCCACCGGAGCGCTCCACGCATCGCAGCACGCCCCGGCCAACCCGTGGGCCTCGGTGATGGCCAGCCCGGCGATGCCGGCGTCGTTCTTGCTGCGGCCCCCGTCGGAGCAGATGAAGCCGTGGGGACTCACCTCCAGCAGGAAGTCGGCCCCGCTGCGCCCGGTGTGACCCGCGGTGACCAGCACGTTGCGGGAGTCCTCGGGCCGGGCGAACACGATGGAGTCGGTGACCACGATCTCCCGCCCGCTGTCGGAGGTGGCCTTGACCTCGCGGCGGATCTTGGCGCCCTCGTCCACCTCGCCGGGGTCGTTGTCCAACAAAAGCTTGGCGGCCTGCGACACCGCCATGCCCTCGACCACCCCGCACCGCTCGGCGTAGATGTTCAGCCGGGAGACGACCCCGGTCTCGTACAGGTCGAGGCCGTTGCCCAGCTCCGCGCTCATCCCGTCGGCGGCCGCCGCGGGGATGCCCAGCGCCTCGAGGAACCACAGCCCGGAGATGCCCGCGCCGTCCTTGCCGATGCAGCCGTCGTGGCCGATCACCCCCTTGGGCCGGTGCGGCGCCATCAACCGGGCGGGCAGCACCCCCAGATACGACGATGGCACCACCACGTCGGTGCTGCGGTTGCGGGCGTCCACATAGCGGGCCGAGTCCATGGCCACGATGCGGCCGTCGCCGTCGGAGAAGACCACCTCTTGGGGATGGTCCTCCTCATTGGCCAGCAACGGGGCTTCTTCGGGCACGCCTCGACGTTACCCGGTCGGTTCGACTGCGCCACGCGGCCAACCGTGGTGATGCCACCTATACGTAGATTCATTGCTAAGATATGCGTATGCCGAATCGGACGATCTATCTTCCTGAGGACCTCGACCAGGTAAGCCGCCGAGTCGGGCTCAATCTTTCTCGGCTGACCCAGCAGGCGATCCGAGAATTCGTCGCGGAGCACCATGAATTGGCCCTCGAAGCCCGCATTGATGCCGTCTCGGCCCGAACCCGAGAACTGGGATTCAATTGGCCCGAGGATTATCTGGACGATCAGCGATCTGAAGCCGGAGAGCGATGACCATAGTTGTCGACGCGAACATCGCCATCGCCGTGCTCGACCCTCAACACCGATTCCATCGAGCCGCGCTGCGACGCTGCCTAGAGGCCGGGGAGGTCGCCATCTTGAACATCACGCATGCGGAAGCGCTGATCTATCCGCGTCGCATGCACAAACTAGATGAGGCGACCGCAGTGCTCGATCGACTCGGGTTCAATGTGGAAGTCCTCGAAAACGGCGTCGCCGAACAGGCCAGAGAGCTGCGAGCCGAATACGGCAACCGGAACTTCCCGATGGTGGAAGCCGCGGTCGTGGCTCTGGGCATCGAACGGGGCTGGCCAGCGGTAACCTGCGACACCAAATGGCCCGAGATCAAAGAGGCAAAGATTGAGGTTTTGGCCGGTCTCGAGCGGTGACACACCGCTAGAGCCGCAGCAAGCGGGTGGCGTTGGCGTTGAGGGTGTCGGCCAGGCGGGAGACTTCGGGGCCGGTGCCCCGGTCCCAGCCCCCGAAGTTGGTGCCGTAGACCAGGCGGTCGGTTCCGTACTGCTCGAGGGCCAGGGCCAGCTCGGCCGAGCCGGTGATGTGGCAGTCGAACCACAGTCGGCCGAGGGCCCGGTCGAAGGCCCCCGGCTCTTTGATCCACTCGGGGGCGGCGGGGCGGCGCTCGGCCAGCTTGCGGAGTTTGGACAGCACCACCGGCGTGGCGCCGCCGCCGTGGGACAGGCACACATCGAGATCGGGGTGGCGCTCGGTCACCCCGCCGAAAACCAGAGTGGCCACCGCCACGGTCTCCTCGTAGGAGTACTCGAGCACCAGGTCGAGGTCCCAGCGGCGCAGGCGGGGGTCGAGCAGGGCGCCGTCGATGCCCGATTGGGTGGGGTGCAGAAAGTGGGGCACGTCGAGTTCGGTACACAGCGACCAGAGCTGATCGAGGGCCGGGTCGTCGAGGGGGGTTCCGAAGTCGGTGCCGGTGTAGCCGGCCGAAAGGCCCAAGTCCCGCACCGCCCGGTGGAGCTCCGTGCAGGCCGCGTCCACGTCCTGCATGGGCAGCGCGGCCAGGCCGACGAAGCGGTCGGGGTGGGCGGCCACGGCCGCGGCCAAGCCGTCGTTGTGGCAGCGGCAGAAGTCGACGGCCAGCTTCGGCTCGATGAAGTGCAGGAAGGTGAGCGGGTTGGGAGAGAGGGCCTGCATCGAGATGCCCTCGGCGTCCATGGCCTCCAGCCGCATGTCCAGGTCGATGAACAGCGACCCCCGGTAGGCCACCCCGTCGAGCCGGTAGCCGCCCACCCGGAACCAGGGGGTGCCGTCGCCGTGGGCACCGATCTCGGGGCCGCACGGGCCGGCCGCCCCCATCGTGGCCTCCAGCACGATGTGGGCGTGGACGTCGATGAGCCCGCTCATCGCAGCAGCTTGGCGGCCTTCGGCGGGGATGGCCAACCGCCTACCGGCGGCCTTCGGTGATCCCGTCGGCGCCGGGCAGCCAGGAGGCCACCCCGGAGATGGGGATGGCGCACACCACCGCCTCGGTGATCTCGGCCTCGGTGGCCCCGGCGTTGCGGGCGCCGTTGGCGTGGATGCCCACGAACCGGCTGGAGAACTCGGCGGCGTTGACAGTACACAAGAGCAGCTCCACGTGCTTGGCGTCGAGGATGTTCTCGGCCAGCGACCACTGGCGCATGAGCACGTAGCCCTCCAAGGCCCGGGGGGCGTTGTCGGCCATCACCTCGATGTAGTCGGGCACGAAACCGAAGTAGCTCTGGAAGTACTCCAGCGCGGCCTGCCGGTCGAGCGGGAAATCGGGGATCGGCCCGGCCGACCGGTCAGCAACCACGTCGAACACCTGATCGACGGCCCGGGCGAAGGCGTCGTAGGTGGCCTCGCCCCGGGAGATGAGCACGGCCAGCGAGGCGCCCCGGGCGTCGCTCAGGCTCAATCCCAGATCGCGGGACCGGGCCAGCTCCCGAAGGGCCAGCTCCCGCTGGCCCCGCACCGCGGCGGCGCACGCCATGTACAGCGCCTTGGCCCACGCCGGACAGGCCCCGTCGCGGTCGGTCACGTCGCGGATGCGGGCGTAGCCCTCGGCGAACTTGGGGGAGATGGCGGCCAGTTCCCCCGCGGCCAGTGCGGGGCTGCCCAGCTCGCCGTGTACCGCGTTGTCGGACGTCGTCTGCATGGTCACGGGCTGCTCCCTTTCTTATGGGCTCAAGAACTTATCGGGCCGGCACCGAGCGGGTCAGAGCTTGGACGCCTCGCCGCCGTCGATCACGAAGCACGACCCGGTAACGAACCCGGACGCCTCCGACGCCAGGTAGCACACCAGCGGCCCGAGCTCTTCGGGCCGGCCCATGCGGCGGGCGGGGATCTTGCGCAACCGGGCGGCCAGGGTGTCGGGATCGCCCAGCACCGCGGCCTGGGCGTCGGTCTCGAAGGCGCCGGGGGCGATGGCGTTCACCCGGATGCCGAAGCGGGCCCACTCGGCGGCCAGAGCCTCGGTGAGCCGCAGCAGGCCGCCCTTGGAGGCCGAGTAGGCCGCCAGCGTCGCCTTGCCCTTGAGCCCCGAGGTGGAAGCCACGTTGACGACCGAGCCGGGCCCGCCGGCGACGATCCAGTGGGAGGCGGCCCGCCGGGCCAGGGCGGCCGGGGCGCCCAGGTTCACGGCCAGCACCTCGTCGAACACCTCGTCGGGCTGCTCGCAGAATGCGGCCGCCGGGGCGATGCCGGCGTTGTTCACCACCGAGTCGAGCCGGCCGAACCGCGCAAGGGCCTCGTCGGCCAAACCGGCCACCGCGGCCCGGTCCCGCAGGTCGCAGACAACGGCGGCCACCGCGTCGCCCAGCTCGTCGGCCAGCGACGCCAGCGCCCCGGCCGAGCGGGCCGCGGCCACCACTCGGGCCCCCTCGGCCGCCATGGCCCGCACCGCGGCCTCGCCCAACCCCCGGCTGGCGCCGGTCACCACCGTCACATGGCCGTCGAGGCCCCAATCCACCGCCATCGTCTAGCCCTCGCCCCGGTGGCCGGCCACCTCGTCGCACAGCCGGGCGGCGACGCCCAGCCGGAGCACTTCGGAGGCCCCCTCGTAGATGCGCATGGGCCGGGCCTGGCGGTAGTAGCGCTCGATGTCGGACCCCCGGACGAGGCCCCACCGGCCCATCACCTGCACGCAGCGGTCCACCACCCGGCTGGCGGCCTCGGTGGCGGCCAGCTTGGCCAGCGACGAGCGGTCGAGGTGGGCCGAGGGATCGTCCCGGGCGGCCTCGGCGGTGGCGTAGGCCAGCAGGCGTGCGGCTTCCAGCTCGGCCCAGGCGTCGGCCAGGAGCCCGGCCACCGGCCCCAGCCGCACCAGCGGCCGGCCGAACTGCTCTCGGGCCGCGGCGTGGCGGGCGGCGCAGGCCAGCGCACCGTCCATGAGCCCCACCGCGGCGCCGGCCACCGAGATGCGGAACACCGACAGGGTGGCCAGCACGTGGCGGAACCCGGCGCCGGGCTCGCCGAGGCGGGCCGAGGCGGGCAGGCGCACCCGGTCGAAGCTCACCTCGCCCAGCACATGGGGAGCGATGATCTCCGGCGAGGCCGCCACCGACACGCCGGAGGCGTCGGCGGGCACCAACACCAGCGAGAACCGGTCTTGCTCCCGGGCCAGCGTGGTGTAGAAGCCCGCCGCCCCGGCGTTGGAGATGAACGACTTGGCCCCGTTCAGCTCCACCTCGCCGCCGTGGTCGACCAGCGTGGTCTCTATCCCCCGCAGGTCGGAGCCGGCCACCGGCTCGGTCAGGGCCAGCGCGGCCAGCACCTCGGCGCCGGCCACTCGGGGCAGCCACTCCTCCCGCTGCTCGTCGGTGCCCGCCACCGCGATGGCGTAGCTGCCGATGCCCTGGAGAGCAAACAGCGAGTCCAGATGCGACGAAGCCCGCATGAGCGCCTCCCGCACCACGCACACCGCTAGCGGGTCGACCCGCTCGTGGCGTCCGCCGTGGGCGGCGGGCACCATCAGCGAGCACAGGCCGCTGGCCCGCAGCACGTCGAGGGTGGGCTGGTGGACGAGGCTGCACTCGTCGGCCTCGGCGGCGAACGGCGCTGCCTGCGCCGCTGTCGCCCGGGCCTGCTGCTGGATGGCCAGCATGTCGTGGTCGAGCTCGAACGCCATACGATGCTGGACAGTATGCGGTAGGGGGAAAGGACACCACCGTGAGCGACATCATCGTCGAGCGACGCGACCGGGTCGTGTGGCTGCGGCTGAACCGGCCCGAGCGGATGAACTCCTACGACCGCGCCACCGTCGACGAGATCATCGCCGCCTTCCGGGAGCACGTGGACGCC
>JAPYOC010000081.1 GCA_028278955.1 Candidatus Poriferisocius aerobius
CCCAGCAGCGCCAGCGACGTGGCGCCGGAAGCATCCTCCCACTCAAACAAACCGTCACCATCGAGCAGATCGCCGATGCTCAGCGGCAACTGCTGCTGGGTACCAAGCTCGTGGCCCTCGATCTCCTCGGGCGTCAAATCCTCCAAACCGTCGGTCACGTCGAAACCGTCGACCACGGCTCCGCTGCTATCATCACCATCACCGGTTGGCGGCAGCGGTGTTTGCTCCAGTTCGGGCACTTCGGGAAGGGTCTGCGCCCTTGCATTTGGTGATCCACCGGCCAGCACGGCGGCAACCACCGCTACTACCGCTAGACACCCCAAAACTGGCCGCAACACCTGAACTTTGGTTGACAGCCTCAGCATTTGCCTTCCGAAACTCTCTTTGCCGGCTCCCTTACAAGAACATTGAAGAGTGTATCGCCGTAGTGCGGGTTTCAGCAAACACGGGCATTGCAGAAAGCCCTTCGGCTGCTTCGGCCGCCAGGCAGATCAGGGGCTTTCAGGGCGCAGCGTGGGGAACAGGATCACATCGCGGATGCTAGAGGCGTCGGCCAAGAGCATGGCCAGGCGGTCCATGCCTACGCCCAGGCCACCGGTGGGAGGCAGTCCGAACTCCAGCGCCTGCAGATAGTCCCCGTCCACCACCATGGCCTCGTCGTCGCCCGCATCCCGCTCGGCGGCCTGGCCCTCGAAACGGGCCCGCTGCTCGTCAGGGTCGGTCAACTCGCTGAAGGCGTTGGCCAGCTCCCGTCCGGCCACAATGGCCTCGAAGCGCTCCACCCAGCCGGGGTGGTGGCGGTGCTCCCGAGCCAGCGGCGACACCTCTTTGGGATAGTCGCACACGAAAACAGGGCCCCATATCTCGGCCTCGGTGGTCTTCTCGTACAGCTCCAAGAGCAGCTTGCCCGGCCCCCAGCGGTCTTCGACCGGGATATCCCGGTCGGCGCAGTGCGCCCGCAGCTCGGCCAGCGGCGTGTCGAGGCCGATGTCCAGGCCGCTTTGGGCGGCGAGCAGGTCGATGAACCGGGCTCGGGGCCACGGCGGGGTCAAGTCCAACTCCCGCCCGCCGTAGCTGATGACGGTGGCGCCCCTGAGCTCGGTGGCCAGATGGGCCACCAGATGCTCGACCAACTCCATCACGTCGCCGTAGTCGGCGTAAGCCCAGTAAAGCTCCAACATGGTGAACTCGGGGTTGTGGCGGGTGGAGAGGCCCTCGTTGCGGAACACCCGGGCAATCTCATACACCCGCTCCAACCCCCCCACTACCAGCCGCTTCAGATACAACTCGGGGGCGACCCTCAAGAACAACTCCATGTCGAGCGCATTGTGGTGGGTGCTGAACGGGCGGGCCAGCGCGCCGCCGGGCACCGGGTGGAAGACCGGCGTCTCCACCTCGACGAACTTGCGATCCTCCAGCCACCTTCGGGTGAGCGACATCATCTCCGAGCGCAGCCGGAAGGCCTGGCGGGCCTCCTCGGTCACCCACAGGTCCACATAGCGCTGGCGGAACCGGATGTCGGGGTCGGCCAGCCCGTGCCACTTGTCGGGAAAACTCCGGCGGGCTTCGGCCAGCAGCACCCACCGCTGCACCTTCACCGAGAGTTCGCCGGTGCGGGTCTTCATCACCTCGCCGCTCACCCCCACCCAGTCGCCCAGCGACAGCGAGCAGAACCCGTCGTAGTCGGGGACGACCTTGGCGGGGGCGAACAGCTGGATGCGCCCGGTGGCGTCTTGCAGCGTGGCGAACGCCAGCCGCCCCTGCACCCGCCGGAGCATGATCCGACCCGCCACCGACACTTCTTGGCCGGTCTCGGCGCCCGGCTCGATGCGGCCGTGGCGCTCGTGGCACTCCGCGGCTGTGGCGGTGGCGTCGAACCGGTAGGGAGGGCTCATCGCTTGCCCCCCTGGTTGCGCTGGTGGACGAGCCACAGGCCGTGAAGGGTCAGGTGGGGCTCGACGAATTGGACGGTCTCCGACAGCGGGGCGATGAGGTGAGCCAGGCCGCCGGTGGCGATCACGCAGACCTCGCTGTCCAAGGCCGCGGAGAACCGGGCCACCATGCCGTCGATCTGGGCCACGAAACCGTAGATCACCCCCGACTGGATCGACTCCATCGTGGTCTTGCCGATCACATTGCGGGGCTCGGTAAGCGCCACCGGGCCCAGAGCGGCCGCCCGGCCCACCATCGCCTCCAGGCTGACCTCGATGCCCGGCCCGATGGCCCCCCCCAGAAACTCGCCGGCCGAAGAGACCACGTCGAAGTTGTTGGTGGTGCCGAAATCCACGATCACTGCGGGGCCGCCGTAGAGCTGATGGGCGGCCACCGCGTTGGCAATGCGGTCGGCGCCCACCTCGCGGGGGTTGTCGTACAAGATGGGAATGCCGCTACGGGTACCGGGCTCGATCACCACCGGGTCGAAATCGAGGTAGCGCTGCGCCATCATCCGCACGCTCTCGCGGATTTGGGGCACCCCCGAGCACACCGCCACCCCGGTCAGGTCGCCCTCCATCTCCACGTTCACGCTGTCCAGCAGGCTGCGGAGCAGCACGGCCACCTCATCGGGCGTGCGCTCGCGCACGGTAGAGAGCCGCCAGTGCTCGATCAGGCCGTCGTCGGCCCGGCAACCCTCGGCCCGCCCGGCCTCATACAGGCCGACCACGGTCTGGGTGTTGCCGATGTCGAGGGCCAAAAGCATGGGACTCCCATTTCGTCTGTGTCTCGACACCCGGCGGGGGTCCCTCCCCTCTATTCGCAGAAGGAAGTTCGGTTCGCCCGAATATCGATTGAGCGATCTGCGGCTGACGCTTCTGCCAGTATTCGGATACCTCGTCTGCTAAGCCGGGTTTTGCGAGGCTAGCCGAGAGCCAGGGGTCTTCGGCAACGTCGGTGAAAGAACCGAGAGCCTGGACGATGTGAAAAACGCTCTGGTGATCTCCAGCAAGCCGGTTCCGCTGGCAATACCACTGAAGCATTGTGCTGATCGATATTTTTGCTGTCGTTTCGATAAACATCAAATCATAGTAATCCCGGAGTTCCCCTCTATCGCCGATCACTTTGAGCATGGCTGTGGTTCGGATGCGGTCAGACGCGGGCATCTAGGGTGTTGGCGATCAGATCCCGGGTGACAGGCTTGGTGGAGCGCAAAGTCAAACAGTGTTCGAGTGCCTCGGTGGGCAGATGCACTGAAGCCCACACCGCCGCATCCGGCCAAGGGCCATTGAACATTCGGTTGGCCACATACTCGCTGTCGGCGGGAAGCCGAAGAGCGCTCGGGTCTGGATGATTCCAAAACGACTTCCAGAATCTCTCAGGTACCTGCTGCATACCAACACCAATCCTACCGCCCTGGGCGCGCCCTGCTAGGCGCGAGGCCCCCTGTTCGTGCCAGCAAGCCCCTGAGCGCCCAGGCACTCAGCACCGCATCAGGGGCCGAGGACGGTCAGCGGGATGACCTGCACGCCGTCGGGGCGGCGGTAGGCGGGGCCGGTGGGGGTGATCACCACCAGTGCGGCCAGGTCGCCCAGGCGCGGGCGGGCCACCTTTTCTTTGAGGCGGTTCAGCGCCTTGGCGGCCTGGTCGATCACGCTTGGAGCAGTGTTCAGCTTGATCTCTGCGGCAATCCATGAGCCGTCGCCACGCTCGACGATGGCATCGGCCTCAAGGCCGGTGTTGTCTCGAAAATGGAACACCCCGCCCAGGCCAGACTGGGAGTAGACCCGAAGATCGCGCACTACCAGCGACTCGAACAACAAGCCGAACGTGGTGCGATCGGCCAGCAATCGCTCTGGCGTGGCACCCAAAAGCGCCGCCGCCAAAGACGGATCGACGAAATGGCGCTTGGGCGCCTTCCTCAACACGGCTTTGGAGCGCAGGCTCACCGGCCACGCGGGCTGGTCTTCCACGATGAAGATACGGCGCAGCGCATCCAAATAGGCGGCAACGGTATTGCGGCCCGGAGGGCTGCCGAAGCTCATGTCCGATGCCAGCTTCGTCATCTTCGCCTCGGTGGAAACGCTGTGGGAAAGGGCCAGCAGGAGTCGCCGCACCATGTCGGGGTCATGGCGAACCCCGTTGCCCGAGGGTATGTCCAATCGCACCGCCTCTCCTACATAGTCGCGGACCGACTGGAGTGCATCGCTGTGGCTTTCACCTAAGTGCTGCGGCCAACCCCCGGCACATAGTGCGCCAGCGATCTCGCGCAGCCCCACCCCCTCATTGGGCATCGACGACACAGCATCGCCCTCGAAGACCTCCCTCAGCGACACGCCGCCAGAAGACCGCCCTGCCTCGAACAGCGACATCGGGCGCAGCAACACCCGGCTGATTCGCCCAGTGCCGGTGTGGCGAGTGACGTCATCTTGGGGCACCGCCGAACCGGTGAGTATGAACTGGCCCCGCTCTGGGCGGTCATCGCACTCCCGGCGCACCCGGTTCCACAGCTGGGGGGCATTCTGCCACTCGTCGAGCAGACGGGGGATGGGGCCCCTGAGCACTTCAGCAGGATCAGACGAGGCCAACAGCAGTATCGCCTCATCGTCGAGGCGGGCCTCGCTGCGGGCGAAATGCCGACCCAGCCAGGTCTTGCCGCACCCCCGCACCCCCTCGATCAATACGGCGCCTCGCCGGCGCAGGGCGCTCTCCACATCGCGTGCGGCAACGCGTGGCAGATAGCCGGGCATGGTGAGTGTGGCCTGTGGATCGCTCACAGCTTGAGCCCCCTCCTGCGACTGCATTCGACTGCGCTCAGCAAGAAGAACACGAAGTGCGTTACAAAAAGAATCTACAGCGCGCTTTGAAGATCATCTATAGCGCGTTTTGAAGGTTTTCCATAGCGCGTTATGAAAACGTGGATCCACAGCTGGTACAAGCACCTGGTACAACCACCACCGCCCCCACTCCGCCATCGGCATGGTCCTCCTGCTGGGGCATCGGCGGCTGAGCCTGTTCGGGGGGTGCTGGCTGCTGTTGGGCTATTTAAAGTTTTATTGTTGTTCTCTGGATATTTCTAAGGTTTTTTCTGTTTTTCTATACTATTCGGAGGGTTGTTGTCACTGGGTGCTGGTATGCTTGCAGCCATGAGATTCGCCCTTGACCAGGCCGGACGAGAAGAGCTGCAGTCCTCCAAACGGGCCGCCCGCCACGACGTCAAGACTGCGGAGCGGCTAGCCGGTTCGGCCGCCACCTCTGAGGCTTTGGCCTCAGGCGACATCGCCCAAGACCACGCCCGGCTCATCGCCCGAGCGTCATCTGAAAGCGCCATCGACGAACAAGCACTGGTCGACGCGGCCAAACAGCAGGACTACGACGAGTTCGAAAAAACACTGCGCCGCCACCGACGCCCAACGCATCGCCCTCACCATCCGAGACCAAGGCTGCACCGGCTGCGGCACCGCACCCAACCGCTGCCTCTCCCACCACGTGACATTCTGGAAAAACGGCGGACCCACCGACTACCCCAACCTCGTGCCGGTCTGCAACAACTGCCACCACAACATCCACGACCACCACTACCAAACCACCCAAAACCCCCACACCGGCCAATGGACAACCC
>JAPYOC010000082.1 GCA_028278955.1 Candidatus Poriferisocius aerobius
TCGCCCTCTCCCAGGCCGGCGGGTATCAACGGCCAATCAGCAGGCACCCTGAGCGTGTTGTCGGCCGCGGCCTGGGTTTCTTCGGCTTTGGCGATTTTCGCCCATTCCCGCAAATCGGTGGTCGCGTCCGACGAAGCAGTGTCGGCGCTGTAGGGGTTCTTCACACACCATCTCTGGTGCGAGGACTGCTGTATCCCGAGGCTGTTGAAGAACCCCTTCACGAACGGCTCGTGGACGCGGCCGCCCTGGTTTCTGGATTCGAAGCACACCGTGTGCGCGTGAGCACCGGGACGCTTCTGCATCGTTGCCGTGCCGTCTGCGAACACCCGATGGCCCGCGTTCTCAGCAACGCACGCTGTTCGCTCGGTCTCGGTCATGCCGGTACTGTCGCACTTCTTCTGCGGGGGGATCACCCAGTGGCCGTCGGCGTCTTCGGCGGTCATCGCCAAATCGAACCGCGTCGAGTGATAACCCCCGTAGATTGCTGCTGTGTGGGCCCGGATCGGACTCGTCGCTATCCTCTTCGTGTCGTGCCACACCTGCCGGGCCCCCACCGGAACCTGCTGCGAAGGGAACCTACGGGTCGCGCCGTCCAGATGGAACGACTGCGGCATCAACATCAAAGAACCCGAGCCTTTGGGGTTCTGGGCCTGCACCGACAGATGCAACACCCGGTCCGCCTGCACCTCACACACCAGCACCGAAGCGTCGGACTGCGCGCCGGTACACGTCGCCCGATGGTTCTCATACAACACCGACCACTGGTTCAACACCCGCAACCACCCCCGCAAGCCCGGCCGACGCGATCCGCGATGCCGGCAAACTCGATACCATCGGCCCGGCTAGCCGGGCGGCAGATGGGAGCGCAGGAGTTCGGCGGCGCGGGCCAGCTCCTCGGAGGGCACAGAGGCTTCGGCGTTGGCGAAGCTCAGATCGCCGACGCTGAACATGGGGATCACGTGGAGATGGGTGTGGGGCACCTCGTGCCCGGCGATGATGAGGCCCACCCGGGGCGGCTCGAAGACCGCCATCTGGGCGGTCCCCACCTTCTGGGCCACCGTCATGAGGTGGGCGGCCAGTTCGGGGGGGACGTCGAGCCAGTGGTCGATCTCGGTCCGGGGAATGACCAGCGCGTGGCCGGTTTGGATGGGGTTGATGGACAGGATGGCCGCGCAGTCATCGTCTTCCCATACAAAGTGTCCGGGCAGGTCGCGGCTAATGATCATCGAGAAGACGCTGGGCATCTGCCCATAGTACGGCCCACCGGTCCGCTTCGGTAGGATGAGCCGCCTTGAACGCGGGGAAGGCGGAATGGCGGGTTTGGACGGTTCCCAACCTGGTGTCAGCGCTACGGCTGGGGTGCGTGCCGGTGTTCTGCGTGCTGCTTCTGGGCATGGGCAATCGAGCGGGCGCCGCCATACTGCTCGGGGTGTTGGGGGCCACCGACTGGGTTGACGGGCACATCGCCCGGCGTTTCGACCAGGGGTCGGAGCTGGGCAAGATCTTGGATCCCACGGCCGACCGGCTGATGTTTCTGGCCGCGGTGGCGGCCATGATGGCCGACGGCTCTCTTCACGGGGCATTCGGGGCGGCCATGCTGGTGAGGGAGGCCGCGGTGTCGCTGGCCACCGTGGCGCTGGGCGCCTTGGGGGCGCGCCGGATCGACGTGACCTGGACCGGGAAGACGGCCACGTTCGGCCTGATGTTCGCCCTGCCGTTGTTGCTGCTGGGCGACTCGAGCGTGGGCGCAGGCGCCGCCCTGCGCGGCGTCGGCTGGGGTCTGGGCGTCCCCTCGCTGGCGCTCAGCTACTACGCGGCGGTGGAATACCTTCCCCGGGCCCGCCGGGCTCTGGCCGACGGGAGGGCGGACCGGGCCAGAGCCTCAAGTTGAGGTTGAGAGTTTTGGCGGGAGCCGGTACGGTGTCGCCACTGGCGGTTCCCACCGATTGCAGGGCACCGCCATTGGGTCGGCGATCCGGAAGGGAAGGGACATGAACGTACCGGCAGAACTGCACTATTCCGAAGACCACGAATGGACCAGGGTGGAGGGCAGCCGGGTTTGCCTGGGCATCACCGATTACGCCCAGGACGCCCTCGGCGACGTCGTCTATATCGAGCTGCCCTCGGTGGGGACCGAGGTGGCCGGCGGCGAGCCCTTCAGCGAAGTGGAGTCCACCAAGTCGGTCTCTGAGATCTATTCGCCGGTGAGCGGCACCATCGTGGAGGTGAACACAGACCTGGTCGACAGCCCTGAGCGGCTGAACGAGGATCCCTATGGCGAGGGGTGGATCTGCATCATCGAGGCCGCCGACATTTCGGAGCTGGACAACCTCATGGACGCGGCGGCCTACGCCGAGTTGACGGAGAGCGTCGATTGACTTCCCCGATCCGCGACGACGATACCGGGGCTCAAACCTGTCCGCAGTGCGGCTATTGCAGCGGGGCTGAGGCCAACTTCTGCGCGGCCTGTGGGTATCGTCTCGCGCCGGGTGACGAGTCGGAGGGTGCTGTAGCCGCGGAGGAGCCGACCACCGAACTGGCACTCGACGGCGGCCTGTTCCGGCACCCGTCCGTGCTGGTGGTCACCCAGGGCCCGGCTGCGGGGAGCCGTTTCGAGCTTTCCGAGGCCCGGGTGACCGTGGGCCGCCATCCCGAGTCCGACATCTTCTTGGACGACATCACGGTGTCGCGCCGCCATGCCGAGGTCTACCGGGAGGGCTTGGTGTGGCGCCTCCGGGACCTGGGCTCGCTGAACGGCACCTACCTGAACAGCCGGCGGGCGGAGGACGCCGGGTTGAAGAACGGCGATGAGCTCCAAGTGGGGCGCTTCAAGCTGATGTACTACGACGGGACCGGCGGGTGACCACCCGGTACCGGTCGATCGGACAGGTCCTCGACCTGCTCAAAGGCGAGTTCTCCGACATCAGCATCTCCAAGATCCGATTCTTGGAGAGCCAGGGGCTCATCGACCCCGAGCGCAACCAGTCGGGCTACCGGAAGTTCGCCGAGGCCGACATCAACCGCCTCCGGTGGATACTGGAGCAGCAGCGGGACCATTTCCTTCCCCTCAAAGTCATCAAGGAGCGGATCGACCTAGAGGAGTTCGACGAGCCCCACGGCAATGGAGCGGCCGGCGAGGGCGAAGGCGGCGGGCGCTCGCCGGGCGCTCAGTGGCCAAACCCCCTGGACTCCGGGCCGGTCTCGGTCTCGCTGTCCCTCGACGAGCTGTCAGCGGCCAGCGGGTTGAGCCCCGCCAAGATCATGGAGCTCCAGAAGTTCGGCCTCATCGAGCCGTTCGAGCACGGCGCGCTGGCACTATACGGTGCCGAGGCGGTCATAGTGTCCAGGGTTGCCGCCGGTTTCTTGGCCCATGGGCTGGAGCCCCGCCACCTGCGGGCCTACAAGTCGGCGGCCGAGCGGGAGGCGGGGCTGTTAGAGCAGCGGATCATGCCGCTGGTGATGCAGCGAACGCCGAAGTCCCGGCGGCAGTCTCAGGACGTGCTGGCGGAGCTGATCAACCTCGGTTCGGAGCTGCGGCTCTCCCTGCTCCGGGGGGCTCTGGCCAACCACACCGGGAATCGCTAGCCCGGTGGGCGCGGCCGCTCCCGTGCTGTTCGCCAGCCGGGAATCCATCGAGCAGGCGGTGGGGCGCGTCGCATCGGATATCTCCCAGCGGTGTTCGGATGGGGCGGTGCTGGTGTCGGTGCTGAAAGGCAGCCTCCCCTTTCTGGCCGATTTGGTCCGGGCGGTGGACATCGCCGTGGAGGTGGACTTCATCGCCCTGTCCCGGTTCGCACCGGATTCGGGGCGGGTTCGGCTGGTCAAGGATCTGGACTGCGATGTCACAGGGCGCGAAGTGGTGTTGGTGGAGGGCATCATGGACACCGGGCTGAGCCTCGGCTATCTGGCGGGGGAGTTGCGGCGCCGCTCGGCGGCTTCGGTCGGGGTGGCGGCGCTGCTCAATCGCAGCGCCCGTCGCATTCTGCCGATCCACCCCGACTACGTGGGGTTCGAGGCGCCCGATGAGTTCTTCTTGGGCTACGGATTGGACTGGGGCGGCCGCTATCGCAACCTCGACCGACTGGTGATCGGGGATCCGGGCCTGCTGGCCGAAGAGCCCGATGCCTATGTCTCTGCGCTCTACTGACGATCCCGGCGCTCGGGTCTCTATGCTCTAGTAACGTGGTGGCGATGAAGGAGATGGAGCTCGTCGGAGTGCGGATCGAACTTCCCTCCAATGCCCCGATCGTCCTGCTGCGGGAGACGGACGGCGAGGGTCGGCTCCTGCCCATTTTCATCGGGGGGGCGGAGGCCCAGTCCATCGCCTTGGCCATGGACGAGGTGGATCCCCCTCGTCCGATGACCCATGACCTGTTCAAGAACGTGCTCGACGACCTGGGAGTGCGAATCGAGCGCATCATGGTGACAGAGTTGCGGGACCGGACCTTCTACGCCGAGTTGGAGTTGAAGGGGGGCAGCGGGGTCCGCCGCGTCTCTAGCCGCCCGTCGGATGCGGTGGCCCTGGCGGTGCGAACCGGAGCGCCCATTTTCGCCGATGAGTCGGTGTTGGAGGCCGCCGGGCACACGGTGGCACCCGACGATCCCGAGAGCGAGGAGCCTCCGACCGAGGAGGTTCTGGACCAATTCCGCGAGTTCTTGGACCAAGTGACCCCCGAGGACTTCAACGGCTGACGCCTCCTACTGCGGAGGTCTTGCTTGACACCCCACAGGGAGGCGTTTACCCTGTGGAAGTTCACTGGCGTAGTTTCTGCGATGTAATCAGCCGCATCGGGGATGCGCCCCGGCACTGGAGAATCAGATGAGCGACCACGCATCGGTAGCTGGCGATTTCAGCTCTCCTGAAACCGTTGAGATCATCGGCGTCACCTACCGCCAGCTGGACTACTGGACCCGCACCGGCCTGGTGGCGTCCACCGCCCAGGGGGCCGAGGGGAGCGGCAGTCGGCGCCGGTACTCCTACAACGACCTCTTGGAGTTGAAGCTGATCAAGCGGCTCCTAGACGAGGGCATCGCCCTTCATCGGGTACGCGAGGTGTTCGACTATCTGCGCGATGAGCTGGGAGAGAACGTGGCCAGCGCCGATCTGGTGATCAACGGCAATCAGTCGCTGCTGGTCCGCACTGACGAGCAGATACTCGATGCGCTGCGCCAGGGCCAAGGAGCGCTGTACCTTCGCATGGAGGGCCTGATCGAGGAGGTGGACGCCGCGGTTCGGGAGCTGCCGGTGGAGGGGGCCCCGTCGGCGGGCGCCGCCGTGTCGCAGACCGGGTACCGCGCCGCCCAAACCGGCACCTGAATGAGGCCCGCGAGAGCGTGTTTGCCCACGACTCCGAGAGGCAGTTCGCCGAGCTGCTCGATTTCTACGGCGTCGAGTGGCGTTATGAGCCCCGAATGTTCGTGCTCGCCCGCAACGAGATCGGCGAGGTGACCGAGGCATTCACCCCCGACTTCTACCTTCCCCGATTCGATCGATACGTGGAGATCACCACCGCCCGCCAGAGGCACATGACCCGCAAGAACGGCAAGGTCCGACGCCTGCGGGAGCGCTATCCGGGCATCGATGTGGTTGTTTTGTGCCAGCGCGACTACCGCCGTTTGCTGGGCAAGTACGGATTCGACGACGTCGCCGGCCAAGACGGCAACCTGGCCCGCACCGGCGCGGGCGCCGGAGCGGGCTAGCAGGTCGGCGTGCGCTCCTCTCCGCTGGAGGGCCAGCACCGGGAACTGGGGGCCAAATTGGTCCCCTTCGGCGGTTGGGAGATGCCGCTTTCGTACCCGTCGGGCACCCTGGCCGAGCATCGGGCGTGCCGAGTTGACGCGGTGGTGTTCGACGTGAGCCATTTGGGCACGCTTCGCGTGTCAGGCCCTGGCGCCCTCGACCGGCTCCAGCAGGCGTTCACCAACGACCTGGGCCGGATCGGCCCCGGCCGCACGCAGTACACCCACCTGCTGGACGACGACGGCTCGGTGCTGGACGACATCATCGTGTGGTGGGCCGGGCCGGACCGCTTCGATGTGATGCCCAACGCCTCCAACACCGACCGGGTGGCTGATGCCCTGGGCGGCGCTGAGCCCGCGGCCGGGTTCTCGGCCGCGGATGTCACCGCCGGTCGGGCGGTACTGGCGGTGCAGGGGCCCGAGGCCCGGGCCCGGCTGGCCGAGGTGTCGCCCGAAGCTTCGGAGGTGCCCCGCAACGGCGTGGCCCCGGTGGCGTGGGAGGGTGCCGCCCTCACGGTGGCCGGCACCGGCTATACCGGCGAGGACGGCGTGGAGATCGCCGTGCCCACCGACGCGGCCGAGCGCCTGTGGAATGCGGTCACTGCGGCGGGGATCGCTCCCGCCGGCTTGGGGGCCCGGGACACGCTTCGCCTGGAGAAAGGCCTGCCGCTGCACGGCCACGAATTGGGGCCGGGCATCACCCCGCTGCAAGCCGGCCTGGGCTGGGTGGTCCGCTGGGACAAACCGTCGTTTCGGGGCCGGGAGGCGCTGGCTGCGGAGCGGGAGCGGGGTGTCCACCGTCTTCTGCGGGGATTGCGCGTCGAGAGCCGCCGCCCCCCCCGGCAGGGCCAGGCAGTGCTGCGGGACGGCGAAGCGGTGGGGGCGGTTACCTCGGGCAACTTCTCGCCGACGCTGGAGATGGGCATCGCGTTGGCGTTTGCACCCGCCGATGTGGCAATCGGCGACGAGTTGGCCGTGGACATGCGGGGCACCTCCACGCCGGCGACCGTGGTCAAGCTCCCGTTCGTCTGACGGTTTGTCTGACGGTTTACGCAGCGCCGATGGCTTCGAGCACCCGGCTCTGGGGGATGCCACCCCGCCAAGCGGTGACGATCGTGCCGTGTCGGTCCATGAGGATTCCTGCGGGCTGGCCAGAGATCCCCAGCTGACGCCAAGACTCAAACGTCGGGTCCCAGAGCATGGTGAAGGTGGTTCCGGTGGATTCCACGAAGTTCTCGGCTAATCCGAGGTTGTCTTGGGTGCCGACTCCGATGACGGTGAGCCGGACGGGGCGAATCCGGCCAGGTTCACGGTGGCCCCGGTGGCAACGTCCACCAGCTCTACTGAGGGCAGATCAGAGGCCGGGGCGGGCCGGGCGCCATCGGGGGCAGGGGTGCCGGCTGGTCCCGATGCCGCTGGCATCTCGGTCGGCGTGGGCGCCACCGGGGTCGGGGGAGCGCTCAGCGAGCCGGTGCTGCTATCCCCACACGCCGCGACCCCGACGGCCAGCATGGCGGCGAAGGCCAGCGTGGCCGCGCCGATCGGCCGGCGGAAGCACCCCGGGTGCGGCGCGTTGTCGGGCCGGAACCGGTGAAGGCGCCCCCGGTTGCGCGCCTTCACCGTCATGGGGGAGCGTTGGGCCATTCTCAGAGATCCTCAACAGCTTCGATCACCCGAGACTGGGGAATACCGCCTCGCCACTGATCGAGAATCTGTCCGTATCGGTCCATGAGGATTCCTGCGGGCTGGCCGGTGATGCCAAGTCGGTTCCAGGATTGGAATGTCGGGTCCCAGAGCATGGTGAAGGTGGTTCCGGTGGATTCCACGAAGTTCTCGGCTAATCCGAGGTTGTCTTGGGTGCCGACTCCGATGACGGTGAGC
>JAPYOC010000083.1 GCA_028278955.1 Candidatus Poriferisocius aerobius
CGCCGGGGCCGGGCAGGGGGGAGCGCGCCGGGACCGCCTCGCGCCTGCACCGGGGCGACGGCTGGGCCGAAGATGCGCCAAGACAAAGCCGCTCGCTAACGTCGCCGCAATGAAGTTGGACTTGCTGTACGAGGTGGACGCGCCCAAGCCGTGGGGCAAGCCCCATCCCTGGGGCCAGCGGGAGCGGGAGCAGAAGGCCTACAAGGACGCTGTCGAGCAGATCAAGCTGGCCGATGCCTTCGGGTTCAACACCATCTGGGCGGTGGAGCACCACTTCCGGGAGGGGCGCTCGCACTGCCCGGCCTCCGAGGTGCTGTTGGGCGCTCTGTCGATGGTGACCGAGAACATCAAGATGGGCTTCGGCGTGACCTTGACGCCCTTCGGGTTCATTCCACCCCAGCGCATAGCCGAGAAGGTGGCCACCGTCGACATCTTGTCCAATGGCCGGGCGGTGTGGGGCACTGGGCGATCCACCCCGATGGAGCAGATCGCCTTCGGCGTCGACCGGGAGCGCTCTCGCGACGACTGGCAGGAGGCCATTGAGATCGTGTGCGGTATGTGGCGGGAGGAATACTTCGAGTATGAGTCGCCCCGCTTCACGTTCCCCAAGCGGATGGTCACCCCCAAGCCCATGCAGTACCCCCACCCCCCGGCGTGGATGGCCTGCGCCTCGGAAAACTCCGCTGCGGTGGCCGGCAAGGCGGGCATGGGCATGCTCTCGTTCTCGATCATGCAGCCCCTAGAGGCCATGGCCCGCCATATCCGCAACTATCGGGCCGCAGCCGAGAACCCCGAGCCCATCACCGATGTGACCACCAACGCCGCTGCGGCCTACACCCTGGTGCATTGCGCCGACACCCCCCAGCAAGTGCTGGACAACGGCGTGTGGAAGTCGGTGGAGTGGTGGTACACCAACCTGGCCCAGTTCACCTTGGACTGGGAGCTGCCGGAGCTGTCGCAACCCGAGCGCGACGCCACCTTCCCGCTGCTCAAGCCGCTGCTAGAGGATGGGATCGATGACCTCATCGGCCACTTCGACGAAGCCGACATGATCGTGGTGGGCGATGTGGACACCTGCTACGAGAAGATGAAGCACTACGCCGACCTCGGCGTGGACCAGCTCATCTGCTATGTGCAGTTCGGCTACCACTCCCACGAGTCGATCATGCGAACCATCGAGCTGCTGGGCAAAGAGATCATCCCCGAGCTCGAGAGCTACACCCCCACCCCCAAAGCTTCCTGAGGGCGCATTCGGAGCATTGTGGAAGAAAAAGAACACAGTGAAAAATGTGAAAACAGGGAAGAAAAAGAACACAGTGAAGCTTTGAGATAGATTACGGGGATGGGAGGCGAACGGCCCCGCTACTTTCCCGACGAAGGAGATGTGCCGGACTCGCCGCCGTTCACGCCGGGGTTCGGGGCCACGCCGCCGTGTCTGGTGGGCCGCGATGAGCTGATCCGCGATGTGTGCGCCCTGCTGGCGGGCGATCCCGCGAGCGAAGGGGGGGCGCATGTGCTGTTGGCGCCGCGGGGTTTGGGCAAGACGGTGGTGTTGAACGAGATTGAGGATGCCGCCCGACAAGAGAGGGGCTGGCTGGTTCTGTCGGTCTCAGGCACCGACGGTGACCCGATTGCGGAAACGCACAAGGCAGTGCTTGGAGCGCGCCACTTGTTGGCGCACACTCACGGTGAACCCGCCAAGCGGCAGGTGTCGGGCGTGAGCCTGGGAGCAGGGGGCTTGTCGGCTGGGATCTCTTTCGAGGAGGAGGCCGACCTGAGGCGGACGGGATACGGCGATGACCTTCGGCGCGACTTTGGCGAGCTCGCGGACGCGGCTGGCCAACTCGGCACCCGCGTGCTGCTCACCATGGACGAGATGCATGCGATCCCGCTGGCCAAGGCCCGAAAGCTCGGCTCGTACATTCAGCACATAGCCAAACGAGAGCGGCAGTCGCTGGTGTTCGTGGGTGCGGCGCTGCCCTATATCACCGAAACGCTGTTGGCCGATCGGAAATCGACGTTCTTGCAGCGCCTTGCGGTCCACCGAGTGGCCCCCCTGTCTGAATCCGAGACCAGGCGCGGACTCCGAGAGCCGATCAAGATGCACGGCGGCCTCATCGGCGAAGACGCTCTGGACATTGCCACCTCAGCGGTGGCCGGCCATCCGTACATGCTTCAGCTGGTGGGCGACAGAATGTGGCGCGCCGCAGGCGGTTCAGGTGACCCGATCGCCGTCAACCACGCCAAGGGGGCCGTGGCTGAGGCCACCGGCGCGCTGGAAGACCACTTGTTCGCCCCGACATGGCAAAGCCTGTCGGACACCGACAAGCGCTTCCTGGCTGCCCTGGCTGTTCTTGCCGAGGGAGGCGGTTCACCCCGGGTTGCCGCGGTATGCGAAGAGGCCGGGATAGGCAAGTCCAGCGCCAGCGCCTATCGCAGGCGGCTGTTGCTGTCGGGAATGGTCAGCCCCAGCGGGCGAGGCCGGCTGAGGCTGACCCATCCGGCGATCGGCCCCTGGTTGCGCCGATCGATCGCAGCAGGCGCACTCCACATCCCCTAACCCTATTACCAACCTCTCCATGATTAGGGGGGAAGCTCA
>JAPYOC010000084.1 GCA_028278955.1 Candidatus Poriferisocius aerobius
GGCTAAAGGCGTTGCGCTGGGCATGCGGGGTTTCTAGCGCATGTGGCGATCGGCCTGTGAATTGGTCAGGCCGCCCGGCGCGGCCTCCCTGTGGCGGGAGCCTGCCCGCTACCTGCGCCGACGGGCTCGATCCAAGTCCTGGTCGGCTAGCTCTTCCGCCAGCTCCAAGTAGCGCCGCAGGCGACCCTCGTCCACGTTGCCCGCCACCGCGCAGCCCGGCTGGTCCTGATGCCAGCAGTCCTCGGCAAACCGGCAGTCCTGGTCGAGGGCGTCGATCTCGGCATAAGCCGCGGCCAGCCCCTCCCACGCATCCCACGGTCCCACGGCTCGGATGCCCGGCGTGTCCACTATCGACCCGCCGCTGGGCAGCGGGACGAGGCGTCGGGCGACCGTGGTGTGGCGGCCTTTGGCGTCGCCGCCCCGCACTTGCCGGGTGGCCTGGACCTCGGCGCCCGCCAAGGCGTTGATCAGCGTCGATTTGCCCACCCCTGACGGTCCTAGCAGGGCCAAAGTGCGATTGCCCTCCACCAGGGCGGCCACGCGGTCGAGACCTTCACCCGCCAGCGCGGCGGTGATCACCACCGTCGCCCCCGGTGCCAGGGCGGCGGCCTTCTCAGCATCCCGACCAGGATGGCGGCGAAGGTCGGCTTTGGCCAGGATCACCGCCACCGCCGCCCCCGACTGCCAGCCCACAACGGAGAAGCGCTCCAGCTGGGCCGGGTTGATCCGCCGGTCGAGACCGTGTACCACCCCCACCACGTCGGCGTTGGCCACCAGCGACTGGGCTCGGGCGTGCTCGGCCGGGTCCCGCCTCACCACCAGGGTTCGCCGCTCCAGCACCTTTCCCACCACGAGAGCGTCATCGGGGTCGAAAACGACGGTGATCCAGTCGCCGGTCACCGGCGCCACATCGCCCTGGGCACGCTGGGAGTCGGACGAGACTCGGATCTGGCCGTCGTCGGTCATCACCTCGCACTCGCCCCGGTCCACCTGCACCACCCGGCCCAGCCGCCCCTGTTGGTGCTGGGCCAACTCCCGCCACCGCTGGTCGGCGCCGAAGGCCTCCAGCGGCGTCATCGGATCACGAGGCTTGGTGCTCCTCGAGAAGGGCGGCATCGGGCGGCAAGCAGACATGCGCATGAGTGGCGATTGGCATGAGTTCCATGTTCTGGCTCCAATCAGAGGGTCTGTTAGCCCATACAGCGGAGGTTCACAATAGCCTTAGCTCCACAAAGCCGGATGAAGAACAACCGGCCCAGCCGATCGGAATGCAGACATGAGCGAATCCGAAGCGGCCGCTTCTGCGCAGCGGCGAGCGGCCATCTCACCCTTTCAAGCGATTTCCGCCGGCGTCGTCGCCGCTGGCGGTGCGCTCGGCCTGAGCGAGATCCTGTCGGGTTTGAGCCGCAAGATCCCGTCGCTGGTGGTTTCGGTGGCCGAGGAGATCGTGGATGCCACCCCCGGCTTCATCGCCCGCTGGTCTATCGACACCTTGGGCACCGCCCAGAAGCCGGCGCTGGTGTGGGGCATCGTCATCGTGTCGATTCTGCTCGGCGCGGTACTGGGCTGGCCGTCTCGGAAACGCTGGTGGGTGATGCCCGCCGGGCTGGTGGCGTTCGCGGTGGTCGGCGGGTGGGCCGCCGCCCGCAATCCCTTGTCCAGCGACGGTTTGGGATGGATGTCGGGTCTTTTGTCGGGGGCGTTCGGCATCGCGTTGTTCTTGAGCCTGTATGTGCTGGCCACGGCGGGCGCCTCTTCGGCCCAAGCCGATCCGAAGGACAGCGCAGCGGGCGAAGACCGTCGCGTTCCAATGGTCGGACGAGGCCGGTTCAACGACCGGCGCCGCTTTGTGGGGGCTGTGGGCGTCATGGCCGGGGCTTCGCTGGCTGGCGGCCTGCTCGGGCGATGGCTGCGGAGGCGCGACACCGTTGAAGGGGCCAGGGAGGGAGTCGCCGAAGCTCTCCAAGGCCGCACAATCGCCACCCCCGCCGCCCGGTCCACCGCGAGGCCCACCGAGTCGGCCTCAGAGCCGGCTGCCTCTGCAACGACGCCGACGCCGACTGCGCCCGGTGCCGACCCCACGGCGGAGGCAGCGGCCGAGGCCACCGCGGAGCCCGCTCCCTCGGTCACCGCCGAGCCGCAGACGGCGCCCAACTTCGACTACATCGCCGGCATCGCACCGCTCATCACCCCCAACGACGACTTCTACCTGATCGATACCGCTCTCTCCTACCCCCAGATCGACCCGGCCGACTGGTCGCTTCGGCTCCACGGCATGGTGGACCGCGAGGTGGAGATCGGCTTCGACGAGCTGCTAGACCTCGGCCTGGTCCGAGAGCAGGTGACCCTGTCGTGCGTCTCCAACCGCGTGGGCGGCGGCTTGGTGGGCAACGCCGAATGGGTCGGGGTTCCCCTGGCCACCGTGCTGGACCAGGCCGGGGTGCAGCCCGGTGCCACTCAGATCGTGGGTCGCTCGGTGGACCGGTGGACGGCGGGATTCCCCACCGAGGTGGCGCTCGACGGCCGGGTGGCCCTGGTGGCGGTGCAGATGAACGGCGAGCCTCTGCCCATCTCCCACGGCTTCCCGGCCCGGCTGGTGGTGGCAGGGCTCTATGGCTACGTGTCGGCCACCAAGTGGCTGTCGGACATCGAGCTCACCACTTGGGAGGCCTTCGACGGCTACTGGATACCCCGCGGCTGGTCGAAGGAGGGCCCGATCAAAACCCAGTCCCGCATCGACGTACCCCGCCAGGGCGCCGAGATCGACCCCGGTCCCACCGCCATTGCCGGGGTGTCCTGGGCGCCCAGCCGAGCTATCGAGCGGGTGGAGGTGCAGGTGGACGATGAGGATTGGGTGTCAGCCGAGCTCAGCCGGGAGACCACCATCAACTCGTGGCGGCAGTGGATGGTGACCTGGAACGCCACCCCCGGCGAGCACCGGGTGCGGGTGCGGGCCACCGACGGCACCAGCACCACCCAGACCCCGGAGATCAGCGATCCCGCCCCCGACGGCGCCACCGGCTGGCACACCATCGAGGTGCGAACCGACGAGGCCTGATACCCCTCTCGGGTCGCAGGCGCTGACAGGCCTGCCGGTACAGTCCGCAGCGATGGATTTCGATCTGACTCTCGCCGAGAGGGATTTCCGCGATGAGGTGCGCACCTGGCTGGAGGAGCACCTGGTCGGGGACTTCGCCGATCTGCGGGGCCGGGGCGGAACCGGCCAAGACGACATCGGCGCCGAACAGCAGATCGCCTGGGAGCGGGAGCTGGCCTCAGGCGGCTGGCTGGGCATCGACTTTCCTGCTCGTTTGGGCGGCCGGGACTGCAGCCTGGTGGAGCAGGTACTGTTCCACCAGACCTATGTGGAAGCCCGGGCGCCGGGGCGGCTGCCCAACATGGGGGTCACGCTGCTGGGGCCGACCCTGGTGGCCTACGGCACCCCCGAGCAGCAGGAGCGGTTCGTGCCTCCCATCCTGTCGGGCGAGGAGTTCTGGTGTCAGGGATACTCCGAGCCCAACGCCGGATCGGATCTGGCCAACGTGGGCACCAAAGCGGTGCTCGACGGCGAACGGTGGGTGGTGAACGGCCAGAAGATATGGACCTCGCTGGCCCAGCACTCCGACTGGTGCTTCGTGGTTTGCCGCACCGAGCCCGACGCGACCCGCCATGCCGGGCTCTCCTATCTGCTGGTGCCGATGGACCAGCCCGGCGTCGAGATCCGCCCCATCGTGCAGATCACCGGGGGAACCGAGTTCAACGAGGTGTTCTTCAACCAAGCGGTGACCGATGCCGATCTGGTGGTGGGCCAGCCGGGCCGGGGCTGGGAGGTGGCCATGGGCACGCTGGCCTTCGAGCGGGGGGCGTCCACCTTGGGCCAGCAGACTTCCTTCCGACAGGAGCTCGATGCGCTTTTGGCCGAGGCTCGGGCCAACGGCGCCGCCGACAACCCGGCAGTCCGCCAGGAGCTGGCCCGGGCCTACGCCGCATTGGAGATCATGCGCTACAACAACCTGCGGATGCTCACGGTGGTGGACGCCGGCGGGGTGCCGGGGCCCGAGATGTCTATCGGCAAGCTGGTGTGGTCGAACTGGCACCGTTCGCTGGGCGAGCTGATGGTGGCGGTAAGGGGGGCCGGCGCCATGGCCGTGGCCGCCGAAGAGGGCGAGGTCTATTCGCTGGACTCCTGGCAGCGCACCTTCTTGTACAGCCGGGCCCACACCATCTATGCCGGGTCGAACGAGATCCAGCGCAACATCATTGGCGAGCGGGTTCTGGGGTTGCCGCGCGAGCCGAGGTAATCGACCGACCGGATTGTCGGGGTTGCGGCGTGAGCCGCGATGATTTCTTCGGGGAAACCAAGGAGCAGCTATGGCTGAGGCATACATCATCGACGCGGTCCGCACCCCGGTGGGACGACGAGGCGGCAGCCTCTCGCAGATCCACCCGGCTGATCTGGGGGCCCATCCCATCTGCGGGCTGCTGGAGCGGACCGGCGTCGACCCCGCCGCAATCGACGATGTGATGTTCGGCTGCGTGGACGCCCTCGGCCCCCAAGCCGGCGACATCGCCCGCACCGCCTGGCTGGCCGCCGGGCTGCCCGAGCACGTTCCCGGCACCACCATCGACCGCCAGTGCGGGTCGGCCCAGCAGGCGGTGCATTTCGCAGCCCAGGCGGTGATGGCCGGGGTGAACGACATGGTGGTAGCCGGCGGGGTGCAGAACATGAGCATGATCCCCATCGGCTCGGCCATGGCGGTGGCCGAGCACGTGGGGGTGACCGATCCCGACCCATTCACCGGCTCCCAGGGCTGGGTCGACCGCTACGGCACCCAGGAGGTGTCGCAGTTCCGGGGGGCGGAGATGATCGCCGAGCGCTGGGACATCAGCCGGGAGCAGATGGAGGAGTTCGCACTGGCCAGCCACGCCCGGGCGGCCGCCGCCACCGACGAGGGCCGGTTCGACCGCGAGATTCTGCCGCTGGCCGGCTTGGAGTTCGACGAGGGCATCCGACGGGGCACCACCGTGGAGAAGATGGCCGCTTTGGCGCCGCTGGCCGAGGGCGGTCGGTTGACCGCCGCAGTGTCGAGCCAGATCTCCGACGCGGCCTGCGCCATGCTGATCGGCGGGCACCAGGCGGTGGCCGACCACGGGCTGAAGCCTCGGGCCCGCTTCCACCACATGTCGGTGCGGGGCGCCGATCCCATCTACATGCTCACCGGCCCCATCCCGGCCACCGAGCACGCGCTGGCCCGAACCGGCATGACGATCGACGATATCGACCTGTTCGAGTGCAACGAGGCCTTCGCCCCCGTGGTGCTGGCCTGGATGGACGAGCACGACGTACCCCACGAGAAGGTCAACGTGAACGGCGGGGCCATCGCTCTGGGCCACCCCCTGGGGGCCACCGGGGCCCGGCTGATGACCACCCTGCTGAACGAGCTGGAGCGCACCGGCGGCCGCTATGGGCTGCAAACCATGTGCGAAGGCGGCGGCCAGGCCAACGTCACCATCATCGAGCGCCTGTAGCCGGGCCGTGTCTGCGTTCGCCGACAAGGTGGTGGTCGTCACCGGGGCGGCCCGGGGGATCGGCCGGGCCACGGCGGTTGAGTTCGCCTCTGCGGGGGCGACGGTTGTGGGCGCCGACCTCGATTCCGAGGCCCTCGGGGAAGTGGGCGAACTGGCGCTGCGGCTGGGCGGCGATGTGGGCGACGCCGACGACGCCCATCAGATCATCGACGGCACGCTGGCCGCCTTCGGCCGCCTCGACGCGCTGGTGAACAACGCCGGAACCTGGCTGCTCAAACCCACCGCGCAGATCACTCCCGAGGAGTGGGACGACCAGCTCTCCACCAACCTGCGCTCGTTCTTCCTGCTCATCCGCCGGGCGTATCCTGCGCTGGCCGAAACCGGGGGCAACGTGGTGAACGTGGCTTCAATGGCGGCGATGCGGTTCACCACACCGCATGTGGCCTACGCCTCGGCCAAGGCCGGGGTGATCGCCATGACCAGGGACTTGGCCGCCGAGTACGCCCCCGAGGTGAGGGTGAACGCGGTGGCCCCCGGCCCCATCGACACCATGGGCCTCACCGCCGCCATGACCCCCGCCGAGAAGGCCGACTTCGGCCGCCGCTACCCGCTGGGCCGTATGGGCGAACCCGAAGACGTGGCCCACGCCATCGTCTTTCTGGCCTCCCCCCAAGCCGCCTACATCACCGGCGCCACCCTCCCCGTCACCGGCGGCACCGAACTCGGCGTCCCCAGCCTGTTCTAGTCCTGATCTCATATTCTCGACACAGAACAGGTTGCGGAGCAGGCCGATTGTAGGCTTGCGGAATGGCTCTAGCTCCCGGAGTTGACGATGGGCGGGTCGCTGTAGCCGATTCGCCATCGCAACCGGAGCTGTCCGACGCGGAGCAGCGGATCTTGGCTGCGCTGTCCAATCGCCCGCTGGGGCTGTATCCCGCTGCTTCGGTCGCAGTGGCCGCCGGGGTGGAGTACAAAGCAGTGCAATCGGCTTTGGAGCGTTTGGTCGAATTCGGGTTGGTGACCGGCACCGAAGAGCCGGTCCGGTCTCGCCCGGCGAGGCGGGAAGTGGTATGGTGCCTCGACGTGATCGAAGCTTGGTCGCGAGTCCCCGATGCGCTGCGCTGGACTCCGCTGCCGGAATTGTCGCCGCCGTCGATGCCCGAATGCCTGCCTGACAGGTTCCGGCACCTGTTCTGGTGGGGCGAGCCGGAGCTGTACCGGCTGCCCCGCGACGCCGTGTTCGTCGCTGAGCAGATACTCACCAGCGAAGACGTCACCTCATGGCACTGGGCGCTGTCCGCCCTTCCCGGCGAAGCTCTCGAACGTGTCGCTGACAAGCCCCATGTGCCCGAAGACCGCAAGTCCATCATCCGAGGTGCCCTGGCCAAGCGACGTGCCGAGCGGGTCATAGCAGCGTTGTCGGCTGCGGGAGAGTTCAACTACGACCAGCCGGCCACTGGAAGATCAATCCGCGGGACATTCAACACGGTGAACGTCGACATCGTCGCCCATGAGGACGAATATGTGCTCGGCCCCTCTTTGGATGTAGATGGACTGCAAGTCGGATCGCTCCAAGACATCACCGCCGGAAAGCTCCGGGCCATCGCTGGACGCAGGCAGCTCCGCGACTATGTCGATGTCATGCTTGTCGAGGCCCTAGGGGCATAAGTCTGGTGCAAGCCATAGTCCTTTATCACCGTCGCCACGGCCTCGACCTGCATGTTCACGGAAGCGAGGGGTTCCTCAGACACCTCATGGACTTCGAGCATTTGGACGACGATCCGGCGATGGCGGCGGCTTTCGGCGACGACATCCGCTGTCGCGTCATCGAGTACTTCCAGTCCAGGCAGGCCGAAGTGGTCGCCAAGCTCGAACAAGTGCTCATCGACGAATAGCGGCTGCCGCACCCACTGGAACGACCCCAATAGGGTGACTTCACCGCGGCTGGATTCGTCGAATTCCGCCCCTGAATCAGGCGCAACACACGGAGGCTCTGTCTCAGCCCTCGATGCGGTCGATGAGGCCCCAGCTCAAGGCGGTGGCGGCGTCGATCTCGGTGTTGGTGAGGGCGAAGTAGCAGAGGCGCTGTCGGCCGATGCGGCGGGCGATGCTCACGGTGCCGCCCGCGCCGGGCACCAGCCCCATGGCCACCTCGGGCAGGCGGAAGGTGGTGTCGGGGCGGGCGGCCACGTCGTGGGCGTAGGCGGGCAGCTCCACCCCGGCGCCCACACAGCGGCCGTGCATCACGGCCCGGGTTTTGGCCGCCAGCCGGTCGATCCAGAAGCCGGCGCTGCGCACCGAGCGGACCCGGTGGGCGGTGCCCGGGTCGGGGGTGGTGCCGAACTCGGCCAGATCGCCGCCGGAGCAGAACGTAGGGCCGGCGCCGTCGAGCACGATGCCGTCGAGGCCGGGATCGGCCCACGCGGCTCGCAGCTGCTCGACCAGCCGGTCGCGCAGCTCGGCGCTGAAGGCGTTGTGGCGCTCGGGCCGGTTGAGGGTGAGCCGCAGGGTGGAGCCGGTGCGTGAGGCCGCTATGGCGGGCTCGGGGTTGTCGGGCGCTAGGCGGGTGGGCTGGGCGGCCAGCCAGCCTCGGAACTGGGGGCCGGATTGGAGGGTGGAGTAGGCCAGCGACTCGGCCACCAGCCCGTCGGCGGTGGAGCGGCGCTCGCTCAGGCGCAGCAACTGCACCAGCGCCACCGCCGCCGCCGGAGATGCCGCCACCGCCGCCGCGATGCGGTCGATCTCGTCTGCAGGCACGGCCCGCACCCCGGGGAGGTCGCCGGTGGCGAGCACGATGTCGAAGGGGGCGCAGATCTCTTCCAGCTTCGGGGAGTCGGCGGGATCGCGGCCATCGGGCACCGAGGCCACCATCACGGCAGGGGTGGCCTTCACCAGCTCGACCGTGATGGGCGACGGCCAGTGCGAAAGGTCGGCCTCGGTCAGCTCGACGAGCACCACCGGGCAGTCGGCCAGTCCATAGTCCTCCCCGGCGTAGGGGAGCGACAACAGCGTTTTGGCCTCAGCCAGGCTTGCGGCTTGGATCGGCGAGCTCATCTCGCAGAAGTCGGCGCAGAAGCTTGCCGGTGTCGTTGTAGGGTAGCTCGTCGCGGGTCTCGATGCGGTCGGGGGTGCGCGACGACCGCATCCGGGCTTTCACGAATGCTTGGAGTTCGGCGATGTCCACGGTTTGGCCCGGGGCCGCCACCACGACTGCGGCCACCGCCTCCCCCCACTGCTCGTCGGGTATCCCCACGGCGGCGGCGTCGGTTATCGAAGGGTGGCTCAACAGCACGTCCTCGATCTCGCCCGGAGAGATGTTCTCGCCCCCCCGCACGATGACGTCGTCGATGCGGCCCTCCACGTAGAGGTAGCCGTCGCTGTCCAGCGAGCCGCCGTCGTTGGTGGGGAACCAGCCGTCGGGCGTGACTCGGGAGTTCCGTCCGAGGTACTCGCCTGACACCTGCTCGCCCCGCACCCATATCTCGCCGGAGGCGCCGGTGGGAACCGGCTGGCCCGCCTCGTCGCGGATTTCCACCTCTATGGCGGGCAGGGGACGGCCCGCCGAGCCCAACCGCGCCCTGATGGCCGGATCCTCGGAGCGGTGGGCTTCTCGGTGCTCCTCCGGTCCGAGCACAGCCACGGTGGAGCTGGTTTCGGTCAGGCCGTAGGCGTTGGCAAAGTTGGCCTCGGGCAACAGCTCCAGCGCTCGGGCGAGAACCGGGGCAGCCATCTTGCCGCCGCCGTATGAGAGGGCCCGCAGCGAGGGGAGTCCGCCCCCGACTCCATCCAAGTGGTCGACGATGCGGGCCAGCATGGTGGGCACCACCATGGCGTGGGTGACCCGCTCAGCCCGTACCAGCTCCACCCAGTCGGCGGCGTCGAAGTTGGGGAGCTGCACGATGCGGCGCCCGGCGTACACCGAGCTCAAGATCGCGGCCATGGCGGCCACATGATAGGGGGGCACCGAGATGAGGGTGGCCTCGTCTTCGGCTGCGCCCATGAACTCCACCGAGCCGATGATGTACGACACCAGGTGCTTGTGGCGCAGGACAGCGGCCTTGGGGGCCCCGGTGGTGCCGCTGGTGTAGAGCAGGATGGCGATCTCATCAGGGTCGACGTTCCAGTCGTGGTCAGGAGCGCCTCCGTCGGCCCACTGGGACAGGAAGTCGGGCCGCACAACTGCTCGCACCCCTTCGAGGTCGCCGATGGCAGACAGGGCATCGTGGTCGCACACCGTGACCGAGGGTGCCACTTCAGCGGCCAGACGGCGCAGTTCGGTCGCCGTCAGCCGATAGTTGAGGGGAACGAACGGCACTCCAGCCCAGGCCGAACCGAAGAGCGCAATCGGCAGGGCCTCGCTGTTGACATCCACCAGGCTGACTCGGTCGATGTTCGCCTCCCGGAAATGCGTTGCCACAGCACCAGATCTCCGGAAAAGCTGTTCGTAGGTAAGCCCCTGCCCCCGAGAGCCGATAGCGGCGCGCTCACCGAAACCGCTGGACGCCATCTCCAGCAGCATCATCAGGTTCATGGGCTCATTCTCTGCGGTGCGTCTGCTGGCGGCTCAATGCCCTGGCTAGTCGGAGGCCGGGAGGGGCTTCGCCTCTTTCAAACTCAAGGGAGTGCCCCCGAGGGCCAGCGAGCCGTCGCCGGGCTTGGTGCACAGAACCTCGAGGGATTCGTCTTCGTTCACATAGCGCTTGCCCAGCGCAGTGCCTCCGGCGGCATCGGCGGCCATCTCGCCGCTGCGCTCGGCGCTGGTCGGGTCGGCCATCGGAGCGCCGCCGCAGGTGATGGCCACGTCGCCGCCCGGTGCTTTCACCACGATCAGCTCGGTGTCGCACACCGAACTCTTGAGGCGGCTACCCGGTTTCAAGTCCATTCCTACCCCCCCTGGGAAATATCTCCCAATCTTTTCCCTTCAGCCTCAACAGGTACAAACTGCGTTCACGATGGAGTCATCATACAGCGGCCGCCATCCGGCATTGGTTTGGGCCCAGTCTGGGCTGATGGGCTTGAGCGGGCCGGAGTGCGGCCCCCCAGCGCTGGCCTCCGGACGCTGGGTGGAGCGACTCGACGGCGTGGTGAGCGACATCTCCGACCTGTTCGGCAAGAAGCTGAGGACCGATGCCGCCGGGTTTCTGGGCGAGCGGGCGGCACTGGCGGGCAGTGGTCGGCGGGGTGCTGTGTCGGTGGGGGGTGCGTGCCGCATGGTGTCGGCGGCCGACGGGGTGCTGGCGGTGTCGCTGGCCCGCACCAGCGATGTTGAAGCGATTCCCGCCTGGCTGGAAGTCGGTGCTCTGGGAGAAGGCGACATATGGGCCGTCGTGGCCGCCGCGGTGCGAGACAAGCCGATGGCCGAGCTGCTCGAGCGGGCCGGCTGGCTGGGCCTGGCGGTGGGGAAGGCAGCCCGACCCCCGTCGTCGCCGCCGAGTCGGTTCGCCGCCGCCGGGCCGGCCGGGCCGGGCCGTAATCTGGTGCTCGACCTGAGCTCCCTGTGGGCTGGTCCGCTGTGCGCGTCGCTGCTCGGCGGCTTCGGTTTCCAAGTGCTCAAGCTAGAGGCACCGGGCCGTCCCGACGGCGCACGGTACGGCTCGCCCGTGTTCTACGAGCGGTTGAACCGGGGAAAACAGGACATGGTCGTCGACTTGGGGGCCGGCGGTGGTCGCCGTCGATTCTTGGACCTGTGCCGGGAAGCGGCCGTTGTGGTGGACAGCCTGCGACCCCGGGCGTGGGCCAACTGGGGTGTCGACCGGCTGGAGATGGCCGAGACCGCCGGGCTGGTGTGGGTGTCGATCACCGGCCATGGCGACAACCGGGCCGGATTCGGCGACGACGCCGCGGTGGGCGGGGGGTTGTGGTTGGAAGACCCAGCCGGAGGGCTTCCCTGGTTTGTGGCTGACGCCGCCGCTGATCCGGTGGCCGGCTTGGTGGCGTGCCGTGCGGCGGCGGAAGCCTTGGCCGCAGGTCGGGCCAGCTTGGTGGAGGTGGCCATGAGCGAGGCAGTGAGCTGGGCTCGAGCGGGCGATGATCTGAGCGCACCCGGCGCCGAGCTGTACCGCCGGGGCGACCATTGGGTGGTGAGAGCCGACGGCGAAGAGCAGGAGGTTTTGGCTCTTCGGGCACGGGTTTGAGGGGCTGGACAGTTCTTCCGTCGCAGGGTCGCAAAAGGGCGGTAGGTTGAGACCGTGTTCTCAATGAACAACAGCGGTTCAGGACGCTTTGGCGAGGGGGTTGGGCTATGACCGATTGGGAGTGGACTTTGGGAGGCCGTGAAGGCGACAGGGATCCCATTTGGAGCGACGCCAACGTCTTGGACCCGTCCCGCGTGCTGCTCACCGACAAGGTGGCCATCGTCACCGGCGGCGCACAGGGGATCGGAGCTGCCACCGCGGTGGCCCTGGCCCGTTTCGGCGCCGACCTGGCCATTTGCGACCGGGAGGCCGACGACATGGCCCGAACCGCCGCCGCGGTGGAGGCGTTGGGCCGTCGTTGCCTGAGCGGGGTGTTCGATGTGCGCCACCCAGAGCCCCGCGCCGCCTGGCTGGATGAGGTGGGCGAGGCCTACGGGCGTGTGGACGTGCTGGTGAACAACGCCGGCGGCACGTTCAACTCTCCGTTTGCCGACATCAGCCTCAAGGGCGAGGCCGCTTTGGTCGCCGAGAACTTTACCCAGGTCACCGGATTCATCCGAGCTTGCATCCCGCTGATGAGCGGTGGAGGGTCCATCATCAACGTCACCTCCATCGAGGCCCATCGAGCCGGTCCCGGGTTCTCGATCTACTCGGCGATGAAGGCAGCCCAAGCCAATCTGTCCATGAGCCTGTCGCTGGAGTTGGCGCCCGCGGGCATACGGGTCAACTGCATTGCCCCCGACATGATTCCCACCGAGGGCGAGCGCCTGCTCGGTGATCAGAGCACCGACGATCAGTCCGGCCTGGCCCCCCAGCCATGGCTGGAGACAGGCTCGGTTCACGATTGCGCGGCGGCGGCGGTGTACCTGGCCGGGGACATGTCCCGCTTCGTGACCGGCACCACTATCCATGTGGACGGCGGCAATATGGCCGCCGCCGGCTGGAAGCGCCGCACCGCCGGCCGCAGCCCCACATAGCCCGCCCCTGACTGTCGACCCTGTATTCCAGGTCGCCGGAACTCGAGAGCAGTCGGTATACTTCA
>JAPYOC010000085.1 GCA_028278955.1 Candidatus Poriferisocius aerobius
GAGGCTGCTCCGGTATGTGCCGTTCGACAACAGCGAGGCCACCCTGCGGGCCGCGGCCGGGGATCTGGCCGCGGCCTACGAGGGGCTGGCCGTCCACGGGGTTGTGGGCGACTTCGAGCACCATCTCAGCCGCATCCCCGACGGCGGGTGCCGGCTGTTCATGCTCTTGGGCGGCACAATCGGCAACTTCCCCCCGGCCCCCCGCAAGGACTTCCTGGCCGCAGTGGCCGGCATCATGGCACCCGGCGACACCTTCCTGCTGGGCTTCGACCTGGTCAAAGGCCGCGACCGGCTGATCGCGGCCTACAACGATCCCGAGGGGGTGACCGCGGCGTTCAACCGCAATGTGCTGTCGGTGATCAACCACCGCCTCGACGCCGACTTCGACCTCGATCAGTTCGAGCACGAGGCGGGCTTCGACAGCCAAGAGCAGTGGATCGAGATGCGGCTGCGGTCGCGCTCTACCCAGCGGGTGACCATCGGCGGCCTGGGCATGACCGTGGACTTCGCTCGCAACGAGCGCATGCGAACCGAGATCAGCGCCAAGTTCCACCGAGAGGATCTGGCGCCAGAGCTTGCCGCGGTGGGCCTGGCCATGGAGCGCCTTTGGACCGACGCGGGTGGCGACTACGCCCTGACGCTGTCGCGCATGGTGCGATGATCAGGCGCGGAGCCCTTTCTGATCGGGCGCGGGGCTGTTGCTGGCCAGCGGCCGGCGCATCGCGGCTAGGGTTTTCCTGCAAGCCACGCTGATGGAGTAGGTCTTTGCCAGCAACGGTGGTCGTCGGGACGCAATGGGGTGACGAGGGCAAGGGCAAGTTCACCGATCTTTTGGCCCGCGACATGGACGTGGTGGTGCGCTACCAGGGCGGGCACAACGCCGGTCACACCCTGGTGGTGAACGATCAGACGTTCAAGCTACAGCTCGTGCCCAGCGGAGTCCTCTATCCCCATGCGACCCCGGTCATCGCCAACGGCGTGGTGGTCGACCCCGCCGTGCTCATCAACGAGATGGACCGCCTGGCCGCGCTCGGCGTCGATTGCAGCCGGCTGAAGGTCAGCGGCAATGCCCACCTGATCTTTCCCTATCACCAAACGCTGGATGTGGTGGCCGAGCGGCATCTGGGCCGAAACAAGCTGGGTACTACCAAGCGGGGCATCGGGCCGGCCTACGCCGACAAGGCGGCTCGGGTGGGACTGCGGGTGCAGGACCTGCTCGACCCCGGGATATTCCGGGAGAAGCTCGGCGTTGTCCTGCACGAGAAGAACCCGCTGCTGGCCAAAGTGTACAACCGGCTCCCGTTCGATCTGGACAAGGTGGCCGATCAGTACCTGGACGAGTGGGCCCCCCGCCTGGCGCCGCACATCACCGACACCGTGGGGCTGATACATGATGCGCTGGAGGCCCGCCAGAACGTGCTGCTCGAAGGGGCCCAGGCCATGTTCTTGGACTTGGATCACGGCACCTATCCCTTTGTCACCTCCTCCAACCCGGTGGCGGGCGGGGCCTGCGTGGGAGCGGGTGTGGGCCCTCGCCACATCGACCGGGTGATCGGGGTCACCAAGGCCTACATCAGCCGAGTGGGCTCGGGCCCGTTTCCCTGCGAGCTCACCGACGAGATCGGCGACCACCTGGTGGACGTGGGCCGGGAGTACGGCACCAACACCAAGCGCCGCCGCCGCTGCGGCTGGCTCGACACGGTGATGCTCCGCCACGCGGTGCGGGTGAACTCCCTGTCCGATTTGGCCATCACCAAGCTCGACGTGCTGGACGCCCTCGACCCCGTCAAGGTGTGCGTGGCCTACAAGGTGGACGGCGAGCGCCGCAGTTCGATGCCCTATCACCAGTCGGAGATCCACCGGGCGGTGCCGGTCTACGAGGAGCTGCCCGGATGGCGGGCCGATCTGAGCGGGATCGGCGACCGCTCGGAACTGCCCCAGGCGGCCGAAGACTATCTGCGCTTCATCGAGGAGCAGGCCGGCGTGCCCGCCACCATGGTCGGATTGGGGCCCGGCCGAGACCAGTTCATCAACTTCAGCCCGGTCCCGTGAGCCCCCGTGGCGCAAGCCGCCCGGCCGAGACCACTCTGGGCGCGGGACCGGCGGGATCAGCCCGATGAAGGTCTGCGTGGTCGGCCACGGCGGGAGGGAGCATGCCCTGGCCCATGTGCTGAGACGGTCGTGCGACGTGGTGGTCACCCCCGGCAACGCCGGCATTCCCGGCTCGACCCCGGCGCCGGCGGCCGAGATCGACGCCGACCTCTACGTGATCGGCCCGGAGGCGCCGCTGGTGGCCGGGCTGGCCGACGAGCTGAGGGCGGCGGGCGGGCTGGTATTCGGCCCTGGCGCCGACGGGGCCCGGCTCGAGGGGTCGAAGGCGTGGATGAAGGAGCTGCTGGCGGCGGCCGGGGTGCCCACTGCGGCCCACGGCTCGTTCCGCGAGCCCGAGGAGGCCCTTGGCTTCCTCGGCGCCATGAACGACCTGTTCGTGATCAAAACCGACGGCCTCGCGGCGGGCAAGGGGGTGCTCGTCACCGAGGATCGGGCCGAGGCCGCCGCCGCGGTGCGGACCTATCTGTCGGGGGAGGCCTTCGGCGCTGCCGGGCGCCGGGTGGTGATCGAAGAGGGCCTCACCGGACCGGAGCTGTCGGTGCTGGCGGTGTGCGACGGCCGCCGGGCAGTGCCGCTGGCCCCGGCCCGGGATTTCAAGCGCCTCGGCGAGGGCGACGTCGGCCCCAACACCGGCGGCATGGGGGCGTATTCCCCCGTGCCGACCGCGGGCGCCGACGTGGTTGACGAGGTCATGGACCGCGCTGTGCTGCCCACCCTGGCCGAGCTGGCCCGGCGGGGCATCGACTATCGGGGGGTGCTCTACGCCGGGCTGATGCTCACCCCCGCGGGCCTCAAGGTGCTGGAGTACAACGTCCGCTTCGGCGATCCCGAAGCCCAGGTGGTGCTGCCCCGCCTGCGGTCTGACCTCGCCGGCCTGCTGGCGGGCGCCGCCGCCGGGTCGCTCACCGAATCGCCGGTGTACGCAGACGACGCCGCGGTGACGGTGGTGTGCGCTTCCGAGGGCTACCCCGCCTCTTCGAGAACCGGCGATGTGATCGCCGGGGTGGAGGCGGCCGGTGCCGTCGAGGGGGTGACGGTTTTCTGCGCCGGGGTGGCCGCCGCCGACGCAGGCCGCTGGGGGGCGCTTCCGGCTGGTCGGAGCGGCCGCGCATTGGCGACCGCGGGGGGCCGAGTGCTCACCATCACCGGCGTGGGCCCCGATTTGGCCGCCGCCCGCGAGCGGGCCTACGCCGGGGTCGCCCACATTGAATGGCCGGGCCGCTATGTTCGCTTCGACATCGCTGCTGAGGCGGTAGAGAGCGTTTCACCACGGGAGTCGCCATGAGCTTGAAAGTCGCGGTCATCATGGGATCGTCGAGCGACGAGGACACCATGGCCCCGGCCCGCACCACGCTGGAGCAATTCGGCGTGGAGTGCCACTGGGAGGTCATGTCGGCCCACCGCTCGCCGGAGAAGGTGCGCCGGTTCGTGGTCGGGGCCCGCGACGGCGGGTTCGGCGCCATCGTCTGCGGCGCGGGCATGGCCGCCCATTTGGCCGGAGCGGCGGCGGCGCAGACCACGCTGCCGGTGATCGGCGTGCCCTTGGCGGGCGGGGCGTTGAACGGTGTGGACTCCCTGTACTCCACCGTGCAGATGCCCAAGGGGATTCCCGTGGCCACGGTGGCCATCAACGGCGCTGCGAACGCGGCGTTGCTGGCCATCCAGATTCTGGCCGTGTCCGACGCCGATCTGGCCGACCGGCTCGCCGCGCATCGAGCCGAGATGGCCGGTGGCTGAACCGGATCTTCGCCCCGAGAACCGGCGGCGATCCCCGACGGCGCGCCGATGACAAAGAAAGATCTGATCCCCGATGTGTTGGCCGACCGCTACGCCAGCGCGGCGATGGCCGCCGTCTGGTCGCCCATAGGCAGGGTGAAGGCTGAGCGCCGTTTGTGGGTGGCGGTGCTCGAGGCCCAGCGGGATCTGGGGGTCGAGGTGCCCGAAGGCGTGGTCGAGTCCTACCGGGACGCCATCGAGCAGGTGAGCCTGGACTCCATCCGCGAGCGGGAGCGAATCAGCCGCCACGACGTGAAGGCCCGCATCGAGGAGTTCTGCGCGCTGGCCGGCCACGAGCACATCCACAAGGCGATGACGTCGCGCGACCTCACCGAGAACATCGAGCAGCTTCAGATCCGCCAGTCGCTAGAGTTGGTCCGAGACAAACTGGCGGCGGTGGTCTGCACCCTCGGGCGACAGGCCGGGGCCCACGCCGAGCTGGTGATGGTGGGCCGCACCCACAACGTGGCTGCGCAGGCCACCACGCTGGGCAAGCGCTTCGCCAACTTCGGCGAGGAGGCATGGGCGGCCTTGGAGCGGATCGAGGGCCTGTTGGCCCGCTACCGGCTGCGCGGTCTCAAGGGGCCTGTCGGCACCCAGCAGGACCAGCTCGATCTGTTCGCTGGGGATGCCGGCAAGATGAGGGCTTTGGAGCAGCGCTTGGCCGAGCACTTGGGCTTCTCGGAGGCGATGAACAGTGTGGGGCAGGTGTATCCCCGCTCCTTGGACTACGACGTGGCCGCCGCTGCGGTGCAGGCGTCGTCGGCGCCCGCCAACCTGGCCCGGACTGTCCGGCTCATGGCCGGACATGGTCTGATCTCCGAGGGGTTCCAGACCGGGCAGGTGGGCTCATCGGCCATGCCGGGAAAGCGCAACGCCCGCACCTGCGAGCGCATCTGCGGGCTCGCCGCAGTGGTGCAGGGCTATGCCGACATGGTGGCCGCGCTGGTGGGCGACCAGTGGAACGAGGGCGACGTCAGCTGCTCGGTGGTGCGCCGGGTGGCCCTGCCCGGCGCCTTTTTGGCCCTCGACGGCCAACTCGAGGCGACGCTCGTCGTGCTGAAGGAGCTCGTGGTGTTCGAGGAGGCGATCGCGGTCGAGCTGGCCGCCAACCTGCCCACCCTCACCGCCACCCGGATGCTGACGGCTGCGGTGGCCGCCGGCGCCCCTCGAGAGGAGGCCCACCGAATCGTTTCGGAGCACATCCCCAGGGGAGAGGCATTCTTCTCGGCTGTCGCTGAGGACGAGAGGCTGCCGATAACGGCCGCCGCCGTCGAGCGGATCAGGTGCCAGCTCCTCGTTCTGGCCGGCGCCGCGCCCGCGCAGTCCCGGGAGTTCGCCGATCGGGCTGAGAAGCTGGCCGGACAGCACCCCGGCGCCGCCCGCTACCAACCGGAGTCCATCTTATGAGCGCTCAACACGTCAACCTGCCCCCGGTTCATTCCGGCAAGGTGCGCGACATTTTCGACGCGGGCGGCGACCGGCTGCTGATGATCGCCTCCGACCGGATCTCGGCCTTCGACGTGGTGATGGACGAGCCCGTTCCCGACAAGGGGCGGGTGCTGACCGCCATGTCCGCCTATTGGTTCGAGACCCTGGCCGACGTGCTGCCCGGCCATCTCATCTCCACCGATGTGTCTGACTTTCCCCCCGAAGCCCAGACCAGCGGGGTGGCCGGGCGGGCGATGCTCTGCCACCGGGCCGAGATGCTGCCCATCGAGTGCATCGTGCGGGGGTATCTGAGCGGCTCGGCCTGGAAGGAATATCAGCTTCGGGGCACCATGCACGGCCAGGCTCTGCCGGGAGGGCTCCGGGAGTCCGACAAGCTGCCTGAGCCGGTGTTCACCCCCTCCACCAAGGTCGAATCGGGCCATGACGAGAACATCTCCTACGACGCTGCGGTGGAGCTGGTGGGCGCCGAACTCGCCGAGCAGGCCCGGGCGGCATCGCTGGAGCTGTATCGCCGGGCCTCGGAGGCCGCCGCCCAGAAGGGCATCATCATTGCCGACACCAAATTCGAGATGGGCATGGTACGCGGAAGCCTGGTGGTGGCCGACGAGGTGCTCACTCCCGACTCCTCCCGCTTCTGGCCGGTGGAGGGCTGGGCGCCGGGGGCCACTCCGCCGTCCTACGACAAGCAGCCGGTGCGCGACTACCTCAGCACCCTGGATTGGGACAAGCAGCATCCGCCCCCGCCCCTTCCCGAAGAAGTGGTCAACGCCAGCGCCGCTCGCTACGTGAGCGCCTATGAGATCATCACCGGCCGCCGCTTTGCCGACTGGCCCGGCGGCTCATGAGCAGGGCGTTCCATGTCGCCGTCGAGGTGCGCCTGCGGGAGGGGATAGCCGATCCGCAGGGCCTGACCATCGAGCGGGCGCTGCCCGCACTGGGCTTCAACGGCGTGAGCGGCGTTCGAGTGGGAAAGAGCTTGCGCTTCATGGTGGAGGCGGTCGGTGAGGCCGAGGCCCGTCGGCAGGTCGAAGCCATGTGCGACCGGTTTCTCGCCAACCCGGTCATCGAGGACGTGGGCATTTCGCTTCGCCCGGCGACATGATCGCGCCCTGCGGTCGCCCCGGTGGGGAGCGCGTGTGACCACCAAGGTCGGCGTGGTGGTGTTTCCCGGTTCGAACTGCGAGCAGGATGTGATCGAGGCAGTGGGGGCGGTGGGCGGTTCGGGCCAACTGCTCTGGCACAAGGACGACCACTTGGGTGATGTGGACGCAGTAGTGCTGCCCGGCGGGTTCGCCCACGGGGATTATCTCCGCGTCGGGGCTATGGCCCGGTTCTCGCCGATTATGGACGCGGTCGCCGACTTCGCCCGCCAAGGAGGACCGGTAGTGGGAATCTGCAACGGCTTTCAGATTCTCGCCGAAGCGCAACTCCTGCCCGGGGCTTTGTACAAGAACCGCGGTTCGAGGTTTCTGTGCCAGCCCGAGATTCTGCGGGTGGAGTCAGCCAACTCGGTGTTGACCCGGGGCCTTTCTGTGGGCGATGAACTGCGTATTCCCATCAACCATTTCGAGGGCAACTACCTCTGTTCTGAGAACAATCTGGCCACCTTGCGGGACAACGGCCAGATTGTTCTCACCTATCGGGACAACCCCAACGGGGCTACCGCCGATATCGCCGGCATCTGCAACGGGAGCGGCAACGTGGTGGGGCTCATGCCCCACCCAGAGCGAGCCGCTCATCCGTTGCTAGGCAGCACCGATGGGGCCCTCTTGCTGAGAGGGCTGCTCGGAGATGGTTAGCCGGCTGAGCGGGTGCGGGCCACGCCAGCTGCCTTCAGCACGCTGGCCGGAACGCCTACCTCACGCCACGCCGCGTAGGAGATGCCCTTGCGATCGCTGTATTCAGAGGCGATAGAGATGAAGTCGCTCTCAATGCCGCTGATGTCCACCGTTTCCTCTTCTTTGGCCAGTTCGGCTTCCAAGTCCATGAGCTCTTGGATCAGATGAACCCGCTTCAGCGGCTTGGCCTGGGCGATCTCGTCTGGGAGTTCGGAGACGCGGGCTTTCATTCTTTCCGGAGAGCGCTGTCGGCTTCGCCTGGAATTGGCCGAGTCAATCGCCGAGAGGTAGCGGCTTACCGTGCGACCCTGGGCTTGTCCAAGCGCTCGTGCGGATTTGGCTTCTTCAGATACCATTTTTGCTCTCTTTCTGCTTTGATCAATTGTCTGACCAATTCAATTCAACTAGCTGGCGCACGTCTATTCAAGTTCTGCTATCAATTTGCTCGGTGTTCATCGGTACTGGTTCATGGCGGATAGCGAGATGAGCGAGCCGCTTCACCGGTCGTTGGGCCTGACAGATGAAGAGGCCGATGCCATTGAGAACATCTTGAACCGGCCTCCCAACCACCTCGAATTGGCGATGTACGCCGTGATGTGGTCGGAGCACTGCTCGTATAAGTCCTCGAAGGTTCACCTGCGCCGACTCCCCACAGAAGCACCATGGGTTTTGGTCGGCCCAGGGGAAAATGCCGGGGTGGTTGACCTGGGCGATGGCATCGCCGCCGCCATCCGAATTGAGAGCCACAACCACCCATCGGCTATCGAGCCCTATCAGGGAGCGGCGACCGGCGTGGGCGGCATTCTCCGGGACATCTTCACCATGGGCGCCCGTCCGATTGCCGTGATGGACTCGCTGAGGTTCGGCCCGGCTGACGACGCCCGCAGTCGCTGGATTGCCGAAGGGGTGGTGTCGGGCATCTCGGGCTACGGCAACGCGGTCGGAGTGCCGACAGTGGGGGGGGAGGCGGTGTTCGATGCGACCTATGCCGGCAACCCGCTGGTGAACGTGCTCTGCCTCGGCTTGATGCCGGCCGAGCGGCTGGTGCTGGGCCAGGCCAGCGGTGAGGGCAACCTCGCGGTGCTGCTGGGGGCGCCCACCGGGCGTGACGGCATTGGCGGGGTGAGCGTGCTGGCCTCGGCGTCTTTCGGCGGCAACCAGCAGGAGGCCGACAAGAGGCCCAGCGTGCAGGTGGGCGATCCGTTCGAGGAGAAGCGCCTCATCGAGGCGTGTTTGGCGCTGCTGGACGCCGGTCTGTTGGTGGGCATCCAGGATCTCGGGGGCGCCGGGCTCACCTGCGCCACCAGCGAGACCGCTTCCCGTGGCGGGGCGGGCATGGACGTGGACGTGGCCGCCGTCCCCCGGCGAGCGCCGGGCATGGCGCCCTTCGAGGTGCTCACCAGCGAGTCGCAGGAGCGGATGCTGGCCATCGTCACCCCCGACGGGCTGGGCGAGGTGCTGTCCATCTGCGATCGCTGGGACGTGCAGGCCTCGGTGGTCGGGCGGGTCACCGGGGGCGGGCAGCTGCGGGTGATCCATGGCAGGGACGGCCCGGTGCTGGGCGAGCTCCCGGCCGCCTCTCTGCACGAGGACGCGCCCCTCTACGACCGGCCCCGGCGCCCGCCGGACGACTGGGAGGCGGCGAGGGCCGACACCGCCGACACGCTGCCGCCCCCCGTCGACGCCGGCGCCGACCTGCTGGATCTTTTGAGCGACCCCTCCTGGATATACCGCCAATACGACCACATGCTGTTCTGCAACACGGTGGTCGGCCCGGGCGGCGATGCCACCGTGTTGCGGCTCAAGCATCCCTCGACCGGCGCCGACACCGGCCGGGGGCTGGCGCTGACCACCGACGGCAACCACCGGTGGTGCGCGGTAGACCCCCGGGCTGGCACCGCCATGATCGTGGCCGAAGCAGTGCTCAACCTGGCCTGCGCCGGCGCCCGTCCCCTCGCCCTGGTCAACTGCCTGAACTTCGGCAATCCCGAGCATCCCGAGGTGATGTGGCAGCTCTCCGAGGCCATTGACGGCCTGGCCGAGGCCTGCGACGCCTTCGGAATCCCGGTGGTGGGCGGCAACGTGAGCCTCTACAACGAGTCCGACGGCCACGACATCGACCCCACCCCGGTGGTCGGCCTGCTCGGGGTGATCGACTCCTTGGCGCGCATCCCCCCCGGCCTTGGCTGGCGCGACGGCGACCGGGTGGTGGTGTTGGGAGGCGCAGGCCCGGAGCTGTCGGGCTCGCTGTGGGCGGCGTCGGTCGCCGGGCACAAGCGGGGGCGGCTGCCGCCGCTGGACTATGAGCAGCACCGCCGGGTTGCCGGCCTCGTGGCCGGGCTGGTGGCCGACGACCGCCTGTCCGCGGTCCACGACGTGTCCAGCGGGGGTGTGGGCGTGGCCTTGGCCGAGATGGCCGCGATGAGCGGCGTGGGCTTCCAGGGGGCGCGGATCCACGGCCACGCCGAGCTGTTCGGCGAGGCCCCCTCCCGGGCCGTGGCCGCGGTGAGCCCCGAGCGTCTGCCCGAGGTGGAGGCGGCCGCGGCGGCAACGGGGGTGGCCGTGGCCCGAATCGGTCTGGCCACCGGCGACCGCTTCTCCATCAAAGGGCTGGTGGACTTGCATATGTCGGCGATAGCCCACCGATGGGGTTCGCCCCTGGCAGACTGGGACGGTGGCTGATCCCCTAGACGACTCTCCCCGGGAGGCCTGCGGGGTGGTCGGCATCTACGCCCCCCAAGATCACGTCGCCCATCTGAGCTATCTGGCCCTGTACGCGTTGCAGCACCGGGGCCAGGAGTCGGCGGGCATCGCGGTGAGCGATGGAGAGAACATCACCGTGGTCAAGGACATGGGCCTAGTGGCCACGGTGTTCGACGACCGCACGCTGGCCACCCTCGAGGGGCGCTTGGGCATCGGCCACACCCGGTACTCCACCGCAGGGTCGAGTTCGTGGCGCAACGCCCAACCCGTCTACCGCAGCACTGCGGACTGCCAGTTCGTGCTGGGCCACAACGGGAACCTCACCAATGCCGCCTCGCTCGCCGAGGAGACGTCGATCCTGCCCGGCATGGTCGGATCGGACAGCGACCTGATCGGCGAGCTGCTGGCCATCGAGATCGCGGTGATGCCCACAGCGGATCGGACCCGGGGCCGGGTGCTCGAGCGGGCCTTGGAGAGGGTGCTGCCCCGGCTGGAGGGGGCGTTCTCGTTGGTGCTGGCCGACGAGAAGCGGGTGATCGGGGTGCGGGACCCCAACGGGTTCCGCCCCCTGTGCCTGGGCCGCTTGGACCGGGGGTGGGTGCTGGCGTCGGAGACCCCCGCGCTGGACATCGTGGGCGCCCACCTGCTGCGCGAGCTCGCCCCGGGCGAGATGGTGGTGATCGACGGCGAGGGCGTGCGGTCGGTGCGGCCATTTCCCGAGGAGCGGGTAGACCCCCGCCTGTGCATCTTCGAGTTCGTGTACTTCTCGCGCCCCGACTCGGTGATCTACGGCCAGAGCGTCCACCACGCCCGGGTGCGCATGGGCGAGCACCTGGCCCAGCAGTCGCCGGTGGAGGCCGACTTGGTGATGGGCGTGCCCGAATCGGGGCTGCCCGCAGCCGAGGGCTTTTCCCGGGCCAGCGGCATCCCCTACGGCCAGGGGCTGGTGAAGAACCGCTACATCGGGCGGACGTTCATCGCCCCCAACCAGCAGATGAGGTCGATGGGGGTGCGCATGAAGCTCAACCCCCTGCGCGACAGTATCGCCGGCAACCGCTTGGTGGTGGTGGACGACTCCATCGTGCGGGGCACCACCACGAGGGCGCTGGTGGCCATGCTCCGGGAGGCAGGCGCCGCTGCCGTCCACCTCCGCATCAGCTCGCCGCCCTACCGCTGGCCCTGCTATTTCGGCATGGACACCGGCGACCGCACTGAGCTTGTGGCCGCCCACCTGAGCGTGGCCGAGATGTGCGATTACGTCGGGGCCGACACCCTGGCGTTCATCGACATGGCGGGGTTGACTGAGGCCACCGGGGCCACCGGGGCCGGTTTCTGCACTGCCTGCCTCACCGGCGACTATCCGGTTGAGGTGCCGGTGGCACCGCCGGGCTCGGCCGCCCATCGGAGGCCCGCCGCGCCGTTCGCCGGCGCCGCGGACGAGCCCGCGCCATCGCTGTGGGTCACCGGCGATGGGTGAGACCTACGAGTCTTCGGGCGTCGACATCGCAGCCGGGGAAGAGGCGGTACAGCGCATCAAGGATCAGGTGCGCTCCACGTTCCGCCCCGAAGCCGTCGGCGACATCGGCGGGTTCGGCGGGCTGTTCGACTTCAGCCGCCACGGCTACAAGCAGCCGGTGCTGGTGTCGGCCACCGACGGGGTGGGAACCAAGGCGTATGTGGCCGCCGCGGCCGGGCGGCTCAGCACCATCGGCATCGACCTGGTGGCCATGTGCGTGGACGACCTGGTGTGCCACGGCGCCGAGCCGCTGTTCATGCTCGACTACCTATCGGTGGCGAAGCTCGACCCGGAGCGCATTGAGCAGGTCGTGGCCGGGGTGGCGGAGGGATGCCGGCAGGCCGGCTGCGCGCTCATCGGCGGGGAGATGGCCGAGCACCCCGTCGCCAGCGGCGAGCCCGGCGATGGGTTTGAGCTGGTCGGCTTCGCCACCGGGGTGGCGGAGCGCTCGCGGCTCATCACCGGCGCCGGCGTGCATCCCGGCGACACGCTGATCGGGCTGCCGTCCCCCGGGCTGCGGTGCAACGGCTATTCCCTGGCCCGCCGGCTCTATTTCGAGGTGGCCGGCCGGGGTCTGGACGATCCGGCCTGGCCGGGGAGCCCCCACTCGGTGGCCGACGAGCTTCTGACCCCTTCGGTGATCTATGCCCCCGCGGTGCGGTCCATGCTGGCCAAGGTGGACGCCCACTCCATCGCCCATGTGACCGGCGGGGGCATTGCCGGCAATTTGGCCCGGGTGCTGCCCGACAAGGTCGACGCTGTGATCGATCGCAGCACCTGGGAGCAGCCGCCGGTGTTCGCCGAGTTGCAGCGCATCGGCGACGTGGCCGACGAGGAGATGGCCAGGGTCTTCAACCTCGGGTTGGGCATGATCGTGGCGGTGAGAGGCAAAGACGCCACCAAGGCCATCGACCTTTTGCGAACCGGCGGGCATCGGGCCACCGTGGTGGGAGAGGTGGAAAAGGGCGACGGCCGAGTCCACCTCGTGGGCGAGCCTGATCTTGCTAACGGAACTCAGCGGGCTCGAACTTCTGCTCGGCAGGGTGCGCCAGCTCGAGCCACACCCCCGATTTGATCGGAGCGCGGCTTGTGACACCCGTGTAGCTACAATGGATTCATTCCCCCAGCCGCTTCGGTGGCTGGGTGCAGGGCTCGCCTAGGCGGGCCCTTGCGCTTTTCTACCAAATGCTTGGTTTCCGGATTATGCCTTGATCTGTGTCGATGGCGGGTGGCAGCTGCACCTGGGCGAGCACGCTATGCCGAAGCTGTTTGAAGAATGTTCCCTGAAGTCTGCGAGATCGGAACTGAGGCATGTGGGGATTGATGATACCTACTTTGATTCCGGCCTCAGAGCGAGCAATTCGGATGGGTTCGGCGAGATCAGAGTCGTTGCTGATGACCACCGCGGTGTCGCAGCTGTTTTGGAATGCGTCAAGGAGTAAATAAGTGGCGAGGTTTACGTCTGAGCCCTTTTCCTCGGTTTTCTAGACTTCAACTGTCCGAGGGCCGCGCTCTGGTGGATGCACAAGCACCATACGAGCACGACGGGTTACAAAATGACCCTCATGTATCTCAATGAGCGGGAAGGTATTGAGGGCTCGGAGGAAGGTATCCTGCCAGCTGGCTTGTTGAGGGTCATCCGATCGTGAACTGACTCGCGCCGTAAAGTAGCGGATCTTGTTGATTTGATCCTTGGGGAGCAGGCGTCGGCACAGTGCTTCAAAGTCGAGCCATTTGTATGGGGTGTCTTTTACAGCACCGTAGTAGAAGTTGAAGCCGTCTATATAGACGATCGTGGCCACCCGGTGATGATACCGGCTGTCATTTGCCACCCGAGGTGTGCATAGCAACACCTAGGCTGGCGAACGGTAACAGCTTCCTTGATGCGTCGAAGGTCGCTTGTGTGGATCATCTGTATCCGACATAATCGGCCGTTCTGTAACGCCAAAGTGGAGTAGTGGCAAGGGCTGGCAGATGGACGACTTCCTCCTAGACCGGGACCCGACTACATGGTCGGCGCCCACCGGGTTTCCGCCATCGCTGGCACCGGCGGGGGTGTTCGTCCAGCGGGCTCCGAGCGGACTGGAGGTGGCGTTGGTGCGGGCGTCGGGCAAGCCCCGAACCGCTGATCTGCGCGAGGGGTGGGCGAAGCGGCGGGCCGGGCGGGCCAGCCCGGTGCTGCTGGTGGCGTTCTATCCCACCGCTGAGGGCCAGCGGGTGTCCCAAAGAGTGTCATTGTGCGGGCCGGTGGGCGAGCCGCCGGTGGTGCATCACGACATCGAGGTGTCGCAGGCCGAGCGCTTGGCCGAGGTTGCCCTGAGCGAGCCCAGCCACCATGCCGCCACCCGGTTTTTGCTGGCCGCCATGCCCGAGTTGAACTCCCCCTTTCCCGGGCTCCGCAACGTCGGCCTGCTGGCCACCCAAGAGCTCCGGGCCGGCGTTCCCGAGCGGAGCGACTGGGCGGCGGCCACCGTCAAGGCCCGGCCCCTTCTGGGCCAGCGGGGCCGTCGGCTGGTGGAGGCGCTGGGCTTTCACATCGAGACGCTGGCCACCAACGCCTCCATGCTCACCGTCGGCGGCCGCAACCACGCGGTGGCTGTGTTCTGCGACGAGGACGAGCCCTTCGAGGCGCCGTCGAGCCGGTTCGACAGCACCTCGCCGGTGTCTCGGGCCCTGGCGCTGGCCGACCGGCATCGGGTGGAATGGGTGCTGCTCACCCGAGCCTCAGAGATCCGCCTCTACGCCGCCCGCCCCGACACCGGGGTGGGCCGAAAGGGCCGGGCTGAGACCTTCGTGGAGCTGAACCTGTCGCTGGTGCCCGACGAGCTGGCCGGCTACCTCCACCTGCTGTTCTCCGCCGAGGCCCTGGCCGACAACGGCACGCTCGGCGAGATCCTCGACCGGTCGGAAGACTTTGTGGCCGAATTGGCGGTGCGGCTGCGCGAGCGGGTGTACCACCAGACGGTGCCGGCTTTGGCCCGGGCGGTTGCCGCCCGGCTCGGCCGTGTTCAGCCGCCGGAGATGCAGCGAGGGGACTCCCAGCCTGGCGATGAGCTGAGTGAGGCTGATCTGGCCGACGCCTATGAGCAGGTCATGGTCGTTTTGTTCCGGCTTTTGTTTGTGGCCTACGCCGAGGACAAAGACCTGCTGCCCTATCGCACCAACGGCCGCTACGGCGACCACTCCCTGTCGAACATCGCCCGGCTACTGGCGAAGGACCAGCGCCGCAACCGGGCCGACTACGACAACCAGGCCACCGACTTATGGGACGACGTGAACCAGCTCTGGGACGCGGTGAACCACGGCAACGCCGACTGGGGGGTTCCCGCCTACAACGGCGGCCTGTTTTCCGCCGATCCCGCCGTGAGCCCCTCGGGGGCGGCCATTGCGGGTATGAGGCTCACCAACGCTGAGTTCGGCCCCGCCCTGTCGGCGGTGCTGGTGGACAAGGGGCCGGAAGGGGTCGGGCCGGTGGACTTCCGGTCGCTGTCGGTGCGGGAGTTCGGCACCATCTACGAGGGCCTGTTGGAGTCGAAGCTGTCGGTGGCCCAAGACGACCTGGCCGTCAAGGTGGTCAAGGGCAAAGAGCGGTATGCGCCCGCGGCGGCCGGCGACGAGGTTGTGGTGGAGGCCGGCGCGGTGTACTTCCACAACCGCTCGGGGGTGCGCAAGGCCACCGGCTCCTATTTCACCAAGCCGTTCGCGGTGGAGCACTTGCTCGACAGCGCGCTGGCGCCAGCGCTTGACGACCACATTGCCCGCCTCGACGAGCTTCGGGAGCGGGGCGACGATGCTGCGTTGGCCGAGGCGTTCTTCGACTTCCGCTGCGCCGACATCGCCATGGGCTCGGCCCACTTCCTGGTGGCCGCGGTCGACCGCACCGAGGCCCGCCTGTCGGGATGGCTGGCGTTGCACCCGGTGCCGGCGGTGACCGCCGAGCTGAACCGCCTGCGCGCCGCCGCCCTGGGCGCTTTGGGAGAGCTGGCCGATGGGGTGGAGATCGAGTCCAGCTCGCTTCTGCGCCGCCAGGTGGCCCGCCATTGCATCTACGGCGTGGACAAGAACCGCGTCGCCGTCGAGTTGGCCCGCCTGGCCATCTGGGTCCACAGCTTCGTGGCCGGGCTGCCGCTGTCGTTCCTCGACCACAACCTGGTCTGCGGCGACAGCCTCACGGGGGTTGGAACTCTTGACGAGGTAGCAGCGGCTTTCGAGATGCAGGGCGCTTCTCACAGCCCGAGCATGTTCCGCGGGCAGGTATCGGCCATGCTCGACCGCTCCCGGTCGGCTCTGGCCAGGCTCGGACGCACTTCAGACGCCACCAAGCGAGAGATTGACGAAGCCCGTGAAGCACACCTCCAAGCCCGAGCGGACGTGGCCGGGGCGAGAGCGCTGTTTGACCTGCTGGTCGCTCACCGAGCAGGGAGGGCGGCGCTGCCTGAGAGGTTTGACGAAACTTACTTCTCTGTCAGTGCGGAAGCCGACGAAGTTGTCAGGACCGTTAGCGATTTTCAACCTGTCCACTTCCCCGCAGCGTTCCCTGAGGTGTTCCTGAGAGACCGTCCAGGATTCGACTGCCTCGTTGGCAATCCCCCATGGGAGCAGGTGGTGGTCCAGGAGCACGCCTGGTGGGGAATGCACCTGCCTGGAATCCGCGGTCTGCCCATCAATCGCATGAATGCCCAAATCGCCCGGTTCCGCCAGACCAGACCAGACCTAGAGGCTCAGTTCCAAGCCGAGCTGGAACTGGCCGACGACATGCGGAAGCTGCTGCGCAGAGCCTTTCCCGGGCTGGGCTCAGGGCGGACCGACTATTACCAAGCGTTCGCGTGGGCAAACCTGAACCTGTGCAGAGAACGCGGAAGAATCGGAATGGTACTGCCGCGAACCGCGGCCAACGCCGACGGAATGGCTCGCTGGCGCACTGAAGCTCTACAAGCACCAGACAGCACCAGACAGCACCAGACAGCACCAGACAGCACCAGACAGCTATTCTACCACTACGGATATCGGTGGCAACGGTTATCAATCACAAGGGCTGGGTGTTCGAGGGGGTCCACAACTCCTACACGGTGGCGTTGGTGGCAGTCACCCGGTGCTCTCCGTCGTCACCTGCCTCAACACCAAGCAGTGGGCCTTCGACGGGGTCGACGGCCGTTACACCGTCGCCCTCGTCGCCGGCCGCAAGCTCAATCGCCGAACTGAGTCCCGGGGGTGGCTTTGAAGGCGACCCCGACGAGCCCTATGTAGCTATCTACCCCGGCCCGGCCAGCTCGCTGGCCAACTTCTATGAGCTAGTGGACGGCAAGCCTGAACTAGTACCGGTCACCGAATTTGCTACATGGTCGGCCACGGCTTCTTTCCCCGAACTACCCAATAGGGCGGCATTTCGCGTCTGGCGCAAGATGAAGCAACACCCTCGCCTCGACGCGGAGCCGACCGACCGACCGACCGACCGACCCGGTGGCGAGTCCGCCCGCACCGGGAACTCGACGCCACCAACGACAAACGACTCTTCATCCTCGACGGTGGCGAGTCCGCCCGTTCGCAGAACTCCACGCCACCGCCGACAAGGGACAACTCATTCTCGACGAGGGAAGAAAAGCCATGAACGGTGATGCGAGCCGCTGGCCGGTATATAAAGGCGCGTCGTTCGACCTGTGGAACCCAGACACTGGCGAGTACTACGCCTCAGTTGATGCCGCAGAGATCACTCAGCACCTCCATGAGAAGCGCCAGCGCCAGCACCGGACCTCCAAGTCTCCGTTCGCAGAATTCACCGTCGAACACATCGAAGATCCCGAAACCCTGCCCTGTATCAGCCCGCGCATTGCCTTTCGCAACGTAACGAATCCAACCAACACCAGAACGGTTGTAACAGCCTTAGTTCCTGGTAATGCCGCAATCACGAATGCTGCCCCCTACCTCTTATGGCCCGTAGGTGCTAGGCAGGATGAGGCGTTCCTGCTCGGCGTGCTCTCTTCGATGGTTTTGGACTGGTATGCCCGTCGGGTTGTCGAACTCAACTTCAACTTTCATATTTTCAACAGCCTCCCCATCCCCGACCCCGGTGAGGGGGATCCGGTTCGGGACCGTGTTGTTGAGATCGCCGGGCGGCTGGCGGCGGTTGATGAGCGCTTTTCAGAGTGGGCGGCGGAGGTGGGGGTGCCGGTGGGGTCGGCCAACGACGAGGCCACCAAGCAAGATCTCGTCTGTGAACTCGATGCCTGTGTCGCCTACCTCTACGGTCTTGATGAGGAAGATTTGGCCGTGGTCTACGACACCTTCAGCGAAACCGCGGACTACACCGAACGCCACGCCGCAGTCCTCACCCACTTCCGAAGGCTCCCGGCGTGACTACCCGCTACTTCTCTTCATTGATGTCAAGAGTCCTGTCTAGGAATCGCATGAGATTATCCAGTGCGATTTCCGGTTCTTCGGGTGGGCGCGTTTGTACACGAGCTCTGCGTCCAATTTTTCTAGTTAGCTGCTTTCTAGTGGGAGAGCGGTTGGTTCTAAGGTCACGAGTTCGCCACGGCGAGCCTTTAAACAGCAACTCAGCGTCGCCAGTCCAAAGTTCGGCATCGTGATGCAGTGCTGTTGCTACCGCAAAACTGTCGCCCAAGGCCATGTAGTAGGTGGATTTGAGATGAGCGGCATGCATCACCCGCTCGTAGTCGGGAAACTCCATTTCAACGGTCTGTTTGAGAAGTGTGATGACATCCCGGGCTTCCAGCACCCCTTGGCCGACAAAGACGGCGCTGTAGACTTCGGCGCAGTTCACAGCGTTCATCACTGGCCTCTGTTGTGCAATGAGCGAGCCGAGTGCAGAGATGGCGTTTTGCGATCCTTCGGATGCTTCGATCACAGGCCAAGAGTCGAGAACGACCTTGGTAGTAGTAGCCATCAATCAGGGTGTGTGTGTTCTGGTACCCATCCATCGCCGTGGCGTTCAGCCATGAAGATTTCCATTAGTTGTGTATCCCTATACCCGAGTTCGAGCAGCCTGTTCAGAAAGTCGACGAAATCTGTGGCACCGTCAAGGGCCTGCCGAAAGAGGGCTGGGTCGTTGCTGGTGGGGAGGCTTGCTTCCGGCACAGCCACAAGATTGCACAATGAGGCTATCAAGTCAACCCCTTTATTTGATTTCAATATTTTTCCATCAAAATCTTTTGGGTTGGTAGCGTGACCGGGTTTGAGAAGCCCGAGTTGGCGGTGAACCGGGGTGGGCAGACGGTGGCGGAGGCGCTCTGCGGGTTCATCTCCCATGCCGTGACCGGGTTTGTGGGCGGGGCGAGCGTGGACATTGCCACCGCCTATTTCAACGTGGGTGGCTACTCGCTTTTGGCCGACTCGTTGGATCAGGCCATCGGGGTGCGGCTGCTGCTGGGGGCGGAGCCTGCGCAGCCGGAGATCCGTCGGCGGGCGTTGGGCTCGGAGTCGGCCAATCCCCAGCGGGCAGCGCGCGCCCGGTTGTGCCGGGCGTTGGAGGGCCACGAGCAGAACCTGCTGGCCGAGCGTGACCACCTCGGCTTCACTTCCGAGGTGGACGCCGCCACCCGGCGATTGGTGGAGTGGCTTCGCTCGGGCCGGGTGCAGGTGCGCCGCCTGGAGGGGCGGTTCTTGCACGGCAAGGCCTTCCTGGTGGGGGACCGCTCGCATGGGGTGGTGGCCGGGTCGTCCAACTTCACCTATGCCGGGCTGGCCGCCAACTTGGAGCTGAACCTGGGCAACTACTCGCCCCATGTGGTGGGCCAGGTGCAGGACTGGTTCGACGAGCTGTGGGGCGAAGCCCCCGACTACGACCTAGCCGCCCTGTTCGAGGCCCGTTTCGAGCCCCACGCCCCTCAGCTGGTGTACCTGCGGATGCTGTGGGAGCTCTACGGCCAGGAGCTGAAAGCTGAGGCCGCTGACGAGGGTGCGCCCCAGATCCACCTCACCTTGTTCCAGGCCGACGGGCTGTGGCGGGCCCGGCGCATTCTGGAGGAGCGCAACGGCGTGCTCATCGCCGACGAGGTCGGCTTAGGAAAGACCTTTCTGGCCGGAGAGCTGATCCGGGAGGCGGCGCTGAACCGCCGCCAGCGGGTGCTGGTGATAACCCCGGCCACGCTGCGCGACGGGCCGTGGCGGGCTTTCATCTCCGAGCACCTGCTGCCGGTGGAGCTGGTGTCGTATGAGGAGTTGATGGCCGATGGGCGGCTCAACCACGAGCACACCGACGCCGTCAAGCTGAAAGCGGCGATCAACGACTACGCCATGGTGGTGATCGACGAGGCCCACAACCTGCGCAACCCCGGCACCCAGCGGGCCCAGGCGCTGCGGCGACTGCTGGCCGGATCGCCGCCCAAGAAGCTGGTGATGCTCACCGCCACCCCGGTGAACAACAGCCTGTGGGATATGTACCACCTGCTGGGCTACTTTCTGCGCAACGACGCCGCCTTCGCCGACGCCGGCATCCGCTCGCTGCGCGACCACTTCGCCGCCGCCATGGCCAAAGGCCCCGACGACCTGACCCCCGAGCACCTGTTCGACGTGCTCGACGCGGTGGCGGTGCGGCGCACCCGGGCCTTCGTCAAGCGCTTTTACCCCAACGACACCATCAAGGTGGGCGGACGGGACCAGCAGATCGTGTTTCCCACGCCGAGGGTCCGCAAAGTGAGCTACAGCCTCGACGCGGCGATGCCCGGCTTCTTCGACCGCTTCGCCCGCGCCCTCGACCCCGACCCCGGCGCCGAAGATGCCGGGGTGCTGAGCCTGGCCCGCTACTGCCCGTCGCAGTATCGCCTCGACCGCCAGACAGATTCCTATGAGATACAGCTCGCCGGCCTGCTGCGCTCGGGCCTGCTGAAGCGGTTCGAGTCGTCGCCCCATGCTTTTGCCGAGACCTGCGAGCGCATGGCCAGAAGCCACGATGCCTTCCTGTCGTTGCTCGACAACGGGCGGGTGGCCTCCGGCGAGGCCCTGGCCGACTGGATCGCCACCGACTCCGACGAGGCCGACGAAAAGCAGCTCGACGCCTTCCTCGACGGCATTGTCGGCATCAGCGAGGATGCCGCCCGCTACGACGTCGAGCGGCTGCGCAGCCGGGTGGAGCGCGACCGGGGCCTGCTGAGGTCGTTCGCCGCCGAGGCCCGCACCTTGACCCGCCATCACGACCCCAATCTGGCCGCCCTGGTGGACGAGCTGGCCGCCATCGCCGCCGAGGCCGCCGCCGAGGGGATCGGCGGCGACGATGCCCGCAACCGGCGCAAGGTGCTGGTGTTCAGCTACTACGCCGACACCGTCGACTGGGTGTACGAGCACCTGGTGGCCGTGGCTCAAGGCGACGAGCGCCTGGCCCCCTATCGGGGGCGCATCGCCTCGCTGGCCGGCGCCACCGGCGCCGAGAGCAAAGAGCGGGTGCTGTGGGGGTTCGCCCCCCTCACCACCGACGCACCGGACGACGCCGCCGACGACCGCTACGACATCGTGGTGACCACCGACGTTTTGGCCGAAGGGGTCAACCTCCAGCAGGCTCGCCACATCGTCAACTACGACCTGCCCTGGAACCCCATGCGGCTGGTGCAGCGCCACGGGCGCATCGACCGGATCGGCTCGCACCACTCCGAGGTGTTCCTGCGCTGCGTGTTCCCCGACGACCGCCTCGACGACCTGCTGGGCCTCGAAAAGCGCCTGCACCTCAAGATCGCCCAAGCGGCCGCCAGCATCGGGGTGGGCGAGGTGCTGCCCGAACAGGCGGCGCAGGCCGAGGTCAACTTCACCGAGACCCGAGAGGAGATCGAGCGCCTTCGGCACGAAGACTCCGAGCTCTTCGAGCGCGGCGGCACCGTCCGGGGCGCGCTGTCGGGCGAGCAGTTCCGCCAAGAGCTGCGCCAAGCCCTGGAAGACGCCGACCTCGCCAACCAGATCAAGTCGCTGCCCTGGGGCGCCGGCTCCGGCATGGCCGCCGCCGACGGCCAGCCCGGTTACGTGTTCTGCGCCCGGATAGGCGACCACCCCAAGCCGGTATTCCGCTTTGTGCCAACCGCCGGGGCCGGCGAAGAACCCGTCGGGGACGAAACCCTGGCCTGCCTCGACACCGCCCGCCCCTCGGCGGGCTTCAACACCGCCCGCCGCCTCGACGACGCTGTCATCGCCGGCGCGTTCACCGCCTGGCGGAGTGCCCGCGCCCACATCGTGGACCGGTGGAACGCCATGGCCGACCCGGCCAACCTCCAGCCCAAGGTGGCTCCCCGCCTGCACCGCGCCGCCGAGATCATCCGCCGCCACCCGCCCCCCGGCCTCGCCCAAGACGACATCGACCGCGCCATCGACACCGTCAACGCCC
>JAPYOC010000086.1 GCA_028278955.1 Candidatus Poriferisocius aerobius
TCGGCGGCCACCGCGTCGCCATAGTCGGCCGACTCCACCCCGGCGATGCGGGGGTCGGCGGCCCTCACCGCCCGCTCCAGCTCCAGGGCCATGTCGATTTTGGCCTCGGTGCCCACCTCCAGAAGGGCCTCCTGGTAGAGGTTGAGTTCGGGAGGCGCCACCCCGTCGGGCTCGGCCAAGCCGAAGAACTCGTCGGGCGAGCCGAACACCGCGTTGTCGCGGGCCTCGGCCAGGGTCTCGGCCAGCACGTCGGCATCAAGCGTGCCGGCGTGGGCGAACCCCTGGCGGCCGTTGGCGATCACCCGAACCCCCACCCCGTGCGACTCGGCCACCGACAGCGACTCGATCTCGCCCTCGTACACCCGCACCTCGGTCTCCCGGCTGTGGCCCACCACCGCCTCAACCTGCTCGCCCTCGCGTCCCCAACCCACGATGCGCTCGGCGATCTCCAGCAGCTCCTCAGGTTTCACGCGCCGGTCCTCTCCACAACCTTATAATGCCTTATAACGCATAATGCCCTATAACGCTCGCCTGGTTCGCAGAGAAGTCCTCCACGAAAAGGGGGAAACCTCAACCAGAGCCCTGAATCAGGCCGCGGTGCCGCCGATGGTCATGGAGGCCACCCGCAGGGTGGGGGTGCCGTCGCCCACGGGAACACCTTGGCCGTCTTTGCCGCAAGTGCCGGGCGAGCCCATGGCGAAGTCGTTGCCCAGCGCCTCGATGCCGGCCAGCACCTCGGGGCCGTTGCCGATCAGATTTCCCTCTCGGATCGGCGGGCCGATCTCCCCATTCTCGATCAGGTAGGCCTCGTTCATGCCGAACACGAAGTCGCCGGTGGCGGTGTTCACCTGGCCCCCGCCCAAGTGGGCCACGTACACCCCCCGGTGGGTGGCCGCGATGATGTCGGCGGGGTTCTCGGCGCCATTGGCCAGATAGGTGTTGGTCATCCGCACCATGGGGAGGTGCTGGTAGCTCTGGCGGCGTCCGTTGCCCGAACTCTCCCGCCCCTCCTTGCGGGCCCGCAGCAGATCCCACATGTAGTCGGTGAGCACGCCGTTCTCGATCAGCACGTTGCGCTGGGCCGGGCGGCCCTCGTCGTCGATGGCATACGCCCCCCACTCCCGGGCCATGGTGCCGTCGTCGATCAGGGTCACCTCGGGGTGGGCCACCTGCTCGCCCACCCGATTGCGGAACACCGAGGCCTGCTTGGCCACCAGATCGGCCTCGAGGCCGTGGCCGCAGGCCTCGTGGAACAGCACCCCGCCGCCGCCGGGGCCGATCACCACCGGCATCGAGCCGCTGGGGGCGGGCTGCGCGGCCAGCTTGGTCAGCGCCCGATTCGCCGCAGTGCGGGCCAGGGTGTCCACCTCGTACTCGTCGAACAGCTCGAAGCCGATGGGGCGGCCCACGCTCTCGAACCCGGTCTGCATGCCGGTGTCGCCCACCGCCACACAGGACACCGCGAACCGGGTGCGAACTTGGTCGTCGCCGGCCAGCAGCCCATCGCTGTTGGCCACCAGAATGCGGCGACGACCGTCGGCATAGCGGGCCGACACCTGGGTGATGGCCGCCCCGGCCGAGCGGGCCGCCTCGTCGGCCCGACCCAAAAGCTCCACCTTGGCGGCCTTGGCCACTGTCTCGGGCAGCACCTCGACTTCGTGGGGCGCCGGGGCCTGCACCCAGTGCAGTATCGCCACCTGGTGGCCACCGCCGCCGCCTCGGGCGGCAGCCGCGGCGGCTCGGGCCGCCTTGGCCAAACCGGCCTCGCTGAGATCTGAGGTGTGGGCGAAACCGGTGGTCTCCCCCACCACCACCCGGACTCCCGCCCCCCGGGTGCGGCCCGAACTCAGCTCCTCCACCTTGCCGTCGTCCAACAGGGCCGACGACGAGCGCCGGTCCTCCGCAAAGACCTCAGCGAACTCGCCCCCCGTTCGCAGCGCCTCCGACAGCGTGCTCGAAACCACAGATTCGTCGATCACAGCTTCTCCTTTTCTCGTCGCCGTAGCCTACCGACCTCCTAACCCAACCGGGAACAGGGACTGCGGTCGGTTCAGCCCAGGTTGGAGCGCCGGGGGTAGGCGTGCTCGGGATCGCAGATCACGTTGACCACATAGGGAGCGTCGGCTTCGAGGGCTCGCTTGAGGGCGGGGCCGATGCCGTCGGGCCGCTCCACCGTCTCGCCCGCGCCGCCCAGGGCGGCCACCACCTGGTCGTAGCGGCACCCCGCTTGGAGGTCGGCGGCCACGTCGTAGCCGTACAACTGGCGCATCGGGTGCTTCTCCAAACCCCAGCAGCCGTTGTTGCCCACCACGATGGCCACCGGCAGGCTGTGGCGCACCAGCGAGTCAGCGTCCATCAGCGAGAACCCGGCCGCTCCGTCGCCCAACAGCAGCACCACCTGGCGGTCGGGATGCACGATCCGGGCGGCCAGGGCATAGCCCAGACCGGTGCCCAGGCAACCGTAGGGCCCGGGATCGAGCCAGTGGCCCGGCCGATATGAGTCCACGAACCGCCCGGCGTAGGACACGAAGTCGCCGCCGTCGCCGATCACCACCGCATCCCGGTCGAGCACCCGGCGCAGCTCCCCGTACACCCGAGACGGCAGGATCGGATCGGCCGCGGCACTCAGCAGTTCATCCTCTTGGGCCCGGGCCGCATCCTCAGCGCCGCGCAGTGCGTCCACCCACTGGCCGCGCTCAAAAGGGCGGGCCGGGGCGGGGCCGTCGGCCAGCGCAGCCAGCATATGGGCCAGATCGCCCGAGGCCGTCGCCGCGGTGGGCGCGTGGGCCGATACCGACTCGGCGCTGTCGGTGAGGTGAACCACCCGGGCGTCGCCGAACCGTCCGAACGAGAGCCGGAAGTCGAGCGGAGTGCCGGCCACGATCACCAGATCGGCGTCGGAGCGCAGCATCTGCCGGGTGCGGCTGAAGGACAGCTCGTGGTCGGCGGGCAGGCACCCCCGACCCAGGCCGTTGGCGTACACCGGCAGCCGCTGGGCCTCCGCCCAAGCGGCCAGACCCTCCCAAGCGCCGTCCCAGTACACGTCGGCGCCCGCCAGCACCGCCGGCCGGCGGGCCTCGGCCACCATGTCGGCCACCGCGGCCACCCGGTCGGGATCGGGCGCCTCACCGATTGGCATGGGCTCGTCGGGCACCATGCCGACACCCTCGGAGAGCAGCACGTCCATGGGGTAGTCCACGAACACCGGGCCCCGATGGGGGGTCATGGCATCTTGCACCGCCCGGTAGGTGGCAGCGGCCAGATCGTCGCCGCGGCCCGCGGTGAGAGAGCGCTTGGTGACCGGGGCCAGAATGGGAACGTGGTCCAGCTCCTGGAGCGAACCCGAACCCCAGCGGGCCTCCGGGGCCCGGCCTCCCAGCACCACCAGAGGAGCGCCGTTCAGCCACGCCGTGGTCACTGCGCTCACCGAGTTGGTCACCCCGGGCCCGGCGGTGACCGCGGCCACCCCCGGACGGCGGGTCAGCTTGGCCACAGCCTCGGCGGCGAACACTGCGGTCTGCTCATGACGCACGTCGTAGAGCGCCACCTCTCCCTGCCTCACCGCCGCGTCGTACAGCGGAAAGATGTGCCCCCCCGAAAGGGTGAAAATCTCTTGCGCGCCGAAGGGGGCCAGCGCGGCCAGCACCCGATCGCCCCCGTGGCCGGTCACACTGTTACCTGACATTCGCCTCACGGTAATCTTTGTCGAGCCTCGTCGGGCCAATAGCCTTGGCCGAATGGCTCCGATGGCTGCCTCCGCCGTTCGCCCGGGCCCAGAGTCGAGCTCTCAGCGCAGAATACCCCTCAGTGGCTGAGCGAACCCTCGCCCGCCGGGTGTTCAGCATCGTCTCGCGGGTGACCGTCAGCTTGGCCCTGCTCGCACTGTTGACCCGCTGGCTGCCCTCCTTCGACGCCGACGAACTGTGGCCCGACTTCAACTCGGCCACCCCCTTCTGGCTCGTCGGCGCCCTCTTGTTGACCATCCTCGGCAACATGGCGGCCACCGCCCGCTGGTATGAGGTGGCCTGCGCTCTCGGCCTCGAGGTGAGTCGTCGCCGGATGTTCTCCCACTACATGGCGGGCATGTTCATCTCCAACTTCGTGCCCACCACCGTGGGGGGCGATGTGCTGAGGATGTCGCGCCTCTCCAACGACACCGGCGATGGTCCCCACAGCTTCGCCTCGGTGCTCTTGGAGCGGCTCAGCGGCTGGATCGTGCTGCCGGTGTTCACCCTGGTAGGCCTGGCCCTCAATGAGGGGCTGCGAGAGCTGGGCGCGGCCAGCAGGGTGGCCGCCAGCACTGCCGGACTCACCCTGCTGGCCCTCGGACTGATCTTGCTGCTGGTGGGCAACCAGCGCTTCGGCCGCCTGGTCAGCCGGCGCAGCGGCTGGATCCGCTTCGTCAACGGACTGCACATGGGCGTCGACGTGCTGCGGGCCAAGCCCCGCGACACCGGCCGAGTGCTGATCACCGCCTTCGCCTACCAGACGGTCATGCTGGCCGCCGCCGGGTGCGCCGCCAAGGTGGTGGGGATCGACGGCCTCGGCCCCACCGAGCTGATGGCGTTCATACCTGCCGTGCTCATCATCCAGGTGCTGCCCATCGGCCTGGGGGGACTCGGATTGCGAGAGGGCGCCTTGGTCCTGTTCCTCCACGACCTGGGGGTGATGGACGAACGCTCCATCGCGATGGGCCTGCTGCTTTACTTCCTCACCGTGGCTGGCAGCCTGGTGGGACTGCCGGCGCTGGTATTCGGCGGCCGACATTGGCAACGGGCCTCGCGACCCCGCCGGGCGCGCTGATCGCAGGCAGCTCTGATCGCGATGGCGCCGTCCGCCCGCAAGCCGGGCACCACGTCCAAGCGCCGCACCCGGCCCCGCTGGTATGTGGAACTGGCCGTCATCGGCGTCTTCTACGGCGTCTACTCCTGGGTGCGCAACCAATTCGGCTCGGCCGCGGTGGAACCGGCCGAGGCACAGGCCAACGCCGAGCTGGTGATCGACTGGGAGCGCAGCATCGGGCTGTATTTCGAGCCCGAACTCCAAGACCTGTTCGTCGACTGGGTGCCGTTCATCCAGTTCTGGAACCTGTTCTACGGCTTCTTCCACTTCTCGGTCACCGCCACCGCCCTTATGTGGCTCTACTGGCGCTTCCCCCGGCACTACCCCTTATGGCGCACCACCGGGCTGTTCACCACCGGATCGGGTCTCGTGGGCTTTGCGCTGTTCCCAACGATGCCCCCCCGCCTGCTGTCGGCGGGCGGGCGCTACGGCGGCGATCTCCCCGACACCGGATATGTCGACACCGTGAGCGAGCTGAGGGGGCTGTGGTCGTTCACCTCGGGGGCGGCCGAAACGCTCTCCAACCAGTACGCGGCCATGCCCAGCCTCCATTTCGCCTGGGCCATGTGGTGCTATCTGGCGCTGCGCAAGCACCTCGTCCACCCGGCCGGGAGATGGGCTCTCGCCGCCTACCCCTGGCTCACCCTGTTCGCCATAGTGGTGACCGCCAACCACTACTGGATCGACGCGGTGGGCGGGCTGGGCGCGCTGGGCCTAGGCTGGGCGGGTGCCCGCGGCTACCACCATTGGCGGAGCCGCAGATAGCCTTAATCTCCAACCCGTTTGGAGGGATGTGGACACCGACCACCTTCAGAAAATCACCTGCCCAGCCGACCTTCGCCGCCTCGGAAACGAGGAGTTGGCCGAACTGGCCGGAGAGATCCGCGAGTTCATCGTCGAGACGGTGAACGCCACCGGCGGCCACCTGGGGTCCAATTTGGGCGTGGTGGAGTTGACGCTGGCCCTTCACCTGGTGTTCGACTCCCCCCGCGACATCATCTTGTGGGACACCGGCCACCAGGCCTATGTGCACAAGATGCTGACGGGGCGCACCGACCAGTTCAAGACGCTGCGCCAGCCCGGCGGGCTGTCGGGATACCCGAGCCGGGAGGAGTCCCCCCACGACTGGATCGAGAACAGCCACGCCTCCACCGTGCTGAGCTACGCCCACGGCCTGGCCACCGCCCAACAGGCCGAGGGCGGCGACCACCGGCGGGTGATCGCGGTGGTGGGCGACGGATCGCTGACCGGCGGGGTGGCCTTCGAGGGGCTCAACAACATCGGAGTCTCGGGCTGCAACGTGACCATCGTGCTCAACGACAACGGGCGCTCGTACGCCCCCACCATCTCGCGGCTGTCGGAGAGCCTACTGCGGGTTCGGATGGACCCCCGCTACGTCCGCACCGACAACCAAGTTCGCAAGGTTCTTCAGAACATTCCCTGGGTGGGCGATCTGGCCGGACGCACCGTTGGGGCCGCCAAGGCCGCAGTGCGGGAGATGGTGGAGCCCCGCACGCTCTTCGACGAGTTGGGCATCCACTACTTCGGCCCGTTCGACGGCCACGACCTCGGCAAGCTGGAGCGGGTGTTCAGCCGGGTATCCAACCTGGAGGGACCGTGCCTGGTGCACGTTCTCACCCAGAAGGGCCGAGGATACGCGCCGGCGGAGAACGACCCGGTCAAGAACATGCACGACACGTCGTACGCCAAGCCGGGGAGCTACACCGACGCGTTCACCAATGCGCTGATCAAAGAGGCCGAGGCCCGGCCCGAGCTGGTGGCCATCACCGCGGCCATGCCCGACTCCACCGGGCTGTTGCCGTTCGCCGAGCGATTCGGCGACCGGTGCCTCGACGTGGGCATCGCCGAGCAGCACGCGGTGACCGCGGCGGCGGGCATGGCCATGGGCGGGCTCCGCCCGGTGGTGGCCGTGTACTCCACGTTCTTGACCCGGGCCATCGACCAGGTGAACTTGGACGTGGGACTGCACAGCCAGCCGGTGGTGTTCTGCCTGGATCGGGCGGGCATAACCGGCGACGACGGGCCGTCGCACCACGGCGTGCTGGACATGGTGCTGCTCACCAAGATTCCGGGCATGACCGTGCTGGCCCCGTCGTCTTATCAGGATCTCCAGCAGATGCTGCACGACGCCCTGGAGATAACCACCGGACCGGTGGCCATACGCTGGGCCAAAACTGCGGCGCCGTCGGTGCCCGAAGACCAGGTGGGCCACGGCTTGCGGGGCCGCAAGACGCGAGAGGGCGATGACGTTTGTCTGCTGGCGGTGGGCAAGATGCTGGCCGCAGCGGAAGAAGCCGCAGAGCTGCTCGAGGCCGGTGGCGTGTCGGCCACCGTGTGGGACGTGCGCTGCGTGAAGCCCCTCGACGAGGACATGCTGGCCGACGCCGCCGGGCATCGAGCGGTGGTGACCGTCGAGGACGGCTGGGTCGAGGGCGGTGCGGGCAGCTCGGTGGCCCACCACCTGGCCCACTCCGGTCGGGAGGGGCCTTTGCCCGCCATCCGGGTGTTGGGGGTGCCCAACCGGTACATCCCCCACGGCAAACCCGATCAGATCCTCGCCGACTGCGGCCTCGACGCCGCCGGCATCGCCGAGGCCGCCCTTCAAACGCTCAGCGATTGACAACCCCGTTGAGGACTTCCTTCACCTCTTTGCCGTAGGCGGCCAGCTTGGCGGGGCCTATGCCGCTGACCGCCCGCAGCCCGGGGTCGGTAGTGGGACGGCGGGTGGCCAGTTCGACGAGGGTGGCATTGCTGAACACGACATAGGCGGGCACATCGTCGGCCCGGCTGCGTTTCAGTCGCCAGGCTCTCAAGGCCTCGAATGCGGCCGCTCCCATCGGGTCGGTTGGAGGCTGGGGGGT
>JAPYOC010000087.1 GCA_028278955.1 Candidatus Poriferisocius aerobius
AGTCGGTCTCGTATAGGACGTTGTCGGGGAAGCGCTCGATGGCGGCCACCGCCCCGGCCTGCTCGAACCAGAAGCAGCCGTAGATCTGGCGCTCGAAATACTCGCTGGGCAACAGGTCGTACTCGGGATGTTCCAAGTGGACGCCGCCGTTGCGCCATTGCCAGTCGAACGCCTCCAGAGCGGAGGGAATCCAGCCCACCCCGCTCTCCACCGACACTAGCTGCAGCTCGGGGAACCGGTGGCACACTCCGCCGAAGATCAGGTCGGCGATGCAGTGCATATTGTCCAAGAAGATCAGCGACGACGCCTTGGCGAAGTTGGTCATCCACCCCATCTCGGCCTCGTCGGCCATGAGGGTGCCCATGTTGCCGCCGGCTATGTGGAAGCTCACCGACAGCCCGGCCTCCTGGGCCAGCGCCCAGATGGGGTCCCAGTGCCGGTGGCCCAGCGGGGGCTGGCCGTAGTCTTGGGGCTGGTTGCAGAAGTTGATGGCCCGGTGGCCCAGCTCGGCACACCGCTCGATCTCGGCCAGGGAGAGGTCGATGTCCCAGAACGGCACCGCGGTGACGGGAATGAGCCGGGCGGGGTCCGCTGCGGTCCAGTCGCTGAGGAAGTCGTTGTAGGCGGCCACGCACTGGGCCACCACCTCCCGGTCGCCGAGGCGCAGGAAGTAGCCGTTGCCGAACCCGCCCACGTTGGGATACAGGATCTGGGCCCAGATGCCCTGGGTGTCCATGAACTCCAGCCGGGCGGCAGCCTCGTACATGGAGGGGGCGATCTCCTCGTAGGTCTCGGGGATCTTCAGCGGCATGAGCCCGTCGAAGCCGGCCATGGAGTAGTAGCCGGGCGTGCCCAAGCTCTCCCCGTTCACCATCCAGGTGTCCCGGCCGTCCACCCGCTCAATATGAGGCACCTTGTCGTGCAGGCGCGACGGCATCCGCGCCGTCCACACATCGGGCGGCTCGGTGAGGTGGGTGTCCACGTCGATCACCTTGAACCGCTCAAACAGATCAGTGCTCATGGGTGTGCCTTTCGTCTTCAGGCCGCCTTCAGGCGTCGAGGGGATTGTCGGGGGCGGCGGCAAGGAGGGTTTGGCCGAGCTCGAGGGCGGGGCCGGCGCCGGCGAAGTAGTGCTGGGTGCCGGCGTGGATGTCGCGGAAGGCCCGCTGGAGGCCGCCTGTGCGCAGGGCCTCGGTGCCGGCCAGCAGATAGGCCCGGCGCAGGATGTCGGCGCCCTCCTGGGTGATGAATGCGGTGGCCTGCCGGGTGAGGAGCGCTTCGGTCGGATCGGGTGCTCCGGTTTTGGCCGCGGTGCGCTCGGCGTTGGCAAATGTGTCGTGAAGCCAGCAGCAGGCGGCGCGGAAACGGGACTCCAGCTCTCCGATCTCGTGGATGAAGCGGTCGCTTTGGGCCATGGGGGTGGCATCGCCCATGCGGTGCTTGGCGCGCGCCACTGCGAGCAGTTCGTCGAGGCCTCGGCGAACCACCCCAATGGCGAAACCGGCGTGGCCGGCGGCGGTGAGCGGCATCACTCCCAGCTCGTAGAGGGGGCCGCCCCGATACACGGTGAGATCGAACATGTCGAAGGTGGCGGCGGCTGGCACGTATACGTTGTCGACGGTGTAGTCATAGCTGGCAGTGCCCTGGAGCCCCATCACCTCCCAGTTGCCGGTGACCTGGGCCTTCTCCGCCGGGTAGATGGCGAACAGGAATCGGGGGTCGGCGCCGTCAAACTCTTCGGTGAACACGCCTGCGCCGGCCCACTGGGCGTGGTTGATGCCGCTGCCGAACGAGTAGCGGCCGCTGATCCGGTAACCGCTGCCGTCGGGGACGGCGGTGCCGTTGGGAGCGAACTGCCCCGCCGACAGGGGCACACCGTCGGCGAACATCTGCTCGACGTGCTCATCGGGGCACCAGGCCCCGAAATAGGCCGTGGCGGCACAGCTCGCCATCAGGCACCAGCCCACCGAGCCGTCCGCCCGGGCGATCTCAGCCCAGATGTCGATGCACTCGTTGACGGGGATCTCGATCCCGCCCACTGCGGCTGGCACCATCACCTTGTGAAGCTCGGCGTCAATCAAGGCATTGATCGTCTCCTGAGGGATGGGCAGCCCGTCGGCCTTGGCCGCGTTCTCGTTGATCAGCGAGCGCAGCTCCCGAGCCCGGTCAAGGTAAACGCTGGACATGCCGAGACCCTAGTGGCGTATCAGCATGGAGAAAGTATCTGGCATCTGAGTGCAATATATTGTACAATACATGATGTGATTCAAACCACCGTTTACCTTCCCGAAGATCTCAAGCGGCGCCTAGAGGAGGCGGCCAAGCGAGAAAGCCGAACTGAGGCATCCATAGTAAGAGAAGCGGTTGAAAACGCGCTCGAAGGACGGGAGGTGCCACCCACGGTGCCGCTGTTTGCCGAGGGATGGGGCGATCCGATGCTGGCGGAACGAGTCGACCAACTGCTGGCTGAGACGGGCTTCGGCGGGTGATCGTGGACACCAGCGTGCTGCTGGCGGCCTTTGTACCCGACCAGCGCATGCACGAACGGTGCGCCCGGCTGCTCAAGGCCAATCGTCCGCTGGTGATATCCCCCCTCGTGCTGGCCGAGTTGGACTACCTCACCGTGCAGATTGCCGGTGTTGAGGCCGAACTTGCCCTGCTTGGGGAGTTGTGCTCGGGGGCCTATGAGTTGGCGGCGTTCGGAACCGACGATCTGTTTCGGGCCCGTGCGGTTGTGGAGCGCTACTCAGATCTGCCCCTCGGGCTGACTGATGCCTCGTTGATCGTTTTGGCCGACCGCTACAACACCGCCGCCATTGCGACCTTAGACGAGCGGCACTTCCGCATCGTCGAGTCGCTCCAAGGCGGCCCGTTCCGCGTGTTGCCCGCTGACGCGCGAGGCTGACGGCTCTGATGCGCTTCGGCGGCTCTGCTGCCCGCTGGTGCGAAGCCTCAACGTTTGGGCTTGACGGCGACGATCGCCACCGCGCCGAGGTTCTTGCTGTGCTGGCGGAACATGCGCCTCATGGCGAGAACGCGCCGCCGGGCCGCTGGCGTCTTGAGGATGTTCAGGGCGATTCTGGCGGTGCTGCCGATTCCTTCGTCTCTGATGAGGCGAACCGGTTCGAGAATGCGCATTGACACCGTGGACTGGTGGCGAATCTGAAAGCCGGCGTCCACCAGCAGATCACCCCAGTCAGGCACAGTAAGGGGGTAGACCCCGGCTTGGGTGGCGCGGGCCAGCTCTTCGCGCACTCGTTGTTGCGACTCAGCTTCGAGCGAATCGGGTCGAAGGCAAAGCTCGTGGATGCCGAAGCGCCCGCTGGGCCGCAGAATTCGGAACGCCTCGGCCACGATCTTTCTCCTCCTGTCCTCGGCCTGCATGGCCAGGTGCGCCTCGCAGAGCACGACATGGCAGGAGTGGCTGGACAGATGCGTCTCCCGAGCCTTTCCTACGATGCACTGGTAGCGGTGGTTCTTGGCCTTGGCGTTGACCTGGGCGGCGGCCTGCTCGTCTCTCTCGATGCCCGTGTAACCGCCGGGATTGCGCTCGAAGATCAGTTTGGCGGTGGCGCCGACGCCAGGGGCGAGTTCCACAACGTGGTCGCCGGGGCCGATGTCAAGTGCGGCCAGCAGGTCTTCGGTCAGCTTGCAACCGCCGGGTCGGAGCACTTGCTTGCCCATGCTGGACAGCAGAAGGTGGCCGGGCATTTCCCCTAGCTTGTGTCTACGGGAATCGGAGTTGTCTTCTGGATTTTTCATGAAGAAGTACTGGCCGAGCGTATTGGCACTTCCCCAAACAGGCAAGCGTCGGCGAACCCGGCCCGGTCGCCGCCGGCTCGGCCATCATTGATGCGCTGGCTGCGGCTGCTGGGCACATGGGGGTTGTGGTCTCGAGCGGTGTTGGATTAGGCCTAGCCGCTGACAAGAAGAAAAATTGAGTGGAATACCTTCAACTATTGGCGGTTATCTATAGAAGAACAAGGCAATGGCAATAAAAACAATGGCAACAAGAAGAGGTGCATGCTGATGCTTGATCCCGCTCGGTGGACGTTGAAGACCAGGGAGGCGTTCAACGATGCCGTCGCCATGGCCCAGTCGAAGAGCCACCCCGAGGTGACCCCCGACCACCTGCTGTTGGCCCTAATCGGTCAGGCCGACGGGGTGGTGCTGCCGGTTTTGCAGCGCACGGGGAGGGCGCTGCCCGAGCTGCGGGCCCGGTTGGAGGCCGCCCTCGGCCAGCTGCCCTCGGCCTACGGCACCGAGGTTCGCACGGCCCAAGAGCTGGTCAAGGCCATGGAGACCGCCGACGCCGCCCGCACCGAGTTGGGCGACGAGTACCTGTCCACCGAGCACCTGCTTGTGGCCCTGGCCGACCGGGTGGGGGTGGGCCGCAACCGCCTGATAGAGGCGCTGGCCGAGGTGAGGGGGTCGCAGCGGGTGACCTCGACCACTCCCGAGGACTCCTACCAGGCACTGGAGAAGTACGGGCGAGACCTCACCGTTTTGGCCCGAGACGGCAAGCTCGACCCGGTGATCGGCCGGGACGAGGAGATCCGCCGCACCATCTGGGTGCTGAGCCGCCGCACCAAGAACAACCCGGTGCTGATCGGCGAGCCCGGGGTGGGCAAGACCGCCATTGCGGAGGGCCTGGCCCTGCGAATCGCGGATGGCGACGTGCCCGAGGGGCTGAAGAACAAGCGGCTGGTGGCCCTGGACATGTCGGCCATGGTGGCTGGGGCCAAGTACCGGGGGGAGTTCGAGGAGCGGCTCAAGGCGGTGCTGAAGGAGATCGCCGATGCCGGCGGCGAGGTGATCACCTTTATGGACGAGCTGCACACCATTGTGGGGGCGGGTGCGGCTGAGGGGGCCATGGACGCCGGCAACATGATCAAGCCCATGCTGGCCCGGGGCGAGCTGCGCATGGTCGGCGCCACCACGCTTGACGAGTTCCGCGCCCACATCGAGAAAGACGCCGCCTTGGAGCGCCGCTTCCAGCAGGTGTACGTGGGCGAACCCTCGGTGGAAGATGCCGTCGCCATCCTGCGAGGGCTGAAGGAGCGCTACGAGGTCCACCACGGGGTGCGCATCCAAGACGCCGCCCTGGTGTCGGCGGCCGTGTTGGCCGACCGCTACGTGACCGGGCGCTTTTTGCCCGACAAGGCCATCGATTTGGTGGACGAGGCAGCGTCCATGCTCCGCATCGAGATCGATTCCATGCCCACGGAGATCGACGTGGTGGACCGCCGCATCCGCCAGCTTGAGATCGAGCAGGTGGCGCTGGCCAAGGAATCGGATGCCGCGTCGGCCGAGCGGCTCGAGGCCTTGGAGGAGGAGCTGGCCAACCTGCGGGAGGCGCTGGTCGGGATGCAGGCCCACTGGCAGTCGGAAAAGGAGGCCATTGGCCAGATCAGAGCGCTCAAAGAAGAGCACGATGCCTTGAGCACCGCTCTGGATCGGGAGGCCGACCTGGAGCGGGCCGCTGAGATCCGCTACGGGAAGCTGCCCGGACTAGAGCGCCAGATCGCGGCGGCCGACCAGCGATTGGCCGACCTCCAGGCCGATCGGCAGATGTTGAAGGAGGAGGTGGACCCCGACGATGTGGCCGCAGTGGTTTCTCGGTGGACCGGGGTGCCGGTCACCCGCCTGATGGAGGGCGAGTCAGACAAGCTGCTGCGCTTGGAGACGGTGCTGGGCCGGCGGGTCGTCGGCCAAACCGAGCCGGTACACCTGGTGGCCTCGGCCATCCGCCGCAGCCGGGCGGGGCTGTCCGACCCGAACCGGCCCATCGGCACGTTCCTGTTCATCGGTCCCACCGGCGTGGGCAAGACCGAGCTGGCCCGCACGCTGGCCGACTTCTTGTTCGACGACGAGCGGGCCATGATCCGCATCGACATGTCGGAGTACATGGAGCGCCACAGCGTGTCGCGCCTCATCGGCGCTCCTCCCGGCTATGTGGGGTTCGACGATGGCGGGCAGCTCACCGAGGCCGTGCGGCGGCGCCCCTATGCGGTGGTCCTGCTGGACGAGATAGAAAAAGCCCACCCGGACGTGTTCAACGTGCTCTTGCAGCTCATGGACGACGGCCGCCTGACCGACGGGCAGGGGCGCACGGTGGATTTCACCAACGCGGTGCTGATCATGACGTCCAACCTGGCAGTGGACCCCAAGGAGTACTTCCGCCCCGAGTTCGTGAACCGCATCGACGACATCGTGGCGTTCGGCGAGCTGAAGCCCGAGCACCTGGCCCAGATCGTCGATCTCCAGATCGACCGGTTGGCCGAGCGCCTAGACGACCGGCGCATCTATCTGGTGGTGACCGCCGAGGTGCGGGCCAAACTGGCTGCCGACGGCTACGACTCGGCCTTTGGCGCCCGGCCGCTCAAGCGGGTGATCCAACGGGAGCTGGCCGACCGCTTGGCCGAGGCTGTCCTCAGCGGGAAGATCGCCGAGGGGGCCACGGCGACGGCTGCGCTCGACCCGTCTGGGGAGGTCGTGGTCGGCTGAGGCCAGATGCAGTCTTGCGGGGATTGGCGGGCGTCCCGTCTCGCTGCAGCGAAGTCGGGTTGGAGTAGATCTAGCTGGCAACGGCCGCCATCAGTCGCCGTCTTCGAGCTCGATGCCCAGTTCGGCGGCGGCCATCCGCAGGGCGGTATAGGCCTGGGCACTGGCCGGCCAACCGGCGTAGTGGGCCAGATGCACCACCCACTCGGCCAGTTCGTTGATGGTGAGGTCGCCCGACTCCAGAGCCGGCTTCAAGTGGTGGGGCAGGATGGGGCCGTTGCCGGTGGCGGCGATGGCGGTCAGGGTGATAAGGCGCCGCTCCCGCGTCCCTAGCCCGGGGCGGCTCCAAACGTCGCTGAACACTCGTTTGGTGAACCGGATGTACAGGTCGTCGCCGTCGGGGGGGTCGACCAGCGTGATGTTTTTCCAGGCGATACGATCTGCTTCCTTCTCGTCCATCTGGCCAGCGTAGGGTGTAGCGGTGCAGATCGCCTTCATTCGCCACGGGCAGCCCGAAAGGGAGTGGAACACCGGCAAGGTGGCCGATCCCGGCTTGAGCGATCTGGGCAGGTGGCAGGCGGAGCGGCTGGCCGACTGGTTGGAGCACGAGCCCTTCGACCACATCATCTCCAGCACCAAACGGCGGGCCATCGAGACCATCGAGCCGCTAGCGGCCCGCTTGGGCATGGGCATCGAGTTGGAGGAGGATTTCACCGAGATCGACCTCAACTCCAAGGTGTACCTCCCCACCGAGCTTTTGGCCGCCGAGGGCGGGGAGTACTACGAGGCCATCCGAGCCCAGGACTACGCCGCCATCGGCTGGGACACCCCCGAGGAGTTCCACAAGCGGGTGATGGCCGCCTTCGAGCGTTTGTGCGAGGCCCGGCCCGGCCAGCACATCGCGGTGGCCTGCCACGGCGGGGTGGTCAACCGGGTGGTCTCCGAGTTGGTGACGGCCTCGGAGCGGATCCACCTCCAGGTCTCCTATACCGGCATCTGCCGGGTGTGGGTGGACGACGCCCGACGGATGCTGATGAGCATGAACGAGACCGGCCACTGCTGCGCCACCCGCACCGAGGTCACCGGCCATATGCGCGACGGAGTGGTAGCTGTTCCTCAATTTTAATAGTCGTTAAGTTGACTTAATTATATTAACCCCACCTAATATTATCGTGTGACTACATTCAACTCTCAGGTATTCGCACGCGTCGTGTCGGTGGTGGCAGTTCTGATGCTGCTGGCCGCCGGCTGCGGCAACAACGATGATTCGCCATCGGTCGAGGTCTCCCGGCAGGACGCGGCGGCGACGTATGCGGCGGGGGTCCATTCGGCGTATGCCTCCAGCCTGCACTCGGCCGCGGCCATGGCCGCGGCCATTGACGCGTTCTTGGCCTCGCCGTCGGAGGCGGCCATGCAGGCGGCCCGCCAAGCCTGGCTGGTGGCCCGGGCGGACTACGGCCCCACCGAGGTATTCCGCTTCTACGGCGGTCCTATCGACGACGAGGAGACCGGTACCGAGGGGCTCATCAACGCGTGGCCGCTAGATGAGGCGTACATCGACTACGTGGAAGGCAACCCCAACGCGGGGATCGTCAACGATCCAGCGGGCTATCCGGAGATCACCGCCGATCTGATCGTCGAGCTGAACGAGGCAGGCGGCGAGGCCAACGTCTCCACGGGCTGGCACGCCATCGAATTCCTGCTGTGGGGCCAAGATCTCGACCCCGATGGGCCTGGCGACCGGCCGGCGTCGGACTACACCACGGCGCCCAACGCCGATCGCCGGGGGCAGTATCTGCGGGTGGCCAGCGACCAGCTGGTGGCCCACCTCGAGGAGCTGGTGGCCGCCTGGACGCCCGGTCGCAGCAACTACCGGTCCAGCTTCGAGGCCTTGGATCCGGACGAGGCGCTGCGGTTGGCGTTTACGGGGATCGGCGAGATGTCCCGGGGCGAGCTGGCCGGCGAGCGGATGACGGTGGCCTACGAGGTGCGGTCCCAAGAGGACGAGCACTCCTGTTTCTCCGACAACACCACCGTTGACATTGTCGGCAACGCCTTCGGTGTGGAGATGGTGTTGCTGGGCAGCTATCCCGGCGGCGTGTCCGGCCCAGGGCTCTTGGACGTGATCGCCTCTGAAGACGCGGCCTTGGCCCAGCAGCTGCGCTCAGAGGTGTCGGCCAGCGTCAACAATGCTCGGCTCATACCGGCGCCGTTCGACCAGCATCTGCGTGACGGGGTTTCCGACCGCGATCCGGGCCGGGCCCAGGTGCTGACAACCATCGAAGCCTTGGAAACCCAAACCGATACCATCGTGGCCGCGGCCGAAAAGCTGGGTATCGCGATCAACGTCAGCTAGCAAAACGGCATGATTCGATGGGCCGCGGCAGCTCTGGGCCTGGCAGGGCTCATAGTTGTCGCGACCTGCGGGTCGGAGGAGTTCGCCTTGGACCCGAATCTTGGGGGTGAAACCACTCGATTCGATGCAACGCGCAACTCATTCAGCTTGCCCGCCCCGGAACTGACTACCGCTGAGCGCCGTGCCTTCGAGGTGGGCGACAGCTTCTTCACCCAGAACTGGGTGACAGCCCCGGCATCCACCGAGGCCAGGGACGGATTAGGGCCGACGTTCAATGCCCAGGCTTGCTCGTCGTGCCATGTGCTCGACGGCCGGGGTTCGCCTCCGACCCCCTCCCAAGCGGAGGCGAACCCCGGTCTGTTGATCCGGCTGTCGATTCCGGGGGCCGACGCTGTTACCGGAGGCCCCCTGCCTGATCCGCGCTACGGAGGCCAGCTCCAAGACCGCTCAATACTGGGGGTGCCGGCCGAGGGGGCATTGCGGGTGTCATACGAGGTCATCGCCGGGGCCTATGGCGACGGAACCGAATACGAGTTGCGGATGCCGACCTTCGAGATCACCGATCTGGAGTTCGGGCCACTGCACCCCGAGATCCGAACCAGTCCCCGGCTGGCTCCGCAGGTGATCGGCATGGGGCTCCTAGAGGCGGTGCCCGCTGAAGAGATCACGGCTGCGGCCGACCCCGGCGACGCCGATGGCGATGGCATCTCCGGCCGAGCCAACATTGTTTGGGATTCCCGGCTAGGCGCCCCGGCGTTGGGCCGTTTCGGTTGGAAGGCCAACGTGGCCACCGTCGAGCAGCAGGCAGGCGGGGCGTTCCTCGGCGACATCGGGGTCACGTCTTCGCTGCATCCGAAGGAGAATTGCCCCGAGGGGCAAACCGCCTGTGCCGAGGCGATAAACGGGGGCGCCCCCGAAATAGCCGACAACCGCCTGGGAATGGTCACCATCTACATGCGCACCTTGGCGGTGCCGGCGCTCCGGGGCGCCGACACCCAAGAAGTGCGGGCCGGTGCGCAGCTGTTTGAGGGGTTCGGGTGCGCGTCCTGCCACACCGTCACCCATGTCACCGGGCAGACTGACATCGCCGCCCTGTCCGGGCAGACCATCCACCCCTACACCGATCTGCTGCTCCACGACATGGGAGCGGGGCTGGCCGACGATCGCGAGGACTTCGCCGCCTCGGGCCGCGAGTGGCGCACTCCTCCGCTGTGGGGGATTGGCTTGATCGATGAGGTTAACGGCGAGCGCTTCCTTCTGCACGACGGTCGAGCCCGGACGCTGGAGGAGGCCATCTTGTGGCACGGCGGTGAGGGTGAGGCCTCAAAAGAGGAGTTCCGGACAGCCGGTCCCGAGCAGCGGGCTGCTCTTATCGCATTCTTGGAGGCCCTGTGAGACGAGTTTGGGCCGCAGTGGCCGCCGCGGTGTTGTTGGCCTCATGCGGGGGAGGCACAACATCGCGCTCGAGCGTGCTGGGCGACTTGGCCGACGACTACATCGTCTTGGCCTATCAGCGGTTCCACCGCAACGCTGTTGCACTGGAGGATGCGCTGTCCGCACTGTGCGCGTCGCCGAGTTCGGGCTCACTGTCGGACGCTCGCAACGCCCTGTCGGCGGTTCGCAACAGCTGGTCTCGCACCCAGGCGGTGTGGGTCGGGCCGGTCATGGAGCGGCGGTCGTGGGCATTGGTGCGCTGGCCAGTGGCCAACGACGAGATCGAACAGCTCATTGCCGACCGATCCATAGAGCTGGACTACGAGCGCCTGTCCAGCCGCATCGGCGCCGACCAGCGGGGAGTAGGCGCAGTGGACTACCTCTTGGGGGCGGGAGAGGCGGCGTTGGACGCTTTGGGCGACTCTCGCCGCTGTCGGTATCTCGAGGGTGTCGCAATGGTGATCGCCGAGGAGGCGGCGCTGCTCGAAGCTGACTGGGGGCAGAGCTGGGAGGGCGGTGACGCCTACCGAGAGGTGTTCGCTGACGACGGCCGCGGGGATCTCGACCGGGTGGTCAACGACATGCTGTTCCTGTTGGAGAGAATCACCGATTTGGAGCTGGGCAATGCGCTGGGGGCCATGGGCCGCGAAGCCGTTCCCACCGCCATCGACGAGGGGCCGGCCGGCGCCGGGGTGGATGACCTCCACCAGCGCCTCATCGGGCTCCAGACCGTGCTGATCGGCCGTGCTGACGAGCCGGCGGGATTGTCACCGCTGCTCGGCGCCGACCTGACCGCCCGGCTAGCGGCTCAATTCGACGCTGCCTTCGATGCGGTTGGCGTGGTGAGTCCGCCACTGCGCCGCGCCGTCGCCGATTCCCCGCAGACGGTGATCAAGGCTCGAGACGCCATCAAGGCCGTTCAGATCACAGTGGCCACCGAGGTGGTCAGCCGCCTGGGGGTGGCGATCGGATTCAGTGACGCCGACGGCGACAGCTCCGGCTGATTCGGGAGTCTCAAGCCGGGCTTGCTTGCCGTTCGGCTTGTCGACAGCCCAGCGTCTGGCGGCCGCGGCCCGCCAGCCGGTGGCAGCCGACTCGGTGGCGGTGTTCCGCATCGGCTTCGGACTGGTGGCGGTGTACAGCTCGGTGCGGTTTTTGGCCAAGGGATGGGTTGACCGCCTCTACCTGGCGCCCGAGCACCACTTGACCTATCTCGGATTCGGCTGGGTGCAGCCCTGGCCGGCGCCGTGGATGCACCTGCACATGGTGGTGCTGGCGCTTTTGGGGGGATGCATCGCCCTCGGCTATCGCCACCGGCTGGCCGCGGCGCTGTTCGTGGCCGGCTTCGCCTACGCCGAGATGATCGACGCCGCCCTCTATCTGAACCATTATTGGTTCGTCACCCTGGCCGGGTTGCTGCTGGTGCTTTTGCCCGTCCATCACCGCTGGTCCCTGGATGCCCGGCAGCGGCGGGTGCAGGCCGCCCGATCGGTGCCCGCGGGGGTGGTGTGGGCATTGCGGGCCCAACTCGGGGTGGTGTACCTGTTTGCCGGGCTGGCGAAGCTCAACGGCGACTGGCTGTTGCGAGCCCAGCCCATGCGCCTGTGGCTGGCCGACCGCACCCATATCCCGATCATCGGACCCCTCCTGGACGAACCGCTGCCGGCCTATGGCGCGAGCTGGGCCGGGGCGTTCTTCGACCTGACCATCGTGGGGTGGCTGCTTTGGCGCCGCTCCCGTCCCTGGGCTTACGCCGCACTGGCCGGATTCCATTTGGTCACCGGGGCGCTGTTTCAAATCGGCGTATTCCCCTGGGTCATGATTGTCGGCACCCTGGTCTTTTTCGCCCCGGACTGGCCAGTGCGCGCCCGGGCAATCCTGCGACCGCGGTGGCCCGGCGGGTCTGTCGTCGGGTCTGGTCGTCGGGCGGGCGCATCTCCCGGCGACGCAAGAAGCGCGGGGCTGGCGGGGCCAGTGGTGGCGGCATTGCTGGTTTTGGCCCTGGTTCAGATGGCCCTGCCCCTGCGCCACTATGCCTATCCCGGCAACGTGCGCTGGACCGAGGAGGGGTACTACTGGTCGTGGAGGGTGATGGTGACCGAGAAGGCCGGATACGCCGAGTACCGGATAACCGACCCCGCCACCGGCCACACTTGGCTAGCCCATCCCGGTCTGGTGCTGACGAACTGGCAGGCCGAGCAGGCTGACGTCCGGCCCGACCTCGTTCACGCCACTGCCCACCTGCTGGCCCAGCATTATCGAGAGCAGGACAAAGTCGATGTGGAGGTGCGGGCGGACGTATGGGTGTCTATGAACGGCCGCCCGCCCCGCCGCATGGTGGACCCGGCGGTGGATTTGGCTGCTTTGCCGCGGTCGGTGTCTCCATCGAAATGGATCTTGGCCGATGGCGCTCTGCCTTGACCCGAACATACTTTCTGCCTATCGTTAGGAGAACTTAATCCAAGCTGTTGACAGCACGGAGCACCCGAGGGCAAGGGCGTTGAAAGTTCTGGATACCAAAGAGCACGGGGAGCAGGTCGGAGATCCTCTCTGCGCGCTGGTGGGTGAGCGCTAATGGTGGTATGTCACTGCAAGGCCGTCAACGCCGAGTTCATCAGGAGCTTGTTCGCCGAGAAATCGTTCAGCGTGGCTGATGTCACCGAGCAGTGCGGGGCAGGGGGCGACTGCGGTCGGTGCCTTGATGCGATCGAGTGCCTCTTGGAGCAAAGCCCCATTGACCAGGGCACACAAGTGGCGGTGGTCATTTCCTGACCAGCTTGGGAAGGTCCGCTGGCCGGGCGCACTTGGAGATCCAGGTGCGTCTGTTTCGCCCTGTGCTGACAAAAGTCGAAAAGTCGGGGTAGTATTGCAGTATGCAAGGCTCTCCCGAAGTCATCGCGATGCTCAACGAGATGCTCACCGCTGAGCTGACCGCCATCAACCAGTACTTCACCCACTCCAAGCTGTGTGAGAATTGGGGGTGGAAGCGGCTGGCCGACAAGTACCGTGAAGAGTCCATCGACGAGATGCGCGACGCCGAGAAGCTGATGGACCGCATCCTGCTGCTCGAGGGGCTGCCCAACTTGCAGCGATTGGGCACCGTGATGGTGGGCGAGACGGTGTCGGAGCAATTGGAACTCGATCTCGCCTTGGAAGTCGCCGCCGTCGAGCGGTACCGCGAAGGGGTGAAGAAGGCCTTGGAAGAGGGCGATGCCGGAACCCGGGAACTGCTGGAGCACTTGCTGGAAGGCGAGGAAGCACACTTGGACTGGATCGAGACCCAGCAGCGGGTGATCGCCGACATCGGCATCGAGCGCTATCTCCAGTCCCAGCTCGAGGGGTAGCTGCGGCCGCCCCGCAGCCGCACCCCCAAGATCACCGAGTCTCCCCCCTAGAATGCTGGTGTGCCTCCATTGATGAGAAATGCGGGGCGGCTGTCGCTGGCTCCCATCTTGTCTGTACTGGCTGTCGCAGGAGTGCTGTCGACAGCGTGTGGCGGAGCAAACGACACTGATCCGAGCACTGAAAGCGTCACCGCACCATCGGCCACTGCCGGAACCCCAACCGCTCGTCCCGCCGCAGATCCCCCCTCCACGCAGGCGGCGACCCCGGCGGCCGCTCAAAAGAATGGGGCGGTGCCGGAGCCAGTCGAACAAGCACCCGTCGTCACCCCTACCGTGCCGCCGGCGGTAAGCACGACAGAGCCATCAGGGGCAGTTCTTCCCCCGGTACCGACTCCGGCGGCGAGAACGGTGCGCGAGTTGTTGGCGCTGGGTCGGCCTTTGGTCATCGGCCACGCCGGCGGCGATCGCTCGTGGCCCCACTCCACCATGTACGCCTTCTCTCAGGCGGCCTATGCCGGTGTGGATGTACTGGAGATGGACTTGCAGATGACCGCCGACCGAGTGCTGGTGGTCCATCACGACGATACGGTAGAAAGAACCACTCATGCCGTCGGGCGGGTGCGGGATATGACCTATGAGGAGCTGCAAGCACTCGACAACGCCTACTGGTGGTCGAAGGAGTGGCCCAGCCGCGACCTCGCCCCCGATGACTACTCCTATAGGGGCGTCCGCACCGGCGACGCCGCCCCTCCCGAGGGGTACGGCCCCGACGACTTCCGGGTGGAGACGTTCCGAGCGGTGGCGCAGGCGTTTCCCGACCACGTCTTGGGCGTGGAGATCAAGGCCACTGCTGGCGACGACGGCGAGGCCGACATGGCGTTCATTCTCGAGATGGCGGCAGTGCTGGCCGCGGAGATCGAGGATCTGGGCCGCACCGATTCAGTGGTGGTCGCCTCCTTCAGCGATGATGCGTTGGCCAGATTCCGGCAGCTGGCCCCCGAGGTCGTCACCAGCCCCGGCCAGGGTTCCCTGATTTCGTGGGCGTTTGCCTCTGCCCCGCTGCACCCCAATGACCTCATCTTGCAGGTGCCGCCCACCTTCAACGGCATCGATGTGCTCACTCCCGACTTGCTGGGCCAAGCCGCCGAGCAGGGTTTGGCCGTGTGGGTGTGGCCCAACGAGGGCCACCAGGAAGATCCCGACTACTACGCCTACCTCATTGATGTACCGGTTGACGGGGTGATCGCCGGCCGGCCGGCTGAAGCGGTCGAGCGCTTCCGAGCCGACGGCGATATTTCCTGAGGATCGACAGGTCGGCCTGCCAGAATCCCACCAGATGCGATGGTTGGAAGCCCATCTCGGTGTTGATGTCCAGCATGGCGGCGTTGCTCTGGGCGTTGCCGGTGCGCAG
>JAPYOC010000088.1 GCA_028278955.1 Candidatus Poriferisocius aerobius
GTGGAGGTGTTTCTAGGAAGAAGTAGCCGATTGGGGTATGAGTCTTTCGAGCGAATGCTTCCAGTTGCTTGAACGTTGGCTTTGTCTCTTCGTTCAGCCATTTTTTGTACTGGGGAAATCGAGTTTCCCAGACCGCGGCTTCGATGCCGGAACGAGCACGCGCCCACTGCAGCAGGCTTGGGGGGACGTCAACCCGGACCGGCATGTGCCTACAGTATGCCCTTGCAGACCTTGAACCTTAAGAATATCACCGGGGCAGCGGGCTCTGCGCCGATGAGGCTGTGGTGGGCCACTACGGTTGGAAGATGGCTTTCACCAACCGACGGGTCGTCACCGGCCACGACGGCGCCGGCGCCCCGGTGATCGCCTGCGACGGGCAGGCCGACTCCAGCTTTTTAGGCCGCAGCACCTCGAGCATGTGGTTTCTCCGGCAGCATCCGGCGACTGTGGACGACGGCGGCGACGAACCCGGGGGCACCACCGACTTCGTGCCCCCGCCGGGTGGGATTTCCTGGCGGTTCTTCACGCTGAAGCCAGCCGGGGAGCGGCCGATCGGCCCGCTCGACGACCCCCGGTTCGACCGGGACCGGGTCGGCTTCCACGCCACTGCGACCATCGACTTCATCGAGATCATCTCAGGCCGGATCCGGTTGGAGCTGAATGACCACCGGGTGGAGCTGGGCGCCGGCGACTGCGTCGTCCAGCGGGGCACGTGGCACCGGTGGATCGTGCTGGGCGATGAGCCCTGCCGGTTCAGCGCCGTGATGCTGGGGGTGGGCGCCGGCGATGGCCCCGGGTTCGCCGGCGCCTCGACCGGCGCGGTGGGGCCGCGCCGGGTGGTCACCGACGGCGACGGGGTGTGCGCCGACGGCCCCCCGGCCACCGCGTCCCGCTCCGAGAGGGGGGTGGTGACCACCGAGCTGTGGCACACCCTCGCCCCGGTGGCCAGCCCGCTTCAGGGCGGCGACGCGCCCGTGGCGGCGATGCAGCTCGATCCTCCCGGCGGGGGAGTGACCTGGAAGCAGGTGACCATACCGTCGGCGATGGCCGAGCAGGCCGCAATGATGCACCGGACCCCCACCATCGACTTCGTGCGGGTGGCCACGGGCACCGCAGACCTCGAGCTGCCCGGCCGGCCGCCGACGCACCTGGCCGCCGGCGACTGCGTGATCCAGCGGGGCACCGAGCATGCCTGGCGCAACACCGGAGACGAGCCGCTCACCTTGTCGGCGGTGATGATCGGGGTCGGGGTTGGCACTCGATAAGCGCCTCGTGAGGTTCGAGAGGCTGGATCTGGGGGAGGTAGTCCACGAGATGCTGACCCTGGCTGCCCGAGGCGACGGCAAGGGCTGGCTCAACGTGCAGCCGGTGGTGGCCGACGAGGACCGGCCAGTCGAGTCGCCGGTGTTCAAGCTGTTCACTGCCAAGGGGCCCGCCATTCCGCTGGGCACCTGGGTGCCGGGCCATCACTACCGTGACAAATGGCAGCCCGCTTCGGTGGGGTTGCAGCACGCCGGGGGCCGAGACGCCTCGAGGCTGTTGGAGGAGCGGGGAGTGACGGCGCCAAACGGGTGGGATCGGCGCCAAGACCACATCAAGCGGGGTTTGGTCTACGAGTTGCCCGAGGGTCAAGACCCCCAGGTGGCGCTGGAGTTCTTGGTCGACGCCATGGCCCGGCTGGTCGAGTTCCCCCTCAGCGGACGCTGGCAGGCAGAGATCCTGACGCAGCGCTAGCCGGCGCCCCTAGCCGGCGCCCACCCGGTCGACGGCGTCTTGCCTGAGCCGGCCCTTGGCCACTTTGCCCCCCGAAGAGCGGGGCAGGGCGTCGACTGCGAAGAGCAGCTCGGGCCACCACTCTTGTGACACGCCGCGCTCGGCCAGATGCTCGCCGAGTCCCTCGACATCCAAGCTTGCGCCGGGAACCAGCACCACGTAGGCGGCCACCCGCTCGCCGAACACCGGGTCGGGGGCGGCCACCGCGGCCGCCATGGCCACCGCCGGATGGGTCATCACCTCGTCCTCCACCGCCGGGGCGCTGACGTTTTTGCCCCCTCGGATGATGAAGTCCGAGGTGCGGCCCACCACCCGCAGGTAGCCATCGTCGTCGATCTCCACGATGTCGCCCATCAGCATCCGGTCGTCGCCGGTTGTCAGCTCGGCGTTGGCCTCGGGGTCGTCGTAGTAGCCCAAAGAGGTGGCCGGCCCCCGGCACGCGGGCCGGCCCCGGCCCCGCAGCTGGGGGAGCCGCCGCCCGTCGTCGGGGTGGTACAGGGCGCAGTCCATCTCCGGCTCGCACCTGCCCCCCGAGCGCAGCCGAGCCGATCGGGGATCGCTCAGGCGGGTGCCGCTCAGCATCCCGGTCTCGTTGGAGCCATAGAAGTTCAACACCGTGCAGCCGGTGCGATCCTCGAATTCGGCGGCCCGCTGATAGGGGATGGCCTCGCCCCCGGTGAACATCAGGCGCAGCGACGACAGGTCGTGGCCGTCGAAGGCGGGGGAGTTGAGCATCATGATGAACTGGGTGGTGACCGCGCACAGCACGGTCACCCGCTCGGCCTCGATCAGCCGGATCAGCGCGGCGGCGTCGAAGTCGGCCATCACCACGGTGGGCGCGCCCAGGATGGAGGGGGTGTAGTGGGCGGTCCACAAGCCGAAGCCGAACGGTGCCGGCACCGGCACGCAGAACACCTCGTCGGGTCCCAGGCCGCCGTATTCCACCGCTTTGCGGTGGAAGTAGAACCAGCGGTTGTGCGTCTGCATCACGCACTTGGGCAGGCCGGTGGTGCCCGAGGTGGAGTTCAGCAGGCACAGCTCCGAGGCTCCCAAGCGGCGGGACTCGACGGCTTCGCCGAACCGCATCACCGACTCCGGCGCCGGGGCGGGCTCGCCGTCTAGGAGGAGAGCCGCGCCCTGGCCGGGGCCGTCGACGGCGATGTGGCGGGCGAGCACAGGCAGGTTTCGCCGCAAGTCGGCCACCATCTCGTCCGCTGGCCGCCCCCGGTGCTCGGCGCCGGTGACGACGGCCCGGGCTCCGGACTTGCCAACCAGATGGGCGATCTCGGCGGGCCCGGCCCGGTGGCCGATGCCCATGACCACCACCCCGGCTTTGTCGGCCCCGGCGAAGGCGGCGTGGACCGCGGCCCCGTCGGGCAGGATCACCGCCGCCCGGTCGCCCCGCTCCAGGCCGGCCGCCAACAGGGCGGCCGCCATCCGATCCGACAGCCGGTCATAGCCGGCCCAGGTGGTCCGGTCAACGCTGCCCAGCGCGTCCCGGGCCTCGCCTTCCGGTCGGCGCCAGGTTATGTAGGCGGTGCCATCGGGCTGCTCGGCCGCGTTGCGCCGAATCAGGTCGGTGGGGGTCTCGTGCCCCCACCATCCGGCCGCCACATACGCAGCAGCCACCTCGGGGTCAGCGGCAATCGGCATCGTTCGAGCGGCTTTAAAAGCTGTTGGGGTCGTTGATCACCGATTGGGGGACGGGGTGGCGGAAGAGGTCGCCGGCGTTGGCCCAGCAGATGCGGGCGACCTCTTCGGCGGAGACGCCGGAGAGCTGCCGGCGGAGCAGCTTCTGGGTGTCGGGCCAGGTGGAGTCGGCGTGGGGGTAGTCGGACTCCACCAGCAGGTTCTCCAGGCCGATGTAGTGGCGGTGGGCGAAGGCTGAGGGGTCGTCGATGGCGCAGAACCAGAAGTTGCGGCGCAGCGTCTCAGCCGGCGAGAGCTCCACGTCGTTCCAGGTGCCGTACATGGAGTCGTACTTGCGTACGTGCTCGAGCCGGTCGAGCAGCCCGGCCACCCAGCCGAGACCCCCCTCGCTGAGGGCGATCTTGATGCCGGGGAAGCGGACCGGGATCTTCGAGTAGAGCCAGTCGACCGCGGCGAACATGGCGTAGCCGAAGAACAGCACTCCCACGGTGTCGGAGGGGGCGTCGGGGGAGGTGGCCGGCGAGGTGCCCGAGGAGCCGACGTGCAGGCATACCACCGTCTCGGTCTCCTCGCAGGCGGCCATGATCGGGTCCCAGTGGCCGGAGTGCAGCGAGGGGAAACCCAGAGAATGGGGGGCCTCGGAGAAGCTGATGGCCCGGTATCCCCGCTCGGCGTTGCGATACACCTCGGCCGCGCCCACCTCGGGATCGAGGAAATAGGTGATCTGGCACGGGATCATGCGGTCGGGGTGGGCCCCGGACCACTCCTCGATGTTCCAGTCGTTCCAGGCCCGCACCGCGGCCAGGGCCAGGTCGGGGTCGTCGGTGAGCTGCTGGAACCTCTGCCCGCAGAAGCCGGGCAGAAACGACGGGAAGCACAGCGAGGCGTAGACCCCGTTGACATCCATATCGGCGATGCGGGCGTCGATGTCCCATGAGCCCCGGCGCATGTCGGCAAAGCGGGTGGGGTCGAAGCTGTACTCGCTCACCGGACGGCCCGCCACCGCGTTGAAGCCCACGTTGGGCAGCGAGTGGCCAGCGTACAGCCAGGTCTCCGACCCGTCGTCGAGGGTGGCGACCCGGGGGGCGTCGTCGGCGTATTTTGCCGGGAACCGGTTGGCGAAGGCCCCGGCGGGCTCCACGATGTGGTCGTCCACCGAGATCACCGTGGTCCAGCGGTCGGCCCGCTCGGGCTCGGGCAAAAACGTCACCCGGCCCTTGGCGTTCTGGGTGAAGGAGGGGTCGGCGGCGAGGTCGTCGAGCGATATGGCCATGGCCCAAGCTTGCCCCGAATCAGCCCGGCTGGGCCACTGAGAGATGCACGTGGAGGTCGGTGAAGCTGGGAGGGCCGAGGCCGTCGCTGCAATGCAGGGCCAGGTGCTGTTCGGCGGGTTCGACGATCATCCCGGCGTTGCCCAGCCACGCTGTCTCCAGGCCGCCCAGATCCCAGGCGTTCCACACCTCCAAGCGCCGGACCTTGGCCCCGAGCACGGTCAGTTCCACCTCGGCCGGGCTGGTGTCGGACCACAGCGCGATGATCTCGGCGGTGGCGTCGTTTACCTCGAGTTGACCGTTCACCGCAGCCAGCTTGAGGGCTTGGCGGCGGTCGGGCCGGGCGGCGATCCGCTGCACCCGCACCCTGGTGCCCTCTGACACCGCCAGCCGCAGCAGCGGCCGCACGTCGCGCCCGGCGTGGGACACGATTTCGGCGCCGTCGGCGAATTGGTCGCTGAGGGTGGGGGCGGTGGTCATGGCCCGGCGAAGGGGTCGAGGCCCTGGTCTTGCCAGGTGGGGGTGGGTTTGCGCTTGGTGGCCCAGCAGTAGCGCAGCATGGGTTCGGGCAGGCTCAACTCCTCGCTGGCCCCGGTGCGGGGATTGAAGCGCCGGGGGGCCTGGCCGACGGCCATCAGAGTCCGATTGTCCTCCCCGAACACCACCGAGGATTGGCGCTCAGACAGGTTCTTCCAGTAGCGCCGCCGCACCGCGGTGATGGACGGGGCCGTCCCCCGAGGGGTGGGCTTGAAGACGGAATCCCCGGCCTGCCACGGCCCTGACGAGACCGGCTCCTCTTGCG
>JAPYOC010000089.1 GCA_028278955.1 Candidatus Poriferisocius aerobius
GGGATTTCGGGGCCGGATGCGCCGTCGCCGCTCAGCCTGACGATCTCGTTGGCCTCCTCGCCGCCGTCGCCTCGAGCAACCTGGTGGTTCTCTCGCACGCAGACGGTTCCGTGCCCGTCGGGTCGGCCGTCGGCGTAGCGCAGGCCGTGGGCGAAGGCCGGCTCGGGTGACACCGGGTGAGGGTCTCCCTCTGCTGGTATGCGCCACAGTCGGCCGTCGGCGTCGTCGCAGGCGTACACACCGTCGGCGCCGTCAGGCCACCAAGCGCCCCCGCCGTAGCTGTGCACCCGGCTCCGCACCGAGACCGGCGACCACAGCTCACGCCCCTCGCATACCAGTGCGTTGCGGCCCGATTCGGCCGGCCGCGACTCGGTCCACCACATCCGACCCCGCTGGGGCCACAGGCTGGTCGGCGCCGCGGCATCGGCCACCATTGAACGCGCCGTGATCGGCGATGGCCAACTGCCGTGGGGAAGGCCGTGGGGCCCGGTGTCGGGTCCGGGCATCTCGACCGGTCAGCTGCCCAGCAGGGCAGCGATGCGGCCGATGCCCTCGCCGAGGTCGTCATCTCCGAGGGCGAACGACAGCCGGGCGTAGCCGGGGCCGGCAAAGGCCTCGCCAGCCACGATGGCCACCTGGGCCTCGTCCAATATCCATCCGGCCAGCTCGGCGGTGGTGGCGGGAAGGCCGGGGCGGCCCAGCACCCCCTCGAAAGACGGAAAGGCGTAGAACGCCCCCTGGGGCGCCAAACAGGTCACCCCGTCGATCCCGCTGAGCATCTGGTGCATGGCCCTCCGCCGCCGGTCGAACGCCGCCCGCATCTCGACTACCGCATCTAGCGACCCGCTCACCGCGGCCAAAGCGGCCCGCTGGGCCACGTTGGACACATTGGAGGTCTGGTGCGACTGGAGGCTCACCGCGGCAGACGCCGCGTCGGGGGGGCCGATCAGCCAGCCCACCCGCCAGCCGGTCATGGCGTAGGTCTTGGCCACGCCGTTGAGCACCAGGCAGCGGTCGGCCAGCTCGGGCGCCGCCACCGGGATGGAGCTGAACCGGTTGTCGTCGTAGGTCAGGTGCTCGTAGATCTCGTCGGTGATCACCCACACGTCGTTGTCCGCCGCCCACCGGCCGATGGCCTCCACCCGATCGGGCGGGTACACCGCCCCGGTGGGGTTCGACGGCGACACGAACACCAGGGCCTTGGTTCGGGCGGTGCGAGCCGCTTCGAGCTGCTCCACGGTGGCCATGAAGCCGTCGTCGGCAGTGGTGGGCACCCCCACGCTCACCCCGCCGGCCAAGGCGATGGCCTCGGGGTAGGTGGTCCAGTAGGGCGCGGGCAAAAGCACCTCGTCGCCGGGATCCAGCAGCACGGCGAAGCCGTTGTACACCGCGTGCTTGCCCCCGTTGGTCACCACCACCTGCGAGGGTGCCACCTCGTAGCCCGAATCCCGCAGGGTCTTGGCCGCGATGGCCTCTCTCAGCTCCGGCAGCCCCCCGGCCGGGGAGTAGCGGTGGTTGCGGGGGTCGTCCACCGCGGCCCGAGCGGCGTCCACAATGGCCGCGGGGGTGGGGAAGTCGGGCTCGCCGGCGCCGAAGCTGATCACCGGCGCCCCTTGGGCCTTCAAAGCCTTGGCCTTGGCGTCCACGGCCAGAGTGGCCGAGGGGGAGATCGCGGAGATGCGCTGGGATATGCGGGCCATGGCAGCAGCTTCTCACATCGGAGCGGGGAAGGTGGCGCTCGCTTTCAGTGGGCCGTTCAGCGCCGGTTGGGTGCTCGGTGTCGATAGCTCGGTGCCAATAGCTCGGTGTCAATAGCTCAGTGTCAATAGTGTGGGGCCTTGTGAGCAGTGCGACCCAAACCCCCGTGATCACCATCCCCCCCGACCTGTTGCCCGAAGACGGCCGCTTCGGCAGCGGGCCGTCGCGGGTGCGGACGGAGGCCGTCGCCGCCCTCGCCGAGGCCGCCGACGACTTCCTCGGCACCAGCCACCGCAAGGCCACGGTGAAAGACATGGTCCGCAGGCTCCGGTCGGGGATCGCCGAGCTGTTCTGCCTGCCCGACGGCTACGAGGTGGTGCTGGGCAACGGGGGCACCACCGGGTTCTGGGACGCCGCCATCTTCAACCTGATCGAAGCCCGCAGCCAGCATCTGAGCTTCGGGGCGTTCTCGTCCAAATTCGCCACCGGGGTGGCCGCCGCGCCCCATCTGCAAGATCCGGTGATCATCAGCTCCGAGTTCGGTACCCACCCTGAGGCGGTGGCCGACCCAACGGTGGACGCCTATGCCCTGACCCACAACGAAACCTCCACCGGGGTGTCGATGGAGCTGCGCCGTCCCAGCACCGATGGGCTGGTTCTGGTGGACGCCACCTCGGGCGCCGGCGGGCTGCGCTTTGATCCCGCCGAGACCGACGTCTACTACTTGGCCCCCCAGAAGTGCCTGGCGGCCGACGGAGGGCTGTGGCTGGCCTGCTGCTCGCCTGCTGCCGTTGAGCGCATCGAACAGATCGCGGCCGGCGACCGCTGGATCCCCCCGTTCTTGAACCTGTCCATTGCGCTCAAAAGCTCCCGCAAAGACGAGACTTACAATACCCCGGCGCTGGCCACTGCGTTCCTGGCCGTCCACCAGGTGGAGTGGATCAACCACAACGGCGGGCTGGAGTGGGCCGCCAGCCGCTGCGACCAGTCGGCCGACATCATCTACACCTGGGCTGAAGGCCGCAGCTTCACCACCCCCTTCGTGACCGACCCCGCTATGCGCAGCCATGTGGTGGCCACCATCGACTTCGACGGGGTGTCCGCCGACGAGGTGGCCGGGGTGCTGAGAGCCAACGGCGTGGTGGACGTAGAGTCGTACCGAGCGCTGGGCCGCAACCAGCTCCGAGTGGCCCTCTTCCCCGCCATCCCCCCCTCCGACATTGCCGCCCTCTGCGCCTGCATCGACCACGTGGTGGAGCACCTGTAGCCCCTGCACACCGCGAGGCGAGCGTGGCGATGGATGCTGGGACTGACACCACCGGGAAGCTGCTGGTGGCCACCCCGCTCCTCGGCGACGGGAACTTCGAGCGAACGGTGGTGCTGATGCTCACCCATCAGCAGCAAGGCGCCGCCGGCGTGGTGTTGAACCGGCCCTCGGGCCTGCTGGCCAGCGACGCCCTGCCCCAGTGGGCCCCGTACTTGGCGCCGCCCTCCACCATGTTCATCGGCGGTCCGGTGTCCAGCGAATCGGTCGTGGCCCTAGCTCGGGTGAACCAAGCCCCCGAGGAGGGTTGGTGGACCCCCGTGCTCGACCTGGTGGGCACCCTCGATTTGGAAGCTGACGCCGACATCGTGGCCGACGCGATAGAAGGCGTCCGCCTGTTCTCCGGCTATGCCGGCTGGTCGCCGGGACAGCTCGAAGGTGAGATCGAATCCGGCGCCTGGTTCGTGGTCGACGCCGAACCCGCCGACCTCCTCACCCAAAATCCCGGCGACCTCTGGCCCGCAGTGCTTTCCCGCCAGCCCTCCCCCATCTCCTGGTTCGCCCACTAC
>JAPYOC010000009.1 GCA_028278955.1 Candidatus Poriferisocius aerobius
GTGCGGCGGCACCGGCGCGCCACGGCAAAGGATGAGAGGCTGCGCGAGTTCACTTTGTGCCATGACCGTGAGGCGTTCCCCGCGACCTATCGGATTTACCAGACCGCCACGCCGCGCATCTATGGCGACAGCGCTGTGGCAGCAGCGGCCGGGCGTTCCAATAACGGCGATTTCGTGGTCCGCCACATGGACGATCAGTCGGTTTTCGGGGTTGAGCTTTATCGCCGCTCCTACGTCGATGCCGTCCGCAACGGGTGGCTGTCGGACTATCGGATCATCGCCATGGGAGTCGGAGGGCAGGAGGCAATCGACATCGCCAATCTGCTGGTCCGCCAAGCCGACGAGGAGGCGGCGCTCGAAGCAGAGCAGGCGGCCAGCGCGGCGGCAAGGGGCACGGGCGCCCGGTCTCGCTCCAAGCGCGGCAAAAGCCTGCCGACCACCGGCGATTACCTCAAAGGAATGGCCTTCGCCCTCGCGATGGGAGGCGGTGCCGCGGCCAGCGACGGAAGCCGGGTTCCGATCAGGTCTTGCATCGGGTTTTTGAACACCATCGCCCGCAGCGAGGCGATGACCCGGGTGCTGCAATCCGACGCGGTGCGGCAATGGATCGCCGGACAGGCAGGCGAACCTGCCCCCCACTACGAGTTGGAGCATCTTGATGCCTCGTCTTCGGTGGCCAAGCGCGACGAGGCCAAACGCCGGCTCGCCGCCGCGGGCGCAGATGAGCCGCACGGCATTCTCAACGTCGGCATATTCGGGGAGGGCACCGACTCGCCGTCGCTGTCGGCCGTCGCGTTCCTGGAGCCCCGCAAATCGCCCATCGACGTTGTGCAGGCGGTGGGACGGGCGATGCGGCGCGCTCAGGGCAAAGAACTCGGCTACATAATCGTCCCCGTCGTGATCCCCCCCGGCACCGACGCCGAACAGCACCTCGCCATCAGCGACAAGCACGAGGGCTGGCGCGAACTCGGAGACATCCTCCAGGCGCTGCGCGCCCACGACACTCGCATCGAAGACGCCCTGCCAGAGATGCTGACCATCCAACTGCCTCCCGACCAGCCGCCGCCGCTGGAGTTGCGGACGGTGGTGGCAGTGGGCACTCCTGACCGCAAGAACCTCCAGTATGCGGTGGTGAAGGGCAGCCGAGACGATGCCGAAGACGTCGCCCGAGCCTCGGTGCGCCAAGAGCGCCCGCTGCTGGACTTCGACAACACCGAGCCGTTCGACGAGGCCTTGTGGTCCAAGCTCAAAGACCAGCCGACCGCGATGATCGTCCACACCATGCGAGACGATGGCGGCACCGAGACACGCATGGACGCGGTGGTCCGCCACAAGCCGAAATCCAATCAAGCACAAGGAAACGTGAACGAGAGGCAAACCAAGCGGCGAGCAGTCAAAGCAGCCAACGGCGAGAGCGGCAGACCGCTTCCCGCTCCCGCCGAACGCGAGCGGAGGCGAAAAGAGCGGGAAGCGGAGAAAAAAGCGGATTTCGAGGCCCACGTCCAAGGAGTGCTCCTCGATCTGACCGACCAGGTGGGCGCAGACATCTCAATGAACCTGTTGGAGAAATCAGGGCTGACGGGCAACAAGATCCAACGCGACCTGAACCTGCTGGAAGGCACTGTGAACGAGGCGGCCCGCTACATCCACGAGGAATCGGGGCTGGCCGCAGCGCTCGACGAGCACTTCGGCCTGGACCGCTTAGCCGATGCCAAAGCAGGCAAACCCCGAGCCGATGGGGCCGCCATCGCCGCGCTGTTGTGGATGAACGCGGCGATGCTGCACCAGCGGATCCACGCCGGAGGGTGGCTAGGACACCGGGGCATCGAGTCCCTCGCCGATGTGAAAGCATCGCCCGAACCGGCCGAGGCATTCCGCGATTCCTGGAACGCCATCACCCGCCAAGACTTCCTGCCCGTCATCGAGCCGGCGCTCGACGCCCTCAAAGCGGCGAAACGGACAGGGCGCCTCGGCGGGCTGAGCCGAGCCCTACGCCATGTAGCGGGCGAGGCGGAGATGATCGCCGAGACCTACGCCGACATGGGAACCGACCACGCCGGAGCGCTGTTCAACAAAGTGATGGGCGACCAATCCTCAGACGGGGCGTTCTTCACCCGCCCAGTGGCAGCCACCATCGCCGCTCGGCTCGCATTGGAAGCGATCGACCCCGACAACACGCTCGACTGGTCCGACCCCGATGTGTGCAGAGACCACAAAACCGTCGACCTGGCTTGCGGTTCGGGGACGCTCCTCACCGCAGTAATGACAGAGATGAAGCGCCGCGCCGAGTTGCACGGCGCCGACAGGTCCCGGCTGGCCGAGTTGCAGAAAGTCGCCGTCGAGGAAGTGCTCAAAGGACTCGACATCAACCCCGTGTCGCTGCAACTGGCGGCCACACAGCTCATGTCGGGCAACACCGACGTGAAGTACCGCAAAATGGGACTCCACCAAATGCCCTACGGCCCCCAGCCTGACGGCAGCGCTGCCGCAGGCACTCTTGAACTCTTGGCCCGCAGCGAAGTGCTCAGCTCGGGCCGACTGTTCGACGACGCCGCCGCGTCCGCCACAGTCAAGACAGGAGCTGAACACGACAACGCGCTCCAAAGCCCCGAAATGGATGACGCCGCCGCAGCCGCCATCGGGGCCCGCATCGTGATAATGAATCCCCCCTTCACCAACCGCACCAAAGCCGGTGAGAAATTCGACACAGACGACCAGAAAAAGCTGCGCCGCCGGATGGACGCCCTCGAACAAATGCTGGTGACCGCCGAACCCTCGCTGGATGGAGTTCTGGACAAGAACTCCATCCGGCCAATGTTTGAAACATTGGCCGGACGTGTGCTGCCCGACCACCAAGCAGGGGCAATCATCATGATCGCTCCCACCGTCATAGCAACCGCAGCATCGGCGGCAGACATGCGTTTGTGGATGGCCAAGCGATTCCACCTGCACACCATCTGTACATGCCATCAGCCAGCCAACATCAACCTGAGCCAGAACACAGCCATCAACGAAAGCGTTTTCGTGTTCACCCAGCACAACGAGCCCGCTCAACCAACCAAGATCATCTCGCTCGACCGACTGCCAATTGATGAAGCCGAAGCAGACCTGCTCTTCAAGAACCTTGCAAACTGCGAAGCGGGCGAGTTGCAGGACGGCTGGGGCGAAATCTCGTTTTGGCCCCCCGACAGCGTGCAGGCTGGCGACTGGACCGCAGCCATCTGGCGCTCGCCAGCCCTAGCGAGCGCCGCCGCAGCGTTCGCTGGGGACGAGTT
>JAPYOC010000090.1 GCA_028278955.1 Candidatus Poriferisocius aerobius
GGGCAGGCCCCTCCGCTCCCACCCCCGCCGGCCGATGACCGAGCGGCCCCGCAAGCAGGAACAGGAGCCAGCCAAGACCGAAGTGACCGAGGTGGTCCCCGGGGTGCTTCGCACCATGTTGCCGGTGAATCTGCCCGGCCTCGGCCATGTGAACTGCTATGTGATGGAAGACGAGCGAGGGATCGCAGTGGTGGACCCCGGCTTGCCCGGCCCCGACTCCTGGAACGCCCTTGTTGATCGGCTGAGCCGGGCCGGCTATCAGGTGGGCGACGTCCACACCGCCATCATCACCCACTCCCACTTCGACCACTTCGGCGGCGCCGAGCGGCTTCGAGAAGAAGCCGGCACCGACATTTTGGCTCACGAGAGCTTCCGACCCGTCTGGGAGCGCAGCGAAACGGCGGAAAACCACGACGCCGAGGACAATGCCTCCGAGGATGAGATACTGGAGCGAATCGAGAACAGTTTCCGCCGGCTCACTCCGTGGGGCACCCAGAGGAACCCGCCAAGCCGAGAGCACATCCAGCGGTTCCGAGCCAGGGACAATTTCCATGCCCGCTGGTTCCAGACCCCCAAGCCGACGGTAAAGGTGGTGGACAGCCAGATCGTCCGCTTCGCCCGCCGGGAGTGGGTGGCGCTCCACACTCCCGGCCACACCGGCGACCACCTGTGCCTGTACGACCCCGAGCACGGGGTGGTGCTCTCAGGCGATCATGTGCTGCCCACCATCACCCCCCACATCGCAGGCCACAACGATTCCGACGACTCGCTGGCCCAGTTCTTCGACTCGCTTGAGCGGATGAACGCCCTCGAGGGCGCAACCATCGCCCTGCCCGCCCACGGCCACCCGTTCTCCGACGTCGGCGCCCGGGCCGCGGACATCTGCGACCACCACCACGAGCGCCTGAACGTTCTGCGCCGGGCTGGCCACAAGCTGGGCTGCGCCACGGTGGAGGAATACATGCGGGTGATGTTCAGCGAGCGGGCTTGGGGCAACATGGCGGCCAGCGAGACCTTTGCCCATCTCGTCCACCTCAAAGTAATCGGTGAAGCCCGCCAAGGCACCACTCCCGAAGGCCTTGCGACCTTCGAGCTGAAGCCCGGCCTCTAGGCGCGATTATTTCTGCGACACACCACTAGAGATTTGTTGGCCAAAAAAATTGACATCGCCCCCAATACGCTGTTGAGTAGAGGACATGTTCGCCACAAGCTCTCTCGCTATCGGCTGGCCAAGCCGTGCTGCGCGAGTAGCGGCGGCTGACATGGCCAGCATTCACCGCGACTATTGGCTGGCTGGCCAAACACCGTGCGTGTTCGGTCAGAAGACCGCCGGCACCAGGCCTCGGGAAGGGTCCACGTAGAGCACCTACAAGGATCAACAGCTACCGAGGCCGCCGGAGAAATCCGGCGGCTTTTTCAGTTCGCAACCACCATCCGGCAAACCAACGGGAAGCACCCAACCGAAGACCCCCGAAAGGAGAGAAACATGGAGGCGCTGCTCTTTGAGAACGCGCCGTGGCGTTTAGACGCTGCGTGCCGCACCATCGACGCCTCGCTGGGGGAGATCTTCTTCTCCGACGAGCTCCAGCACATCTCCCGGGCCAAGGCCATCTGCGCTGAGTGCCCGGTCATGGCCGAGTGCCTTGAAGGCGCCATTTCTCGCCGCGAGCCGTGGGGAGTGTGGGGCGGCCAGCTGTTCCGCAACGGCAAGGTGCTGACCAGCAAACGTCGCAGGGGACGCCCGGCCAAGGCGCCCCGCCCGGAGGACGAGTTCCTCCAGGTGCCGGTGCCCGTCCACCTGCGTGAGCGCCTCCGCTCGGCCTGACGGCCGAATCGGCCCGATGGCCGGGCGGAGGCGGGCAGCGACACTGGTTGCCGCCGCGGTGCTGCTCGCGGTCATCGTCGGCGCCTGCGGACCGGGCGCTGGCGACGAGGTCCAAGCCACCGACATCGAGTTCGAGTTGCTAGACGGCGGCAGGACCACGGTGGGCGCCTTCCTCGACCGCCCCGTCGTGCTCAACTTCTTCGCCTCATGGTGTGCGCCGTGCCGGGCTGAGATGCCCGCCTTGGAGTCCACTCGCCAACGGCGCGCCGACATCGCCTTTGTCGGCTTGGCCGTAAACGACACCGCCATCAGAGCCCGGGAGATCGTGGCCGAAACCGGGGTGGCCTACGCCACCGGGATAGACCCCGACTCCGCCATCGGGAATGCCTATGAGATTGTGGGTATGCCCACCACGCTGTTCCTCGTCCCGAACGGCGAGGTTGCCTATCGCCACACCGGCGGCCTGACCGCCCAGCAGATCACCGACCACATAGAGGCGCATCTGAACCCCTAACCTGCGGACTGTGTTCGACCTGGATCTCGCCGTTCCATTCGGCGCCGGCCTGGTCGCCGCCGTCAACCCGTGCGGCTTTGCCATGCTCCCGGCCTACCTTGCCTACTTCCTCGGCGTCGGCGGCGCCGACCAGACCAGCGATGCCGGACGGAACGTCCTTCGGGGATTGCTGGTCGGGCTCACCCTCACCGCTGGATTCGTGGCCTTTTTCGGCGTCATCGGGGCGCTCACCTCGTCGCTCATCTCCACCTCTACCATTGCCGACCGAGGTCCGTGGATCACGCTGGTGATCAGCGGGCTCATGGTGGTGCTGGGAATCGCCATGCTGGCCGGTTTCGAGCCCAAGTTCTCCGCGCCCCGGCTGTCGAGGGGAGGCGACAGCCAAAACCTCATCTCCATGTTCTTGTTCGGGGTGTCTTACGCAGTGGTATCGCTGGGATGCGCCAGTCCGGTGTTCTTCGGGAGCGTCAGCGGCTCGTTCAGCACCGACGGGGTGTGGGAGGGAACGCTGCGGTTTTTGGCCTACGCCCTGGGGATGGGTCTGGTTATCACCTTCTTGACTCTCGCCGTTGCCATGGGGCGCTCGGGGGTCACCGCCCGCATGCGCCGGCTGCTGCCCCATATCAACAAGATCTCCGGCGGTTTCCTGGTGGTGGCCGGCGTGGTGCTGGGATTCTACGGCTGGTGGGAGGTACAGGTTTTGCTGCGCAACGACTTCGAAGCCACCAACCCGTTCGTGGAGGCCTCCAACCGGGTGTCGGTCCGATTGGAGAACTGGATCATCGACGTGGGCGCCAACCGCTTCGGCCTAGCCGTCGCCATCATGGTGCTGGCCGCGCTGGTGTGGTCGTTCCGCCGCAGCATCCCCCGGCCCTGGCTGATGGCGGCCTCGTTGGCGGTTGCGACGGGATACGCTTTGTCAGAGGCAGTCCAATACCGGGGCGATCTGCTGGTGCTGCCTGTTCTTCGGACCATCGGCGATGTCCCCGAGCGGGTGGGCAACTGGTTCGCCGAGCCCGGTCGGTGGCCGGTGCTCTGGGAGGTGCTGGCTGCGGTGATCGCAGGCATTGTGCTGTGGATTCGCTTTCGGCCCCGCAACAGCCCCGCGCTCGGGTTATGAGGGTCAGAGAAAACAAATCGTTGCTTTTCATTATCATGATATTCTAAAACAGATGTTTCAACGATTGCTGTCGCTGCCCAAGCCAGGAGTTGAGACCTTTTTTCTGTGGGGGCCGCGGCAAGCAGGCAAGAGCACCCTGCTCCGGCAGCTCTATCCCGACGGTGTGTGGGTCGATCTTCTGAAAGCAGATGAGTTTCGCCGCTATATGGCCCGTCCTGAGTTGTTGCGGGAGGAGCTGGAGGCATCGGGACCCGATCCCTCTCAGCAGGTGGTCATCGATGAGATTCAGAAGGTTCCCGCACTGCTCGACGAGGTGCACTGGTTGATGGAGAACCGAAGATTGAGCTTTGCGCTTTGCGGGTCGAGCACGAGGAAAGTGCGCCGGGGGGCGGCGAACCTGCTCGGCGGGCGTGCTGTCCGTTACGAGATGAGGGGCTTGACTGCGGGGGAGATGGGGGATGCTTTCGACCTCGACCGGGCGCTCAACCACGGCTACCTGCCCAGAATCTACGAGTCGGCAAGGCCCCGGCCGCTGCTCGATGCCTACATCTCCGACTATTTGCGCGAGGAGGTAGCCGCCGAGGGCCTCGTGCGAAACCTGCCTGCTTTCTCAGGCTTCCTCGACGCAGCCGCCTTGAGCGACGGCGACCCCGTCAGCTACTCGAACATCGCCCGCGAGTGCGGCGTGTCGGGCCCCACCGCCAAGGCGTATTTCGGCATCCTCACCGACACGCTGCTGGCCCGATGGCTCCCGCGCTGGCAACGGCGAGCCAAGCGCCGCCTCACCGGGGCGCCGAAGCTCTATTTCGAGGACGTGGGTGTGGTGAACCGTCTGGCCCGCCGGGGCGAGATCGAACGCGGCTCGGACCGGTACAGCAAGGCGTTTGAGAATTGGGTCTTCCATGAAATCTCCGCCTTCGTCTCCTACCGCGACCTTGACGAGCAGCTCACCTACTGGCGGCTCCCCAGCGGCATCGAAGTCGACTTCGTGATCGGCGACATGCGCCTGGCCATCGAGGCCAAGGCAACCCCCACCATCACCCGCAGGCACCTCAAAGGCCTCCGCACTCTGGCCGAAGAGCATCCCGGGGTCCGCCGAATGGTGGTATGCCTCGAACCCCGCTCCCGCCGCACCGACGACGGCATCGATATCCTGCCCGCCGCCGATTTCGCCCAGCGGCTCTGGCGAGGCGAGCTGGCCTGACTGGGCAATGCCAGATGGAGTATCAACATGGCGCCCACTGGCCCAACTTTCACCGGCACACCGCTAGTGGTCGGTCGACGCTGTCAACCCGCTGAAATTGGCGTCGCTGGCTGATCCGCCGGCCCAGGCGAGCCATAAAGCGGCGGTCCAAGTAAAGAGCTTGCCGCCGACGGGGCCGCCGGTATTGGGGTCGAAGCTCTCAGGCATCCCGTTGGCGGCTATCAATGCGGCGGTGTCGGACTTGAGGCGCTCAGCCCAGTCATGGGCGCCGAGTTCTTGAAGCCCCACGGCGATCATGTAGTTGACCATGCACCAGACAGGCCCTCGCCAGTAGCGCAATGCCTCGAAGTCACCGTGGCGCGGATCGAAGCTGGGCACCAGGTAGGTGCAGGCCAGCGACCAGGTGCCGAGTTCTTCGATCAGCTGGTCGGTGTGCTGGTCGATTCCGGCATAGGGGGCGAGGAACGAGGCCGAAGTCCCGGCTTGAGCGTGTTGCCCGGTTCGCAGGTCAAACGAGCAGTAGGTTCCGGCTTTGTCATGCCAGAACTGCTCGAATCCCGATTCGAGACGATCAACGCGGCGCTCGATGGCGGCGGTGTCAAACCCCAGGGCCTCTCCGAGCCAAATGAGGTCGCGCTCAGCCCGCAAAAGCACGGCGGTGACGCCGGGATCGGCCACCCAAAACGGGCTGTGGCGTGATACGGCGGCATCGTCCCAACCGTTTGACGCCCCGTAGTCGATGAGCGCCAGATAGCGGTCGTAGTCGGCCTGGTGGGGTCGCATGGCTGCATCCACATGGTCGAGGTCACGCCGCCGGTAGTGCCCGGTCGCCGTGACTTCCATCTGAGACAGCGGCGCGTCCCAATCGGGCAGGTTGTCACGGCCCGATTCCCATGGGTGAGAGATGGCGATGACCCCCCGGCCCTCGGGGTCGCGGGCGCGGTGCCACCAGCGGTGCCAGCGGTCGATCGCTTCGTACAAAGCGCGCGGCGGAAGCCTGTCGATCTCGGCCAATCGCCTCACGATGGTGGCTGCAACCGGGGGTTGCGAGATCCCCGAACTCGTCGCAGGGGCGATGCCGCTGGTCTGCCAGACATCGGGCCCGGGAAAATAGCTGGCCGAATCAGACCAGAAAACGATGTGGGGCACCATGCCTGACGGCCACTGGGCCTTGAATAGCGTCTCGATCTCGGTCCAAGCCCTCTTGATGTCGAACACCGCCCAGCCCAGGGCAGAGAACAGCGAGTCCCAGTTCCACTGATAGGGATAGAGGTCGGCTGTGGGGACGGTGTAGCCACCCCGGTCGTTGTTGTGCAGGATGGCTTTGGCTTCAGCAGTACGGTTTGGGGTTACCGTCATGGGGTATAGAGCACTTTGTCGGCAGCAGTTGGACGGCTTCGGCAGCACGGACGCTGGCACGTCACCGTCATGGGGTATAGAGCACTTTGTCGGTAGCCGGGTCGATCCATCTGATCTGAGCGGCGGGAAATCGGATATGGAGTTCTTGGTCGATGGTCACGGGCACGCTCGGGTGGGTGGAGACTTTGAGCCGGTGCCCGCCAACATAGACCGTCAGCAGGTTTTGAGCACCTAGAGGCTCAATCACCTCCACCCGCACCGCCACCGTGTCTGGGCCAGGCTCGGGGAGCGTCTCCATGTTCTCAGCCCGGATGCCGAGCGTGACCCGGTCGCCGCTCAGGGCCCGTATCAGGGGCTGCACCTCGGGAACGGGCGAGAAATCGTGTTGAGCTGCGGCCACGACGACTCCGTCGCCGGTACGCCTGATGGTGCCTTCCAGGAAATTCATCGGGGGATTGCCGATGAAGCTCCCTACGAAGCGGTTGGAAGGCGACTCGTACACAACGTTGGGAGCATCGCACTGCTGGATCTCCCCGTCGCGCATGACTGCCACCCGATCGCCCATGCTGAGGGCCTCGATCTGGTCGTGGGTGACGTAGACCGTGGTGGCATCCACATCGGCGAGCAGGCGTTTGAGCTCGGCTCGCATCTCCAGCCTCAGCAAGGCGTCGAGATTGCTCAATGGCTCGTCCATGAGCAGGACTCTGGCCTTCATGGCCAAGGCCCGGGCCACGGCCACTCGCTGGCGTTGGCCTCCGCTCATGGCGCTCGGCCGGCGATCCAGCAGGTCTTCTATGTGGAGCAGCTCGGCGGCGCTGGTCACCCGGCGCTTGGTCTCGGCTTTGTCGACCTTGTTCATCTGGAGGCCGAAGCCGATGTTCTCACGCACCGTCATGTGGGGGAAGATGGCATAGCTTTGGAAGACCATCGATATCTGCCGCTGACCCGGGGGCAGATAGGTGACATCCTGGCCGCCGATGGTTATTCGACCAGAATCGGCCATGCCCAGCCCGGCAATGGCCCGCAGCAGCGTCGTCTTCCCGCAACCGCTCGGGCCCAGCAGCACCAAGAACTCGCGGTCGGAGATGGTGATGCTGATGTCGCGCACCGCGACCTTGTCACCGAAGCGCTTATTGACGCGCTCAATGCGAATCTCAGCCATGGCATCCTTTGATCACTTGCTCACCTGCCCCCACATGTTGAACAGGTAGCGGCGGATGAAGAACATGAAGACGATCGATGGGATCATCAAAAAGAAGCTCCCGGCGAACTGAAACTCATCGGGCGCGTTGGCCAGGGAGGTCAGCAGCAGAGCGGGCAGCGTTCGGTTGTCGATGGTGAGCACGGCGGCGGCGAAAACCTCGTTCCATGAGAGCACAAACGTGAAGAGGCCCGAGGCGGCGATGCCGGGCAGCACCAGCGGCACGATGATGTGGCGAAATGACTGAAGCGGGGTGGCGCCGAACACTTGGCCTGCTTCCTCAAGTTCGTAGGGCACGCTCGCGAACACGCTGGAGATCACCAGTATGGATGTGGGGAGCGCGAGAGCGGTGTGCATCAGGGCCAAGCTCCAGAGGCTGTCGAACACCCCCGCTCGCAGGAACAACACCGCAAGCGGGATTGACAGCACCACGATCGGAAAGGCTCGCACTGTCAGCACGGACAGCCGGAAAAGGTCACGGCCCCGGAACAGGTAGCGGGCGATGGCGTAGCCGGCCGGGACCGATATCAGCGTTGAGAGAACGAGCGTGATCGAGGCCACCAAGATGCTGTTCCACAGTCCCCGAAGCACTCCCTCGGACTCCAAGAAGAACGTCATGGTGTCGATCGAGAACGGGATGAACGGCAGGATGTTCTTGGGGTAAGACCTCACCGTCTCTTGGGTCGTGAACGCCATTGAGAACATGAAGTAGATCGGCAGCAAGATCCACGCGGCGATGGCAAAGGCTGCTGCGTAGGTGACGATTCTTCCCCGGTTGGCCCGTCTTCGCATGCGCCGGTGCATGGCCACCACCTCAGGCGAGTCCAACGGCGGCAGCGTGTCAGCAGCGCCGCTCAAAGTTTCTGCGTCGATCAGCGGCGCGGTGCTGCCGGGCGAGGCCGTGTTGCTCATGTCGCTCGGACCTCAGATTCAGCACGCACCGACCGCAGGTAGAAGACAGCGCTGGCGATGGACAACAGCAGAATGAACAAGGCGTAGGCCGACGCAACGTTGTTGTTGCGCAGATCGAAGTATTGGCGGAACGACTCGTTGGCGAGCACGGTGACCACATCGCCTCCGCTGAGCGCGATCACCACCGCGAAGACTTGGAAGGCCAAGATGGTGCGCAAGATCAAGGCCACCTGGATGCTGGGCCGGAGCAGGGGCAGAATTATATGACGCACCCGCTGCTGGTAGCTGGCGCCGAACAGCTCGGCCGCTTCAAGGGTCTCATCGGGGATGGCCTGCAAGCCCGCCACCAGGATCACCATGACTATCGAGGTGGCCCGCCACAGCTCGGCCAGCACGATGGCGAAGATGATCCAGTTGGTGTTCTCCGCGGTGAGGAACGCAAAGGGCCCGTCGATGATGCCCAGACCGTCGAGAATGCTGTTGAGCAAGCCGTTGCCGGTGAAAATAGAGAAGAAAAGGATGCCCGCCGCAAGATCGCTCATCCCGATCGGCAGGGAGAAGGCGTAGAGGAAGCCTGAGCTTAACCGGATGCGGGAGTGGATCACCAAGGCCATGATCAGGGCCAAGACGAATTGGACGGGGATCAGCAGCGCCATGACCAGCAATGTGGTTCGCAGGGCGGGGCCGAAGAAGCGGTCGTCGACCATGCGCTCAATGAACGCGGTGGTGAACTCGCCCGCCGTTCCCCGGTGCACGCGGCCGCTCTCGCCGTCGTCGAAAACCTGGAGGTAGCGCGAAGGCGCCCAGCCCGCCGCCGAGGCGGCGTCTGCGGCGGGCTGCACGAGGAACCAGACCTCCAGCACCGCCACCTCGCTTATCGTCACCGGGGCTCGCTGCTCGAGGCGCCCGACGACGGCACTGCGGTCGTTGGGCTCGGCGTGAACAACAGTCAGAGGGTCAACCGACTGCCCCAACCGCGGGCGTACCGTGCCCGCCTGTGGAGCCCCCGACGTATCCTGTTCGCGCACCCGGACGCGTGTCTCGGGCACCCACCCCTCGACCGCGACCCCGCCAGCCCCGGTGCCCGCCACCCGGAACCATTCATCGGTGAGCAGATCTGTGGCGCCGTCGTCGGCCATCTCGAGGCTTTGGCGGTCGAGCACGGCCAGCGCGGTGCCCTGGGGGATTTTGGCAACCTCGTCGGAACCGAGCGCCGGGGAGCCGCGTACTGGAAGCAGGGCATCGTCGTCGTAGATGGCCAGCACCAGTCCCTCGTACATCGGGTAGGCGAAAAACAGCGCGAGGTAGACGACCGCCGGCGCGATCAGCAGATATGGGACTAGGCGACGCCGCCAAGTCTTGGCTCTCGTCATTGATGAATCCGGGTCGGTGTCGGCCCCTGGGAGGGCAGGTGGCCTCTCGCTCCTTAAGCCTGCCAGAGCGAGAGGCCACCCTGGAGGGGATCAGCCTGCCGGATTCACGACGCAGGGCCCGTCGCTGGCGGGATCAGGCGCCCAGCACGGGGCCCCGGTCTCGTTCAGCAGCGCCTGCAGGGCGTCGCCTTCGGCGTTGAGGACTGAAGCGATGTCCTCTCCTTCAAAAACAACTCGGTCGAAGGCGTTGCGGAAGATCTGGTTGATTTCGCCGCCCCGCTCGCCGAGCCCGACGGGCAGCAGCGCCGGCAGGGCATCGGGAGCGTTGGCGAGCTTCTCCACCGCCTCAGCCTCAAGGGCGACCCCGGCGGGCAGCGAAGAGGTGTCGACCCCCTCAACCACGGGGAAGAAGGCCAAATCCGAAAGAACCTGGCTCTGGATCTCAGGACGGGTCAGGTACTCAATCACCGCCGCGGCCTCATCAGGGTCGGGGGCATCGGCAGGAATGCCGAGGCCGACGATGACGGGCATGAAACCACGGCCTTTGGGACCGGACGGCGTCGGGAAGGCCACAAATGTTTCCGGCTCGGTGCTGAAGGCGTCGATCAGTCGGGCCACGTGGTCGAACGCCACCCAGACTTCGCCGCTCAAAAGCGGTTCCTGCATGAACGCGTAGTTGATCGACTCGGGGTTGATGTTCGGCCACAGGGAGTCACGAGCCCACGCGAGCATCTCGGCCGCCTCGTTGCTGCGGAACTCCGAAACCATTCCGCCGGTGAAGGAAGGCCACAGGTAACCCTCTAGGAAGCGGTGGAACAGCCCGGCGTTGGGAAGGCCGCACAGCGCCCGCCCTTCACCCTCCATGATGGCCTGACACCAGGTGGCCAGATCTTCCCAGGCCAGGTTGTCGATGTCGGCGCCTTCGGGCAGGTAGTCAAGTGCCTGATTGTTGGCCGCCATGATGTACGTCGCTTGAGCCCACGGCACATAAGCCAAGAAGTCGTCTGTGCCCAACAGGCCGGATTCGACGAACGAAGGGGCGAATGAGCGGTCTGCGCTCAGGTCGTCTAGCACGTCGATCATGTTGGTGAGGGCATCCTCGTTGGCCAACGGCGGGAAGGTTCCGTGCAGGGCGCCGAGAACATCAATGGCGCCGGCGCCGGCGAGGATTTGGTCGATGGTGGGCCCCGCCTCGGCACCGGTGAAGTCAATGCCGCCCGGTGAGAGGATGGAGCGCAGTTTCGCCGCTTCCTCAACGGGAACAAACTGGGTGCTCACGAACGTGGCCCCCGAACCGTCGGCCATTTCCTCCGGCGCCGGTTCCATTTCTTCTTCCATTGCGGGAGGCTGCGCGGCTGCAGTGGCCGCGGGTGCTTCTGGGGCTGCGGTTTGCGTGGCTGCCGGTGCCGCAGCGTCGGAGTCGTCATCGTCGCCGCATGCTGCGGCGATCATTCCGAAGCTGACAAGGACAGCGACCATGAGCAGCCAAAGACGCCTGCTGCCTCCGGCTGAACTGTAGTGTCGGTACATGGTTTTCCCCCTTTTCATGCCCCCAACAGCGTCAGGTGCTTTGTTTTGGTTTTCAGGTTTCCGAAACGTTTCGGAAACCTGAAAACCAAAAATTAGTGCAAAGCACATTTGCTGTCAAGCAAAACGCAAAGAAGGCTCAAAGGACGCCTTCTTGAGAACGAGGAAGCGGCCGACGCTGCGAGACGTGGCCAGAGAAACAGGCCTTTCGGTCACTCAGACCTCGCGTGCGTTGAACGGTCACGGGGATGTGTCCACCCTCACCCGGCACCGGGTGCAGGAGGCGGCGGCTCGGATCGGATACACCCCCAACCTTGAGGCCCGCCGGCTCAAGAAACCCGACACTCGAGCCGGTTCAATCGGCCTCGTGCTTGCCACCAAGAGCCAGCGTTTCTCCGATCCTTTCTTTGGGGAGCTTCTCACCGCGCTCGTTGACGAGGCGGCGCGCAACGGCTGCGAACTCCAGCTCTCCACCCCTTTGGTCGACGAGGATCCCACGGTTTCCTACGAGCGGGCGGTGGCCGCCAAGCGGGTCGACGGTTTCGTTGTGCTCAGGGCGGCCACCGGCGATCCCCGCGTCCGGTATCTGCGTGAGCACAGCGTCCCGTTCGTCACCTTCGGCCGCAGCGACGATCTTGGCGGCCACCCGGCGGTGAACGAGTCGATCGACTGTCTGCGCCCGGCCGTCGACCATCTCGTCGCCCTCGGCCATCGCCGGATCGGCTGCCTCGCTGAGCCCCTGGAGCACGCCGTAGCAGCGCAGCGGATCGCGTCTTTTCGCAGTTCCCTGGCCAGTCACGGAATCGAGGCCGATCCCGACCACATCATCCCGAGCGGTTTTCGAGAAGATGCCGCAGCTGAGGCCACCGGGCGACTGCTTGAGAGCCGCGACCCGCCGTCAGGGCTGGTCGCTTTCAACGACCTGCTGGCCATGGGGGCGGTGCGTGCCGCTGCTTCTCACGGCCTCGACGTGCCGGGTGATCTGAGCATCGTCGGGTTCGACGACATTCATGCCGCCCGTTTGATGTCTCCGCCGCTGACAACGCTGCGGTATCCGCCCCAAACCATCGGACGCGAATTGATCACTCAGCTGCTCAAGATGATCGACGATCCCACCTGCGCAGAGGATGTCTACATTGCCCCCGAACTCGTCGTGCGCAACAGCACCGGCCCCGCACCCTCAGCGATGTCAGAGTGATTCAGAGGACGTTGCGGCCGAGGTAGGAGCGCAGGGCTTCGGGGACGGCCACGGAGCCGTCGGGCTGGCGGTGGGTCTCCACCAGGGCGGCCCACACCCGGGGGACGGCGAGGGCTGAGCCGTTGAGGGTGTGGAGGATGCGGGTGCCCTTCTCCCCGGTGGGCCGGTAGCGCAGGTTGGCCCGGCGGGCCTGGTAGTCGGAGTACCAAGAGCACGACGAAACCTCCAACCACTGGTCGGCGCCGGGGGCGTACACCTCCACGTCCCACGACCGGTGGTGGGCTTGGCCCAGATCGCCGGCGCAGATGTCCACAATCCGATAGGCCAGGCCCAAATCGGCGACGGCGGCGGCGGCCCGCTCCAGAATCTCAGCATGGACGGCCGGGGCCTGCTCGGGGGCGGCGTAGGCCAAGATCTCCACCTTGTCGAATTCGTGTACCCGCAGCAGGCCCCGGGTGTCGCGGCCAGCCGCCCCGGCTTCTCGGCGGTAACAGGGGGTGTGGGCCATCATCCTCACCGGCAGGTCGGCTTCGTCCAGGATCTCGCCAGAAGCCAACGAGGTGAGGGGCACCTCGGCGGTGGGAATGGCCCACAGGTCGTCTCGCTCCAGCCAGTAGGCGTCGTCGGCGAACTTGGGGAGCTGGCCGGTGCTCACCATGGTCTCGCTGTGAACCAGGGTGGGCGGGCGGATCTCCTCGTAGCGGTCGGCGTTGCGGTCGAGGCCATACTGGATCATGGCTCGGGCCAAAGATGCCCCCGGACCCCGGAGCATGGCGAACATCGACCCCGACAGCTTGGCGGCCCGCTCCATGTCCAGCCATCCGGCCTCCACTGCGAACTCCCAGTGGGGCACTCGCTGGTGCTCCCCGAAGGCCTCGGGATCGAAGTTCTCCACCCGCAGCACCGGGTTGTCGGCTTCATCGGCGCCGTCGGGGGCCTCGTCGGCAGGCAGGTTGGGGATGTGCAGGAGCAGGTCGTGGACCTCGGCGGCCACCTCGTCGGCCTCGGCGGCCAGGGCCTTCTCCCGCTCGCCCTGCTTGCGGCTCTCGGCCGCCACTGCGTCGGCCTCGTCACCTCGGCTGTCGCGTTTGAGCCGGCCGACCTGCTGGGACAGCTCCTTGACCTCGTGGCGCACGGAATCCCGCTCAGTGGTGAGAGAGCGGTGGCGCTCGTCGAGGGCAGCCACCTGCTCCAACTCAGACAGGTCGATACCTCGGCGGGCCAACGAGGCCCGAACCGCTCCGTAGTCGTTGCGCACTAGGCGCAGATCGATCATTGCGACCCGTTGGACGAGTGAGCGCCATTGGACGCAGACGGGACCGGCACTCGAGTATCGGCGGTGCTCGACCCCTGTGTTGGGGTGGTCACCACCCGCATACGGGTGTTGGCCTGCTGTTGGGCACCAGACCAGCGGAAGAACAGCACCCCGATCCACGCCCACAGATACATGCCGCCCACCAGCTTCATGATGAGCCCGGCGGCCTGCTGGTCAGCCTGCACGCCGATGCCCCACAGCCGCACCTGGTGGTCGTAGGCGCTGTACACCGCGCCCTGGGCGAAGGTCAAGAACCCGCCGGGCACGGTGGGAACCACCGACATCAAGAACAGGTAGACCATTGTGCCGGGAGCGCCCATGCGCAGCTCGGGAACCGGGCCGCACACCGGCAGCCACATCGCCATGGCCGAGGCCATCAGCAGCAGATGCACGAAGTAGTGCAAGGCGCCGTTCTCCACCGAGGTGTTGACCACCCAGGGGATATGGCTCACCGCCACCATAAAGTTGAACGCAAGCCCGGCCACCACCGGCCGAGCCAGCCGGCGCACCCACACACCCACACTGCCGTCTCCGCTGAACAGCAGCCGGGCCAGCCACTCGGGAATCGCCGCCCACAGCAGCGGGGGCACCACAAAGGTGATGAGCAGGTGCTGGATCATGTGAACCGAGTACAGGTATTCCTCGGAGATGTCGTGCATCGGCCAGTCGCTGGCCACCCACAACGCCACCATCGCCCCGATGAAGGCCAGCATGTGGCGGCGGGCGAACGGGGCTTGGCCCCCCGGCGCAGCTTTGGGAGCGATGACCCGGACCGCATACCAGGCCATGGCCACCCCGGCCAGCACAATCACCCACACCTCTGCGTGGGGCTGGTACCGCCAGATATCGGTGTCGGCGGCAAAAACCATAAGGGCTCTACCAGAAGCGGAACGCGGTCAGCATGAGCATGTACACCGCCATGGCCAAGACTACCCCGAACATGAACAATCGCCAGAAGATCGGAGCGTCGAACTTCAGGTGCATGAAAAAGGCCACCACCAAGAAGAACTTCACCAGCATCATCAGCACCAGCATGATGATGAGGGCGGTGTCGCCCCACCCGTGGAGCGACTCGAAGTAGGTGAAAACCTCGAAGGCGGTGAGCACTGCGAGGGCAATGGCCACCTTCACATAGAGCCAGTCGGTGGGGTGGGCGTGACCGCCGCCCGACGCATGCTCGTCGGAGGCGTGGGCCGTGTCTTGGGGATTGGGGGTGACGGTGGCCATTGGCAAGTCCTACTGCGGGAAGAGGTACACGATCGTGAAGATCACAATCCAGACGATGTCGACGAAGTGCCAGTACAAGCCGATGATCTCCACCTTCTCGGCTCGCTCGGGCCCGAGGTTGCCCCGCAGCGACATCACGAAGAGCGACATGAGCATGATGATGCCGATGGTGACGTGGGCGCCGTGGAAACCGGTGAGCGCATAGAAGGACGAGCCGAACAGGTTGGTGGTGAAGCCGAGCCCCTCCCGGTAGAAGCCCTCGAACTCGTACACCTGCCCGGCCACGAAGGTGGCCCCCAGCGCAGCAGTGGTGGCCAGCCAGATCCGGTTGCCCCGCAGATCGCCTCGGACAATGGACGACACGGCGAACACCATGGTCAGCGAGCTCATCAGCAGCACGAACGAGCTGACCGAGGTGAAGGGGATGTCGAACACGTCGGCGGGGCCGATGTCGTTGGG
>JAPYOC010000091.1 GCA_028278955.1 Candidatus Poriferisocius aerobius
AGGCCCATGAGCATGTAGCCGATTTGGCTAATGATATGGAATGACAAGATGCGCTTCACATCCGACTGGGCCAACGCTCCTAACCCTCCAATAACCATTGTAAATCCGGCGATAATCAACATTGTCGAACCCAAGTCGTCCATCTGTGTGAGAGTGTGAAAGCGGATCATGGCGTAAATGCCAATCTTGGTCAAAAGCCCGGCAAACACGGCGGTGATGGTTGTGGGAGCCGTGGGGTAAGAGTCGGGCAGCCAAGAAAACAACGGGAACACTGCGGCTTTGGTGCCGAAAACCACGAAGAACCAGGCACCTAAACCTATACGCACCCCATCGGACAGCTCGGGGATGCGTTCGGTAAGCAAAGCCAGATTAACGGTTCCGGTGGCGGCGTAGACGAATCCCACCCCAAACAAAAACAGCGCCGAAGCAAACAGGTTCATCACCACATAGGTCATGCCTGCGCGAATCTGGCTAGGGCGCCCTTGATTGGTGAGCAGCACGTAGCTTGATACCAAGATGAGCTCGAAGGCCACGAACAAGGTGAACAGGTCGCCTGTTAACACCGCCAAAGACACCCCAGAGGTCAAAACGCACAAAAGCGGGCCTGATAGCTCTGGGTTTGCCCCCCAGACGGTACGCCTTTGGCCGATGGCGAATATCTCCACAACGAAGATCACCGCAAGCGCCACTGGCAAGACGAGCGCAGCCAAGAGATCCGCCACCAAAACAATGCCCAGCTCGGGCTGCCAACCTCCCACATGAACCACGTGGGTGCCTGAGTTGTTGACCTCGGCCAACACCACAAAAGCGCAGATCATCGCCACGGCTAGCCCGCAGATTGTTATGGCATCGCGCGCCACGGTATTGCCTCTCCAAAACAGCCCACCCGCAGCGGCCACCAACGGAGCTACAATGGTGAGCACCACCAACGTGCTCATGGAATGCCACCCTCGATGCTTTGGGTGATTTCCTCGGTTGTTTCTTCCGGCAAGTTTTCTGCGGGTTGTCCTTGGGCGATGCGCTGATCTTCTAAATCGTCTTCAACCTGATCGTCACCGGTGAGGTGCTGTTGTCTAACTGCTAGGGCCAGCAAGAACAATGTGAGGCCAAACGAAATCACAATCGCAGTAAGCGCTAGGGCTTGCGGCAAGGGGTTAGACATGTCGGCCACCGCTGCTGTGCCCGCAATAGGAGCGTCTCCAGCTGCGCCTCCGGCTACCAGCAAACCCAAAACTGTGGCGTGGCCGAGCAGGGAGAAACCCAAAATGATCTGACTCAAAGAGCGCGCCGTGATCAGGTAGATGCCCACCGAGGTGAGACCCCCCACAGCAAACAACAAAGCTGCGCTCATTGGGGGGCCCCTTGCGTAGGCTGACCAGCCCCCTGAGTAGGCTGACCAGCGCCCTGAGTAGGCTGTGATGCAGACAGGCCGTTGATGATGGCCGACACCAAGCCCACCACAATAATACTCACCCCAATATCAAACACCAGAGCGGTACCAGTTTTGATGGTACCCAAAAGTGGCAAATCAAAGGTAACAACCCTTTGATCCAAAAGCGGGTCGCCCCACAAAATAGGCAAAAAGCTCACCACGGTTACCATGAGCACTCCACATGCGATGAGCGCGGTGGTGCCCTTGGGGCGTTGCAAGCCCGCAATGGTACGCAATATGGCTACCGCACCAAATACCAGCCCAGCAGCGAAACCCCCACCAGGAAAGTTATGCCCGGCAAACAACAAGTACACCCCAACCACAATGGCCAAGGGGCTAGCTACGCGAATACCTAGTTGAATTGCAGGAGTCTGATTGGGATTCATGGTTGCAGCGCCCTCATATCCTCAGCACCCTCATGATTCTTGGGCCCTTCACGATTCTTGGGTTTGGGCTTGGGGGCGGGTACGCACCCTAGCTAAAGCCAAGATGCCGATAGCTACGGTGGCCAACACCACCACCTCTCCTAGTGTGTCCAACGCTCTGAGGTCGGTAAGGATCACGTTCACCACGTTTTTGCCGCCGCCTTCGGCCACAGCCTCAGCCACAAGGTCGAGCGTTGGGGGTTTGCCAGTTGGGTTTGTACCAGCGGCCGCCAGCGCTGCGGTAACCGCCAAACCTCCAGCCGCAGCAACCATTATCCGCACCGACCGCCAAGACCCTGTAACAGGCGGGAAGCGTCTAGCTAGGTGCCCCAAGCCCAGCACAAAGCCCACCACTACCACGGTTTCCACCAAGAGTTGGGTTAAGGCTAAGTCTGGGGCACCATGTACCAAAAAAAGCCCGGTCACCCCAAAACCCACCGACCCAAGTGCTAAGGCTGCACCTAGTCGGGAACCCACAAATGCTGCGGCTAACGCGGCAATCACCACCGCTGCGGCCAACATTGCCTGAAGGGGGTGATCCCACCAAATCAGATGTCCGCCAGCAAAGTCGCTAGCCAGCGCTGCTGCTGCTAACACTGCTACAGTTCCCATCACAGCCAAATACACCGGCAGCGAACCGTGCTGGACCAAGGCGGTCAAGCGAGGGGAGAAGCCGAGCGTCTTGTCCACGATCCCGTCTGCGGCACTGGCCCCAACCGGCGCGGGCAAACGGCCGACGCCTCTCGACGCCCAGAGCGCGCCCGCAACCCCGCCGACGCCCACAATGAGCACAGAGACCACGAAGGCGGTCTTCAGGCCGGGCCACTGGATAAGCGAATAGGCGTCGGCTTTTTCGCTGAGCTCGGCGGCGGCGGGGACGACAATCCGATTGACGCCGGACAGGGCGGCATAGCCGACAACCCCGGCCGCGCCGAGGATGGCGGCCGGGGCGGCCATCAGCGGACGGTTCGCCCCAACCGGCGTCGGGGGTCCTGGCCCGAACACGCCGTGCAGGAGCCTCACCGTGTAGGCCACCGTGAGCACCGACCCTCCGATCACCCCCGCCGCGACCACGGCCCGCTCGGCGCCGGCGAGGGCCAGCACCGCCTCGATGGCCGTCTCCTTGGCCACGAACCCCAAAAGCGGGGGCAGTCCCACCATGGAGCCCCCGGCCAGCAGGGCCACCGCGAAGGCTGTGGGCATGGAGCGGTGCAAGCCGCCCAGGTCGCCGATGTCGCGGGTGCCGGTGCGGACATCGACTTCTCCCACCACCAGGAACAGCGCGGCTTTGAACAGGGCGTGGCTGAACAGCAGCGCCAGAGCGGCCAAGACCGCCTTCGCGGTGCCGACGGACAAGAGCGTGACCATCAAGCCGAGCTGCGAGACCGTTCCCCAGGCCAGAATCAACTTGGCGTCGCGATGGCGCAGCGCTCCGACCGCCCCCCACACCACCGAGGCGACGCCGAAGGCGATGCCGAGCCACTTCCAAGCCGCGACGCCGCGCAAGGCCGGTCCGACGACCGCGATCAGCAGGATCCCCGCTTTCACCATCGCCGCCGAGTGCAGGTACGCGCTCACCGGCGTCGGCGCGGCCATCGCCCCCGGCAGCCACACGTGAAACGGCACCTGCGCCGACTTGGTCGCCGCCCCAATCAAGATCAGCACCCCGGCCGTCGCCGCGGCCGGACCCGAGACCGGTTCCATTGCCGTGAGCGCCGAAGAGCCGGCCGACTCCGCCAGCACGATCAGCCCCGCGAGCAGCACCAGGCCGCCGCCGGCGGTGATGACCAGGGCCCGGCGCGCCGCCATCCGAACCGAGGCGTCGGCGTGCTTGTGGCCGACCAGCAGGAACGAGGTGACCGACGTCATCTCCCAGAAGATGAACAGCGTCCACACCGAGTCCGCCCACACCAGGCCCAGCATGGAGGTCGAGAACGCCAGCATCGTGGCCGGAAATCGAGTGGCGCCCGCCGCGTTCCGGCCGAAATACCCGGCGGCGTACACCATCACCAGGGCCCCCACTCCCGCCACCAGAAGCGTCATCATCAGGGCCAGGGAATCGGCCCGGAGCCGGATCGCCACGTCGAGCCCGCCCACCCAGACCAGCTCGGCGGTGTTGGTCCTGCCGCCCCCGGCCAGCTCGGCCGCCGCCCACGCCGCGGCGGCGGCGGGGGCGGCAGCGGCGGTGAACAGGCCGGCCCGCATCGACGTGCGCCCGGCCGCCGCGGCGGCGGGAACGGCGGCCACATGGGCCAAGAACAGCGCCCAGAGCATCTAGGAGACCGGCGAGCGGGCGAAGGCCGGCTCGCCTAGGCCCGGCGATTCGCCGAAAACGAGGGGCCGCGTCTTTTCCGTCTGCATAGCCGCTCAGGCGTCGACGACGGCCAAACGGTGATCGGTGGTGGCGAGGTTGTCGGGGCCGTCCGCCGCGGCCACCACGATATCTTCCAGCCGCAGCCCCCACCGCCCCGGCAGGTAGATGCCGGGCTCGATGGAGAAGGCGTGGCCGGGGCGTAGCTCGGTGCGGTTGCCCTCCACGATGTAGGGGTCTTCGTGGGCCTCGGTGCCGATGCCGTGGCCGGTGCGGTGGATGAAATGCTCGCCGAAGCCGGCCTCGGCGATCATGTTCCGGCCCACCCGGTCCACCTCTTCACAGGGCCGCCCCACCACCGCGGCGGCCACTTGGGCGGCCTGGGCCTCGAACAGAGCGTCGTAGGCATCGGCCAGATCGGCGGGGGGGTCGCCCAGATGCACGCACCGGGTGATGTCTGAGCAGTAGCCCAGCCCGCCGGCGCCGGCCATGGCACCCCCGAAATCGCACAGCACCACCTCGCCGGGCTCGATGACCCGCTCCCCCGGTTCGTGATGCGGGCTGGCCGCGTTCTCGCCGGCGGCCACGATGGCGAAGTTCACCCGCTGGTGGCCCTCGGCCAACAGCCGACGGCCCAGCTCGGCCGACACGTCGGCCTCGGTCCGGCCCGCCAGCTTGACGTCGCCTGACCGCAGCGCGACCGCCACCCGGTCGGCGGCCGCGGCCGCGGCCCGCAACGATTCCACCTCGGCGGGATCCTTCACCGAGCGCAGCGGGCTGGTCACCTCCGACGCCCGCCGGAACTCGGCGCGGGGCAGCATTCGCACCAAATCGACCAGGAACCCGGCCCACATGCGGTCTCCGACGGCGATCACCGAGGCCGGGCCGATGAACGACCGGGCCAGCGCGAGGGGATCGTCGGTCTCGTCCCACACCGTCATGGCGAACAGCTCGGGCCGCTCCACCACCCGCGGGGCCTCCAGCCGGGGCACGATGAGCCGGGCACGGCCGTCTCGGGGCACCACCAGCATGGTGAGCCTCGGCAGGGCCATGGCCTCGTACCCGCAGAAATAGGGAAGGTCGGCGCCCACCGACAGCAGCAGCGCATCCAACCGCTGCTCCGCCATGTGGGCCCGCAGCCTGCTCAGCCGTTCAGCAAACACCCTGCCAGCCTATTGGCCCGGTGCGGCCGATTGCTTCTCTGGCCATCGCACACCACCGCATTTCTCCGGTCCCCGGCAAAGAACGCTGCTTCTTCGAGCCCGACCGCACCCGCCGCGGCCACCGCTGCTGTGCCCCCGCCGCAGCGTGCGGGTAGCCTCGTCGGCGCAGACGAGACCGACGACGGGCAAAGGGGTGCGCCGTGCCAATCGCTGAATCCGAGTTGACGACGGCCCGGAGCGCGTGGGGCACCGGGCTGGTCGCAATCGCCCGGGCCTACGAGACAGACGGGATCGACGGCGCCCGGTCGGTGGCGGGCCGCGTTCTCGACGAGGCCTACGGGTACGGCCTGGGGCCGGTGCTGTTCAAGCCGACCATGGCGAGCGGCGAGCAGACGTTCCGGCCCGCCCGACGGGGAGCGCTGTCCTACTTCGTCGGCCACGACCCGGAGTACCCCCTCGACGGCGGGTTCGGCCTGAAGGGGTGGCGAGACGTCCAGTCGGAGACGGCGGCGAGCTTCATCGACGGCGACATCGCCCTGTGGATGGGGCAGGTGACGATGACCGACAAGGACGGCCAGGCCACCACGGTCGACAAGAGCTTCGGCTACAAGAAAGACGCCGCCGGCGTGCTGCGCATCGTGCTCCACCACTCGTCGCTGCCGTATCGGCCGTGAGCAACAGAGCCAACCGAGCGGCCACGCGTTGCGGCGCGGCGCCCGAGGCCCGTGCCATGTCGCTGACCCAGTACCGGATCGATCTGGTGGTGACGAGGCTCGGCGCTCAAGGAACCGACGGGGGAGCGCCGCGCTCAGGCAGCCCGGCCGGCGATGGCCTCCACGAGGAGGGGACGCTGGATCTGGCCGGTCGTCGCAGTGCGGGGGATGGCGTCGAAGAACTCCAGGCGGCGCGGCTGTTTGAAGGGGGCGAGGCGGTCAGCGCACACCGCCTGGAGGTCGTCAAGGGTGGGTGGCCGCGGCCCGTCGGCGACGACGGCCGCGCACACGACCTCGCCCCAGTCGGGGTGGGGCACGCCGACCACGGCGACATCGGAGACACCGTCGGCGAGGCGGAGCACGGCCTCGACCTCGGCCGGTGACACCGTCTCTCCGCCCGTGCGGATGACGTCCTTGGCCCGCCCGACGATGCTGAAGTAGCCATCGGCATCGATGGCCGCGAGGTCGCCGGTGCGGAACCATCCGTCGACGAACACGGCCTCGGTCTCCTCCGGAGCTTCGAAGTAGCCGTCGAACAGCAGAGGGCTGCGAACGAGCAGCTCCCCCCGGGCGTCGAGTCGCGCCTCGACCGAGACGCTCGGCACCCCGACGCTGCCGGGCTTGCGGTCGATGTCGGCGTGCTCGAGACCGAGCACGTTGCCGGCCTCGGTGGACCCGTAGAACACACGCACGTCGGCTCCCGGCGCCGCCTCGCGGATCGCGGCGAGCAGCGCGTGTGGTGTGGCGGAGGTGCCGGTGTCCGCGAAACGAAGGAAACGCAGCGGGCTCGCCGCCGGATCCTCGTCGGCGACGTGGTCGAGGATCCGTCGCCAGAGGGCGGGGATCATATTCAGTCGCGTTGCTTCGTGGAGCTCGAGCGCCGCAGCGATCGTCGCCGGCGCGGTGTCGACCGTGAACGCCACGCCATCCCGGGCGTGCCACTGCTGGAGCGCGATCAGCCACGGAGCCACGTGGAAGAGAGGGAACACGCAGACCGCAAAGCCCCGTGGCTCGAACTGGGCGCCGGGGTGGGACCGCATCACCTGCGCACGATGGGAGACGACGGCGGCCTTCGGCGCGCCGGTGCTTCCGCTCGTGAACACCATGAGCTGGGCGTCGCGTTCGTCGATCAGCCGAGCCGCGGCTCGGCCAGATGGTGGCGCGGCGTCGGCGAGCAGCTCACCGATCTCCTCGACTCGCTCCGTCGAGGTCAGCTCCTCGGCCAGCGGTCGTTGCGCGCGGTCGGCTGCGATCAACGACGGGCGCGCCACGGCGAAGGCCTGGCGGGCCTCGTCGGCGGTGGCCGCCGGGTTGTACGGACAGAACACGAGCCCGGCCTTGGCGCAAGCGGCGAACACGATCGCAGCCTCGACAGCGCTCGCGGTCCACACGATGACGCGGTCGCCGAGCTCGTGGTCGACGACGAGCTGGTCGGCCAGCTCCTCGGAGCGCGCGTCGAGTTCGGCGAAGTCGACGCGGTCGCGACCGGCAGCGACGGCCGTCCTTTCGCCCACCGCGGCGGCGGCCACACGAAAGATGTCACCGACCAGCAGGTGCTTCACGGCTCCTCCTTCGTCCATGTCCACTCGACGACCGAGCCTACGCCATCAAGCTGAGTTGAGAGAACAACAACTTGAAACCACAGAACGGCATTCTCCACAGCATTCTCTACAGTCGCTGACACCTCGCCAACCGGGCGATGGAGGGGAAACGACCGATCAGGAGGCCCTGCTCGCGAGCTATCTCGGCCGCTGAGGCCCCTTGATCGGGCTCGGCGGAGGTGAGCCGGAGCATTGGGCTTGAGATTGAGAACAGTGTTCTCTACTCTGTAACCATTGTTTCGGAACCGGAGGGGGCCATGATGACCGCAACCGACAGCCGCGAGTGGGGCGACATCGCCACGAAGATGCTGTTCGAGAACGACCGCGTCCGGGTCTGGGAGATGCGCCTCAACCCGGGCGAGAAGAGTGCGCTGCACAAACACGACCACGACTATCTCATGATCCAGATCGAGGGCGACCGGATGGCCGCCGACTTCGAGCCGGACTCCGAGGACGAGTGGAACAGCGCCGGCGGCCGCGTCGAGGGCGACGTGGCCAACGGCAACGTGCTCTTCGCCCGCAAGGGCGGCAAGGAGACGGCGATCAACAACGGTCAGGAGCCGTTCTACGAGATCGTCGTCGAACTCCTCGACTGAGGTTCACGTCGGGACGGTCAGGCGTCGGCGAGCGTGTCCTTCAACACGCCGCCGACGTGTACCGCCCCGATGGTGTCGGCGAGGTAGTCGGGTGCATCGACCGTCTCGATGAACCAGCCGGTCGGGCACATGGTGAGGATCTCCACGAACGAGAAGCCCGCGCCGGCGAGTTGCACCTCGATCGCCCGCTCCACCATCCGCTTAGTCTTCGCCACGTTGCCGGCGTTGTTCACCGCCCCGCGCGCGACGTAGGCCGCGCCGTCGAGACCGGCGACCAGCGACGCGGCCTGGATGGGATGACCATGCTCAGCGGACGACCGGCCCTCGAGCGTGTTCTTCGTCCGCTGGCCGAGGGTGGTCGTGGCCGTCATGTGGCCACCCGTCTCGCCGAACACGCCGTTGTTCAGCAGCACACAGGTGATCGCCTCGCCGCGGGCGGCGGCATGCAGCACCTCCTGCAGCCCCTCGTTCACCATGTCGCCGTCGCCCTGCACGGTGACGGTCACGAGCTCGGGTCGGGCCCGCTTCGCCCCGGTGGCCAGGGACGGGGCTCGGCCATGGAGCGCCTGGAGCACCTCGCAGTCGAGGTTGTTGGAGAATGCCGTGTAGCAGCCGATGCCGAACACGGCGAGCGATCGCTGCATCAGCCCCTGCTCGGCGAGCACCTCCATGATCGAGCGCATCGCGATCGGCTCGCCGCAGCCGGGGCACAGGTGATGGGCGCCGACGTCGATCAGGTCGGGCGTGAAGTCGTCGACGAGTCGCACGGGCACCTCGGGGGGCGCCGAAGTGTCGATCACCGGGCGGTCGTCGGGCGCGGGCATCACACACTCCCTTCGGTGACGCAGCCCCGTCGTCGGCACACGTCGAGGATCTTCGAGCGGATCGGACCGACCGCGATCTCCGGACCCACGCCGAAGGCCGACGAGTCCATGGTGAGACCACCGATGAACTCGATGTCGGCGGCGCCGAGGACGGCGAGTCGCACGTCGTCAACCATCTGCCCGGCGCTGTTCTCGTACACCGCGACGCAGGCGGCGCCGAGCGCAGCCTGTCGCACGGCCTCGGACGGGAACGGGTGCAAGGTTATCGGCCTGACGTAACCGACCCGGACCCCCTCGGCCCGGAGTTCCCGCACGCAGTAGCGGACGAACTTCCCCGGTGTGCCGAAGGCGACGATGATGACCTCGGCGTCGTCGGTGTACCCGGTCTCGACCAGCGGTTCTACCTCGCGCTCCATCGCCACGAGGTCGCGTTCGACCTGGGCGTGGTGGTCGGCGAGGTCATAGCCGACATCGTCGCGCTGTTTCACCTCACCGAGCGGCGAGATCAGCTTCGCCCGCCCGCTGCCACCGCTCGTGCCGTCGAGCGCCCAGTCCTTGTCCGGCAGGGGGCCGAAGTCTCGGCGCTCGACCACGACCGACTCGTAGGTGTGGGCGATGAAGTAGTCGCCGTAGAGCAGCACGGGGTTTCGGTACTTGTCCGCCAGGTGGAGCCCGAGCTGGGTGAACTCGACGGCCTCGGGGACGTCCATGGGTGCGAGCACGATCTGGCGCGAGTCTCCGTGGCCGCCTCGGGTAGCTTGGAAGTAGTCGGCGCCGGATCGGGCCATGTTGATGACGAGCATCGGGACCCGAGCCAGGGTGAGCTCCGAGATCGATTCCTGCATAAGCGCGAGCCCCTGGCCGGTGGACCCCGTCGCCGCGCGCACGCCGGTGGCCGCAGCCCCCCAGGCCATGCCGATCGCCTCGATCTCGCTCTCGGCATTCATGCACACCCCGCCGACCGCGGGCATGCGCTTGGCCATGCCCTCGAGGACCTCGGTGAACGGGGTCATCGGATAGCCGGCGAAGAACCGGCAGCCCGCGACGACCATGGCTTCGGCGATCGCAGCCGATCCCTCCATCAGGGCGGGCTCGCTCACGACTACTCCTCGCTCGGCTCACGGACCATCGGGGTCTCGTACTTGTACACCTGGAACACGAAGTCCGGGCATATCTGGGAGCAGGCCCGGCATCCGGTGCATCCGTCGAAGAGCACCGGATAGCGGTAGCCGCGGCTGTTCAGTTCGTGGGTCGTCATCTCCAGGACCCGCGGCGGGCAGGCGTCGATGCAGAGCTCGCAGCCCTTGCAGGCATCGACATCGATCACGAGGGTGCCGCGAGTCACCGACGGTTGATTGCTCATCCCATCTCCCATGCACAGGGGACCGAGTGGTCCGCTCTGAGAGCCTCGCCGGTGGCGAATCCCGCGTCGAGGGCAGTGGTGTTGATCTCGTGGTGCGCGGTGCGGTAGGACGGGAGCGCCTCGGCCAGTCCAGCCTCGAGGCCGCGCCGGCTGAGCAGTCCGGTGGCACCGGCCACGGCACCCACCATCACCATCGAGGCGGACACCAGGGCCGCGACTTCGACGGCAAGATCGGTCGCCGCGACCGGGACGACGGACGCCGCGGTCGCGACCGCGGCGTCGACGACCGAGCTGTTCACGAACAGCACGCTGGTTGGGGTAAGCTTGGCGACGAGCGGGGCGAGGTGTTCGTGATGCATTGCCACCCCGAGCCAGCATTCGGCGATGACCGGCGGCGTGTCGATCGGGCCCTCGCCGATGACGAGCGTCGCGTCGGTGTTGCCGCCTCGCATCATGCCGCCGTAGTTTCCGAACATCATGACCTGACGCCCATCCGCGATCGCGGCTCGGGCGATCACTTGTGCCGCGAGCTGGATTCCCTGCCCGCCGATCCCGGTTGCCATCAGGCTGCGTTCCATCAGTCCTCGTGCGCTTGCTCGCGACAACACTGTACAGCAAGTTGAGAACAGTGTTCCACTCGGGTGTAGCTTGGGTCCGCCCACCACCGAGACCGAGGAGCGCCATCTATGCCGACCACTGAGCGCGACGACTCCGATCTCGTCCGACGAGCGATCACGCGACCGCTGTCCGAGCGACTGAACTCGGCGGCGGCCGAGGTGGAGAAGATCATCGACGCCACCTACAACGTCGTAGCCCGCACCGGCACCGTCGATCCCACCATGCGCGACATCCTCAAGGAGGCCGGCCTCTCCACCCAGGCCTTCTACCGGTACTTCAGCTCGAAAGACGAGCTGTGGCTGGTGATCATCGACGACGGCCGTCGGCGCCTCTCCGACTACCTTCGCCACCAGCTGGACAAGGAGCAGACCGGCCGCGACAAGGTCGTGCGGTGGATGGAGGGGATGTTCGCCCAGGCGACCGACACCGCGGCGGCCGGCCGCACCCGGCCATTCGTCACCAACGCGCTGCGATTGATGGAGCAACATCCCGCGGAGTTTCGGCTAACGATCGCCACGCTCGTCGAGCAGCTAGCCACGGCGATCGACGAACTCGCCGATGAGGAAGCGCTCGAGCGGTCACCCACCCACGACGACGCGATGTCGATCTACTGCCTCACCGTGGCTCGGATGGAGGACCACATCGTGTTGCGCACCGCGCCCAGCCGGGAGGAGATCGATGCCACGATCGACTTCGCATTCCGCGCGCTCGGTGCCGCGCCTGCGAAAAGCTCGGGTTCGTGACCGAGCGCGAGCGTCATGTCTGCGGGGATCGGCTGAACCAGGCCTGCGCGACATGGCTCGCAACCGCTACCGGGTCGTGTCGGTCGTCGGGCAGCGAGGGCGTCAGCGGTTCGAGGCGCTCGTGGCCAGGTGTGGGAACGCCCGTGCCAGACGGCGCTCAGCCTACCGTTCGCAATTTCCTTGGCAAACGACACCCCTGAGACGTGTTTTCGGGCCCTTTCGTCCTGGATAACCGCTTGTTTCCGGGGTTTTGCTGTGGTGTCGGAGGGGGGACTTGAACCCCCACGCCCTTATTGGGCACTAGCCCCTCAAGCTAGCGCGTCTGCCAATTCCGCCACTCCGACGTGGACGCCGCATTCGGGCGCAGGGAGCAGCCTATCGCGCCGGGGCTCGTCTGCTCTAGGAGATTGGCCGGTCAGGCGGGGTGGTTTTCGACCAGGCGGCGAATGCCGTCTCGCCAGCCCACGAGGCGGTCGGGACGCAGAGCTTGGATGCGTCCGGTGTCCATCACGGTGCTGGGGATGGCGGTGTCGGACTCCACGATCTTGGGAGGACCGCAGCCGTCTATCTCGGCCATGTAGTCGCACCACTCGGCCACCGACACCAGGCCGGGGCTGGCCCAGTTGAGCGTGGTGGCGGGAACCGACGCCTGATCCAGGAGCACGGGCACATCGGCGGCGATGTCGGCGTCGTGGATGAGGTTGTAGCGGGCGCCGTCGGGATGCACCTCGATGTCCATGCCCGCTCGCATCATCAGCAGGTGGAACAGCGGCCAACCGGCGGCGTCCCCGTAGGGCACGTTGAGCCGGGCGATCACCGTCGGCAGGCCGAATTCCAGGGCGCCGAACCGGGCCACCGACTCGCCGGCGATCTTGGCGATCGAATAGGTGGGCATCATGTGGGCGTGGTGGTCGCCGTGGGGGCTGTCCTCGGCGAACGGCCGGCCCCCGTTGGGCTTGTACACCGCCCCCGACGAGCAGTGCAGGAACGCCTCCGCGTCTCGGAAATGGCTCATCAAGTGCCCGGCGGCCTCCGAGCACACCGCCAGATCCGTCTTCCAATCGCCGGTCTTGACCACCGCTAAGTTCACCACCACGTCCACATCGCGGGGAACGGCCGAGAAGTCGGCCGCCGCGAAGTCGACGGCGACGCACTCCACTCCCCCAGCCTCCAGATCAGCCCGGGCGTCGGGGTCTGAGAACCGGGCCAGGGCAATCACCCGATTGTCGGCGGCCAGCGACTTGCACAGCGGCGGACCCACCATCCCCGTCGGCCCCGTCACCGCAATGGTCTTATTCCGCAACTCCACTTTCGCTCCTCATGATCTCGACGATGCCACCAGGGTAAGCGCCCCTCGGGCCGTCGTCAGCGGCACGATTTGGACGATGCTCGGGCCTGCATCAAGCACACGCTGGGCAGTCACCACCACCGCAGGATGCCGAAAACCGGCCTCTCGCCCCGCAGGCGCCCCGAGATCGAGTTCGACCGATGACGCGGCGCTCATCGGGGGGCGGGCCGGTATTCGGGGAGGTTCGACATGATGTCGGTGTCGACGCCGGTCACCGCTCGCGTGATCCGCTGCGCCGCCTGGCGGGCCCCCCAGAGGTTCCCTGCTGCGGGTCCGAGGGTGTGGGTGGCCAGGCGGCCCATGACGTACACGGGGTGGACGCCGACGCGCAGGTCGTCGTCGGTGACCGGCAGGCCGCCAATGGCCGCGACGTCGGGCAGCAGTGGCTCCAGACACCGGAGCGCGCCGAGGTCGGGGGTCGTCCCCGTGGCCAGCCACACCCGATGGGCGCTGATGGACTCGCCGGTGGCGAGCCCGAGGCAGTAGCCATCCGGGGTGGGTGCGGCGCCGAGGATCTCGGCGCCCTCGTGAATCACCACTCGACCGTGATCCATCTGATCGCGCATCCACTCGGGGATGGTGCCCCCGCCGCGCGCTGCCCTTGCCAGCTCGAAGCGCCGGCGCGGGTCCGGGCAGTCTTGGAAGCCGCGAAGGTACTTCGGTCCCAGCCATCCGGGGTCGGTGTCGAAGGAGCGGACCTGCAGCGGTCGCCGCGCCACCAGATCCACCGAGGCGCCCCGGTCGGCCGCCCCGACCGCGAGGTGTGCGGCCGTCAACCCGCCGCCCACGACCGTGATCCGCTGGCCGGTCAGATCGGGCCGCGAGCCGAGGTCCACATCGCCGGCGTGGGCGAGCTCGGCCACGGCTGGGCCGCACAGGCGCCACACCCAGGGCGGAATCGAGCGGCGGTGCGGGTTCGCCGCCACAACGAGCCGATCCGCCACCATCGGCGAGCCGTCCGTCTCGATCCGAACTCCGCCGCCGTCGACCTCAGCGGTCACACGGTTCGGCCTCGCCGCGAGCGGTTCGGCGAGTTCGGCTGTCTCCACGAGGTGTTGCGTGAAGGCGCGAAACGCTGCGGCCATCGGCTGGTCATAGGGCAGCCCCGACCTCGCCAACCCGTGCTGCGCCACGAAGCACGAGAGGGCGTCCACCTCCGGCGCCGGATGGTGGACGCTCGGGGAGCGCAGCACGTCGATGCCGAGCCGTGCGAACTGGCTGTCCCACGCCGACATCCACCGGCCGGACGGGTCGATCACCACCGTCTCGGCAGCGAGGGCCGGGTCGGCCCGTTTCAGGTGGAGGATCGCGGCGAGGCCATGGGGCCCGGCGCCGAGAACGCAGACCGGCACACGGACCGCAGGGGTGGAAGCCACGCCCCGACCCTACAAGGAATGCGAACTGTTCCTAAAGCTTTTGGGGTTCACGCCGACAGGTCGTAGGAGAGGTCCCACGCGGGAAGGGGGTCGCGGAGGCGAGCCCACTTCTCGGGGCCCTTCTCGAACTCCCGACCGGTCAGGACGCAGGCATCGAGACGCCGGCGGATGTCGGCCTCGTCCATGTCGATGCCGATGAACACGATCTCGGTCTGGCGGTCGCCCACCACCGGATCCCAGCGCGACTCGAGCTCTGCCCGCTCCTCCTCGGATTCCAGATCCCACTCGTCTTCCGGAGTTGCGGCATGCCACAACGAGAGCGGCTCGAGCATGACCGACAGCCCGGCCTGGCTCCACATCGCCTGCACGTCGGGCCGAGACGCGAGCCAGAAGAAGCCCTTGCTCCTCAACACCCCGGGCCAGGCCGCGCCAAGCTCTCGGGCCAGCCGCTTGGGGTGGAACGGCCAGCGATGCCGGTACACGAACGACGTGATCCCGTACTCCTCGGTCTCAGGCGTGGGCTCTCCGTTGAGCACCTGCGCCCACCCCGGGGCGGTCTCGGCTTCTTCCTCGTCGAACAGGCCGGTGTCGAGCACCGTGTCGAGGGGGACGTCGCCCCGCTCGGCCATGACGATCCGGGCATCGGGGTTGAGCCGTCGAACCGTGGCCACGACCCGTTCGAGCTGCTCGGCGCCCACGAGATCGGGCTTGGACACCACGAGCACGTTGGCGAACTCGATCTGGTCGACCAGCAGGTCGGTGACCGAGCGGTCGTCCTCCTCGTCTCGGCCCACGCCGAGGGCGGCGAGCTCTTCGAGCGCCTCGAACCGATCGAGGAACGTGGATGCGTCGACGACGCTGACCATGGTGTCGAGCCGGGCCATCGACGACAGGCTGCGGCCGTCGATGTCCTCGAACAGGAACGTGGCGGCCACCGGCATCGGCTCGCTGATGCCCGTCGACTCGATCAGGAGGTAGTCGAATCGCCCCTCAGAAGCGAGCCGGGCGACCTCGACGAGGAGGTCTTCTCGCAGGGTGCAGCAGATGCAGCCGTTCGACATCTCAACCAGCCGCTCCTCGGTGCGGTCGAGCGCTGCTCCCTCGGCCACGAGCGATGCGTCGATGTTCACCTCGCTCATGTCGTTGACGATCACCGCCACCCGCCGGCCCTCGCGATTGGCCAATACATGGTTCAGCAACGTGGTCTTCCCGGCGCCGAGAAACCCCGACAACACCGTCACCGGCAACCGCTCACGCATGCAAAACACTCCTCACTGGCAGCCGGCACCCGGTCTCGGGAGCCGCGACCCCTTGGGCGGACCTCGTGCCGCACGCGACACCGCACGCGGCAAGAATTGTTCTCATTCCCATGCTACTCGGGGCGGGGGTCCGGCAACACAATCACCATCTCCAGGCACCATCTCCAGGCACCATCTCCAGGCTTGGCACCATCTCCAGGTGCAGCCGGTCATCGAGGCTGGACGTGGTTGCGGACGACGGTGGTGACCGAGCCGGGGTCGAGGTCGCCCACATGGACGTGTTGCGCCCCCATCGCCTCGGCGAGCGATCTGGCCAGGCCCAAGCGGGCCGGGCCGGTCTCGCAGTCAACGACGAGCGCGTCGACGCCGGACACGGCGATCCGCCGGGCGACTTCGAGCGCGTCGTCGACGGCGTGGTCGCCGGTCGCCCGGCCGTCGGTGAGCACCACGAGCACGCTCTGGCGGTCGTCGCCCGCCGCCCGTCTGGCCACCTCGAAACCCTTGGCCAGGCCGTCGGCCAGCGGCGTCGTGCCGCCGGTGGCGAGCTCACCGAGCCGATTGCGGGCCACCTCGACGCTGGTCGTGGACTCGATGACCACTTCGGCGTGAGCGCCCCGGAAGGTCACGAGAGCGACGGCGCAGCGCTGCTCGTAGGCAGACGTCAACAAGCCGAGGACGGTTCCCGACGCGGCGGCGGCGCGTTCGGACGCGCCCATCGACCCGCTCAGGTCGACACAAATCACGATTGTCTGCGTGCGGGGCCGGTGCCGCACGACGGCGCGCAGGTCGGCGTCTTCGATCGTGTCGCGGCCGCCGCGGCCGCGCGAGGCGAGCGCCCGCAGCGTGGGCACGGCCGCGACCGCGTCGCCGGGCCCTGCGGCCCGGTCGCCAACCTGGCGGCCGCGGTCGGTCGAAGCGGAACGCCGTGCTTGCGGGCTCGGCGCCGGCGGGCGCCTCAGCGATCCGACGACGATCGGCCGGTCGGCACCGGGCTGCGACGCGTCATCGGCCCGCCCAGCCGCCTCGCTCCCCTGCTCCCCGCCGCCGGGTTTTTCACCACCGGTTTCTTCGTTGCCGTCGGCGCCGTTGCCATCGGCGCCAGCGCCAAGCAACTCGTCTATGGCTTGTCTGAGCGTCTCAGGCGGGATGACCGGGGGGTCGAAGGGGTTGCGGCGGCTGCGGTGGGCCAGCACCAGCGGCGCGACTCGCCTCACGTCCTCGACCTCGGGGGCGCCGCCCCTTTCTCCCGCGGCCAACGCGGTGGCGGCCCGGCACAGGGTCAGGTCGGCTCGCAGCCCCTCGGCGGCGACGGCCAGCGCGAGCCTGCTGGCTGCCTCGACCACGGTGTCGTCTATGTCCGACGAGTCGACCGCCGCGGCGCCGTCCCAGTCGGCGCCCGCCCGGGTGGCCACAGCCGGCTGGCCCCGGTCGAAACGCAGCCGGCGGCGCACCGCCTCCACCCGTTCGGGCACCGAGGTCGGTGCGGCGACCGGGACGCAGAACCCGAAACGGTCCAGAAGCTGGGGCCGAAGCTCGCCCTCTTCGGGGTTCATCGACCCGACCAGCACGAACCGGGCGGGGTGGCGGTGCGAGAGCCCGTCGCGCTCGACGACGTTCTGGCCCGACGCCGCCACGTCCAAGAGGACGTCGACGAGGTGGTCGGCGAGCAGGTTCACCTCGTCAACGTAGAGGACCCCGCCGTGCGCGGCGGCCAGAAGCCCGGGCTGGAACCGGATCTCGCCGCCGGTGAGCGCGGCGCGGGTGTCGAGGGTGCCGACCACCCGGTCCTCGGTGGCGGCAAGCGGCAGCTCCACGAACGGGGCGCGTCCCAGCTCGGCTGCCAGCCCGCGGGCCAGGGTGGTCTTGGCCGACCCCTTCTCGCCCCGGAGCAGGACCCCGCCGATGAGGGGGTCGAGGGCGGCCAGCCGCAGCGCCAGCTTGGCCTCTTCGTGGCCCACGACCGCGTCCAGGGGAAAGGCGGTGTCGGGCGGCGGCGAGGCGGGCGCGGCCATCAGCGGGCCTCTTCCCAGCCCTCGGCTTGGAGCACGGCCCGAATCAGCATGGCCCGGGCGCGATCCGACGCGGCCCACATGCCGCGCCGGTCGGCCTCGAGGAGGCGTTCGGCGATCGAGCGCAGAGCCCAGGGGTTGGACTGCTCGAAGAACTCCCGCATGCCGGGGTCGGCGACGTAGGCATCGGCGACCCGGTCGTACATCCAGTCCTCGAGCACGTCGGCGGTGGCGTCGTAGCCGAAGAGGTAGTCGACGGTCGCGGCGAGCTCGAAGGCGCCCTTGTAGCCGTGCTTGCGCATAGCCGAGATCCACTTGGGGTTCAGGACTCGGCTGCGCACGACTCGCGCCGCCTCCTCTTTGAGCGAGCGGACTTGGGGGCTGGCCGGGTCGGAGGAGTCGCCGAACCAGGCCTTGGGGGCGGTGCCGGTCAGCGCTCGGACCGCGGCCACCATCCCGCCGTGGTCCTGGAGGTAGTCGTCGGAGTCGAAGATGTCGTGCTCGCGGTTGTCCTGGTTCTTCACCGCCACTTCGACGGCGGCGAACCGTCGGGCCATGCCCTCGGGATCGGACTCGCCGCGGCGAGTCCGGCCATAGGCGAAACCCGACCAGGCCAGGTAGACCTCGGCCAGGTCGGCCTGGGTGCGCCACGAGCCTTGTTCGAGCACGGGCAGGATTCCCGAACCGTAACCGCCGGGCGGCGGCCCCCACATGCGGGCGTCATCCGCGCCGGCGGCAGCGACGGGGTTCTGGTCCGACGGCTCGTCCAGCGCGGCGACGAGGCCGACGGCGTCGTCGAGGAGTCCGATCACATGGGGGAACGCGTCGCGGAAGAAACCCGAGATGCGCAGGGTGACGTCTATGCGGGGACGGCCGAGCTCGTCGAGGGAGACCACCTCGAGGCCGGTCACCCGCTGGCTCTGCTCGTCCCAGGTCGGCCGGACGCCTAGCAGGGCGAGCGCTTCGGCCGCGTCGTCGCCGCCGGTGCGCATGCAGGACGTGCCCCACAGCACGAGCCCGACCGTGGTGGGCGCCGAGCCCGTCTCGGACAGATGCCGCTCGACCAGGCGGTCGGCCAGTGACCGGCCGACCTCCCAGGCCAGCGGCGAGGGGATCGACTTCGGGTCGACGGAGTAGAAGTTGCGGCCCGTCGGCAGCACGTTTGCCGCGCCGCGGCTGGGGGCCCCGCTGGGTCCGGCGGGCACGTGGCGGCCGGCCAGGCCGCCCAGCAGGTTCGATATCTCATCGGGGGTGGCGCCCACGTCCGGGATCAACCGGCGCGCCACCCACCGCAGCGTCGGGTCGTCCGTGGCCTCCTCCGCCCAACCGCTGGCGGCCAGAGCCTCCACCCGCTCCCGGCAGGCGGCCTCGACCCGGTCGATCTCGACGCGCCCGGCCGAGGCGAGATCGACCCCCAGCTCTGCGGCCACGCCGGCCCTCAGCGCCGGCACCAGCCCTTGGGGCAGCCGGGTCACCGCGAGGACCAGGTCGACGAGCGCGTCCTCGTCCGGCACCCGGCCCAGCACATGCAGGCCGCCGCGGATCTGGGCGTCCTTGATGGCGCACAGGTACCCATCCACATGCAGCACCATCTCGTCGAACTCCTCGGTCGCCGCCGGGGGCGCGTCGCCGAGGTCGAGGTCGCGGTGGATCTCGGCGTCGACCAGCAGATCCCAGAGCTGGTCGCGCAGCGCCGGCGCCTTCGCCGGGTCCATCGCCTCGGCGGCGGCGAGCGCATCCAGAAGCTGTTCGAGTCGGGCAACGTCGTCGTAGCTGTCGGCTCGCGTCAGCGGTGGCGGGAGGTGGTCTACGACCACTGCGTGGGCGCGGCGCTTGGCCTGCGCCCCCTCCCCCGGGTCGTTCACCACGAACGGGTAGAAGAACGGCACGTCGGCCACTGCGGCGTCGGGGAAGCAGCCGGCAGACAGCGCAAGGGCCTTGCCGGGCAGCCACTCCACGGTGCCGTGTTTGCCCAGGTGTACGATAGCGTCGGCACCCCAGCCGCCGTCGGCGGACGAGGACGCGAGCCACCGGTAGAAGGCGAGGTAGTGGTGCGGCGGAGCAACGTCGGGAGCGTGGTAGGCGGCGATCGGGTCTGCGCCGAAGCCTCGGGGCGGCTGGATCGCCACCATCACGTTTCCCAGGTCTGCGCCCGGGAAGTGAAGGGCGCCTCCGTACACGTAGACCCGCCCCGGCTCGTCGCCCCACAGATCACGGACTTGGCCCGCCGCGTCGCCGGGAAGCGTGCGGAACCACCGGGTGTAAGAGTCCACCGGCAGTGATCCGGCGGCCATGGACACCTGGAGGCTGTCGAGGTCGGGGCGGTCGTAGGTGAACCCGGCGATCAGCCGCTCCATCAGCGCGTCGCCGTCGGGGGGAATCCCATCGAGCCGGTAGCCGCTGTCGCGCATCGCCTGCAAGAGATGGATCGCCGACGCGGGCGTGTCGAGGCCGACGGCGTTGCCGAGGCGCGACCGCTTGGTCGGGTACGCCGACAACACGATCGCCACCCGGCGCTCGGCGACCGGCGTGGCCCGGAGCCCCGCGGTGCGCACCGCCAGCGCGCAGACTCGCCGGCAGCGTTCGGGGTCGGCTCGGGTGGCGACGATCTCGGCGCCGGCGGCCCAATCCTCGACAGCTCCGCCC
>JAPYOC010000092.1 GCA_028278955.1 Candidatus Poriferisocius aerobius
GTGTTGGTGCATGCGCTTTTGGTGCTCGCGGCGGGCGGGGAGGCGTGTTCTGATATCGAGCATCTCCGCGCGCAGCCGGAGCTATTCGGCGGTAACGACGTTCTGGGCCACCGCGGTCGAAAAGGCGACCCGCTCTGCGGGGCCCGCGAACTGCTCCTCAAAGGCGCCGAGCGGCTCGATGCCCAAGGCTCAGAGCGCCTCCGCCGAGCGCTCTTTGACGGCGACCCCTGCGACGAAGTCGTTGACTGCTGGACGGCCAAAGAGAAAATCCGCTCGGTGTTCCAAACAGACCAACCCGACCAGGCCTCAGACCTGCTCGACGACGCCATCGAATACTGCGCAGCGCCAGAAGCAGCCCCCGAGCTGCAAAAACTCGCCCGCACCCTCAACCGGTGGAGAGCAGAGATCAACACCAGCACCTCAACCGGCGCCCACAACGGCAGAACCCAAGCAGCCAACGCCAAAATCAAAGACACCAAACGCACCGGCCGAGGCTTCCGAAGCCTGGCCAACTACCGGCTCAGAATCCTGTTCGCAGCCGGACGACAACCCGGCCAAACCCAACCCGCCACAAAAATCAGAACCCGACATCCCCGCTTAAACGCGTAGAGCCAGTTATGAATCTTTCTTGTTCTCGAAAATGTAAGATAAACCACAATTCTATGCAAGGGTTAGAAACTGCCACTTTGATGTCGTTAGCTTCAGCTTTTTGTATCACTTGCCCTATATTGGGATGAGCATCCACATCAAATACGCACCAATACTCAGTACTTGTAGCTAATTGTCGATTACTATACTTCTTTTCCTTGATTGCTTTATCAACAAGCATTGAAGGAGCACCGTGGCTCTTCTCCTTGTCACTTACAATGACTTTAATGCGGTGGCGAAATAGCCGATGCCAGTACTTGATGTAGTCAACTTCTGTCTTCTCTCCTTCTGTGTATATTTTGAGTGTCAAGAGTTGTTTCTCTGCCCTTGCCTTCCTTGACGACTGATGCTTGCGATGCTTCACTCTACGAGTCCAGTCGCTAGCTCGATTGCTCTATCGAACCCGCCTGAAATTAAAATTGGCTTACCGCCGTAGTGCCCGTCGAGGTAGCGTTTCTCTATTGCTTCACTTTTTCGAGGATTGTGTTCCTTTAATGAATATATGTGAGAGTTTCCCTCGTTACTTTTTTCAGTGAACCATACCTGGTCGCGTCCAAGTAATCGAGAATCATCGGTACCACCCAACAAATTCGTGTCATGAGAATTAAATATGAGTTGTGCGCGGTTGGGATTTGTTTCCGGATTTTGGAATAGCCGTACTACATGTTCGACCAGTTCAGTATGCAAACTCACATCTAGTTCATCAACTAATAGAAGTGAACCAGTTTGAAGAGACTGTAGAATAGGGCCAACAAGGCCAAACCAGACCATTGTTCCTAAGGATTCGTCATCAGAAGGGATCGCGAGATCTCCATCAGGGCCTTGATGCACAAGTTCCACACCCTCCAATTCCTCTAATACCGGATTGTTTTCATCTTCAAGCTCACCTTCGGTTCCAGTCAAAATACGAATTGCGCGCTGCAAACGTTCTTGCATAGCTGGATCTAGTTTACGTTTCTGTGCACCAACAATCCCTAGATCGGCAGCCCACAGTAATTCGAGGACTGCTCTCCGTTGTCTGTCGTCATCGAGCATTTCGGTTGTCAATGCCTGCCTAAAAGGTCGTGAATCACCTGCTGCCATCCACATATTGCGTTGAAACCATAGATACAGAGGCAAGAGCAGTGGATGGTTCGCAGCTGCTGAGGTTGATAGATATAGAGCGTTTGGACGCAACAAGTCTTCCACCGCTCTTGTACGAGATCGGCCAGTTGCACCGGCATGAACTTTGTTATCCTCCCGGTGGAACAGCACCGCCGCTCTTCCTTTGGGGTAGTGGCAGGCCCACTCTTCTAGGACATGGCTATTGTCTACAACAAAGCCATAGTCATGCTTAATGCCGTGAAGCACTATCTCGATTTCAAAGGCAGACGGATTGCTCTTAGATTCCAGATCTAGCAGGAAGGGGTCACGGGGAAGTCCGCCACCGGGATTCCCGTAGCGGAAGGAATAGAGTACATACCCACGCATGTCATGCATGACCTTGAGCAGGTTGCTCTTGCCCGATGCATTGGCACCAAACACCCCTGCCACAGGCAGCACTCGGATTGGCGATCCTCCCTCACGCCACGGGATTTCGCGAACGTACTGCCTCTCAGACATGGCAGTTGTCAGCATGGAGAACTCGAACTTGTCTCGGAAGGAACGGGCGTTCTCTGCTCGAAAGCTCAGCAAAGCTGATGGTTCGGGCTCAAGTGGTCCTTCGCTCATAGTTGTATTTTTGCTATTTTCTTGCGATATTTCAATGTTAACTATAAATCCACAGAATGAATTTAAACTACTCCCATGTTACTAAACCTCTACCCGATCACGAACGGATTGGCCGTGGCCATGGGCCGCCCGTTGGGCGGGGGCGCGAACCCCCGTTGATCCGGTTGTCGTGGGCCTCCATTACTGCTCCTGTTCAGCTATGGAGATGGCTTGTGCGGGGCAGCGGTTTACCACTGCCTCGGCCCGGCTTCGGGGCAAGAGGCCATCGCCGATGACCGAGGAAATCACTGTGTCGTCGTCTAGCTCGAACACCGCGGGCTCGAGCATCTCGCAGATGCCGCCGCCGACGCACAGCCCCTGATCGACGGCCACCGGCACCAAGCCTTCGCCGAGGTCCATCAGCTTGCTGTTCTCAGAGCCTCGTCGAGGATGGCCATGCCCTCGTCGACGTCGGCTTGGGAGGCCACCAGCGGCACCAGCAGCCGGATGCAGTTGCTGTATAGCCCGGCGCCCATCAGGATCAGCCCGCGGTCGAACGCCTCGTCGATCACCCGGGCGGCGCGATCGGGGTCGGGCTCTTTGCCGGTGCGGTCCTTCACCAGCTCGATGGCCAGCATCGCCCCCAAGCCCCGCACCTCCCCGATGCTGGGGTGTCGGGCAGCCAAGCTGTCCAAGCGGGCTCGAAGCTGCTGGCCCAGAGTGTGGGCTGAGCGCTGGAACTCGGGGTCGAGCACTTGCGAGATAGCTTCTTGGGCTGCGGCACACGACAGGGGATTGCCCCCGTAGGTGCCTCCGATGCCCCCGGCGTGTACCGAGTCCATGATCTCTGCCCGCCCGGTGACCCCTGAAATGGGCATTCCGCCGCCCATGGCCTTGCCCCAGGTACACAAATCGGGTTCGATCCCGTAGTGGGTACACGCTGCCGGCAGGCCAGTGCGTCCCATGCCGGCCTGCACTTCGTCGGAGATCAGCAGAATCCCATGGGCGGCGGCGATCTCGGCCACCCGGGCGGGATAGTCCTCGGGCATGGGAATGAAGCCGCCCTCGCCTTGGACGGGTTCGAAGATGATGGCGGCCACGTTGGCGGGATCGGCCTGGTTCTTGAACAGCCGGTGCAGGCCGGCGATGGCGTCGTCGCTGGAGACGCCTCGATAAGGGTAGGGGCCGGGTGCTCGGTAGATCTCGGGAGCGAACGGCCCGAATCCCAGCTTGTAGGGCCGCACTTTGGCGGTGAGCGACATAGTGAGCAGCGTTCGGCCGTGGAAGGCGTTGTCGAGGCAGATGATGCCCTGACGACCGGAGTGGTAGCGGGCGATCTTCACCGCGTTCTCCACCGCCTCTGCTCCCGAGTTCAGCAACAGCCCCTTTTTGTCGAAGCGGCCAGGATGGCACTGCCCCAGCAGCCGGCACACCTCCGCATAGGGCTCATAGGACGACAAGGAGAAGCACTGATGGAGGTAGTTGTCGAGCTGCTCGCGGATGGCGGCCACGATCTCGGGGTTGGAGTGGCCGTGGTTGGCGGTGCCCACGCCGGCCGCGAAGTCGATGAACTCCCGGCCGTCCACATCCCAGATGCGGGCGCCTGACGCTCGCTCTACGAAGAACGGGCGGCCCGCCGTCCCCGCCGCCACCCAGCGGGAGCGCTCTGAAGCCAGCCGGTCGGTGTTGGGGGTCGAGCTCATGGCGCCCTCTTTGGTCGCATGTCCACCGACAGCACGCCGTGGACGAAATTCGAACGGGCTCGTTGCGGGTCCGAAGTCTGCTCCAACCATATTGACCGCTTGGCCATCTCCTCCAGCAGGACGGCGACCTCCAGACGGGCCAGAAAAGCGCCCAAGCACAGGTGGGGGCCTCCGCCGCCGAAGGCAAAGTGGTCGCGGTTGGCGCGGCCCGCGTCGAATCTGAACGGGTCCTCGAACACGGCCTCGTCTCGGTTGGCCGAGGCGTACCACATGACCACCTTGTCTCCCTTGGCGATCGAAGTCCCGGCCAGCTCGGTGTCGGCGGTAGCGGTGCGCCTCATGTGCATCACCGGTGTGGCCCACCTGAGGATCTCTTCGGTGGCCGAGTCGATGAGCGCCGGATCGTCAAGCACGCGCTGCCACTCATGGGGGTTGGCGGCCAGCGCCATCGCCCCATGGCTGATGGCGGTGCGGGTGGTCTCGTTGCCGGCGAACACCAGCAGGTGGAACATGTTGCGGTACTCGCTTCTCGATATCTGCTCGCCCTCGGACTCGGCTTGCACCAAGTGCGAGACCAGGTCGTCTTGGGGATCCACCCGGCGCCGTTGGCGCATGCCCTCGCCGTATTCGAACAGCGCGTGGCTGGCCGGGCTGTTGAACGGCAGCAGGCGCAGATCGGTGGTGTTCCCGAAGGCGTCGGGGGGGATCGACTGGGCATCGCCGGTACCCTCCACCAAGTAGTTGGACAGCTCCACCAAGTAGGCGGCATCCTCAGTGGGCACGCCGAGCATGGTCAGAATCACCTGGATGGGCAGCGGCGCGGCCACCATATCCACCCAGTCGCCCCCACCCTGAGCGGTGAACTCGTCGAGCAGCTCGGCGGCGATGGCCCGCACCGTGGACTCCCAGCGGCGGATGTTTTTAGGGGTGAAAGCTCGAGCCACCAGGCGCCGGAGCCGGGTGTGGTCGGGGGCGTCGGTGTCGATCAGCGACCGTCGGGCCTCCAGGGCGTCGGCCTCCAGATCCCAAAGGTTGGTATGGCCGATGGCTGAGGAGAACAACTCGGGGTTCCGGGACACATGTCGCACGTCGGCGTGGCGGGACACGGCCCAGAACCCATCACTCTCGTAGGGGTGCCAGGCCAGGTCGGGGCGGGCCCGCAGCCGGGCAAAGCGATCGTGGGGGATTCCCTGGAGGTAGAGGCTGGGCTCGGTGACGTTGGTCGGATCGGTCGCAGCACAAGGGCCCATGTCAGCAGTGCTCCGCATACCGGGCCCGCTCCCAATCGCTCACCTCGTCGGGGTGGGGCGAGTTCTCGGTGGCCAGCCCCAGCTCGTGTTCGGCCAGCAGCAGGAAGGTGGTGGAGAACTCCTCGCCCAGCAGCCCGGCGAGAGAGCTTCCCCGGAATGCGGCAATCGCCCCCGGCAGGTCGTTGGGCAGCGGTTCGGCATCGCCGGGGTCGGCGTACATGTCTCCCTCGCTGATGGGGGGCAGGGCCAGTTCGCGCTCGATGCCGTCTAGTCCTGCGGCCAAGACGGCGGCGATCATCGCATGGGGGTTGGCGTCGGCGCCGGGGGAGCGGAACTCCACCCGATTGCCGTTTGAGCCCGTCTCGCAGATGCAGCGGCACATCACTGAGCGGTTGTCGAGCCCCCAGTGGACATGGGTGGGCACGAATGTGTATGGGCGGATGCGCTTGGCCCCGTTCGCGTTGGGCGACCCGACGAGGGTGAGGGCTGGCGCGTGCTCGATCAGCCCCGCCACCCAGTGCTCCATCATCTGATTGGGCCGTCCGTCGGCGCCGGCGAATGTGTTGGCCCCTCCGTCGCCGTCAGCGAGGCTGGTGTGGATGTGCATGCCTGAGCCCGACTGCTCAGTCCAGAGCTTGGGAATGAAGGTGGCCCGCAGGCCGTGCTGCACGGCCACCTGCTTGACGATGCTCTTGAACAGCACGGTGTTGTCGGCGCAGGCCATGGCGGGGGCATGCTCGATGTTGATCTCCACCTGACCCGGTCCGTACTCGGGATTGGACGACTCCACCTCGAGTCCGGCGCCCAGCAGAGCGGCTCGCATGTCGCGCAGGCAGTCTTCGACGTCTAAGGCGTCGGTGAGTGAGGAGTACTGGATGTGATGCTGCACCGGTTCCCAGCCGGGCCTGCACAGGTAGAACTCCAGTTCGGTGGCCACCACCGGCGACAATCCGGCCTGCCGGCACCGCTCGATCTGGTGGGCCAGCACGTTGCGGGCCGCGACGGGGTGGGGGTTGGCATGGGGATCGAAGACGTCGGCGAACACCAATGCGTAGCCGGGCCGGTGGCTGAAGACTCGAGCGGTGGCGTGGTCGGGCACCAAGTGGCAGTCGAGGAAGCCGGCGTTCATATTGATATAGGGGTTGTCAGCCAGATCGTTTTGCATGTCGAACACGAAGATGGCGTCGGCGATGTGCAGGCCGTGCTCGGCGATCGTGCGGAAATAGCGCTCGACGGGAACCCGCTTGCCCCGCAGATGGCCCAGGGTGTCGGGCGCGGCCACCTCCACGGTGTGGACCTCGGCCTGTTCGCAGGCAACCCGGAAATCGTCGATGCCGGTGGTCTCAGCCATGATTCGAATACCTCGCAGATGTCTCAGTTGGCGTGGGCTTGGTCGATCAACAGCACCAGGCGGCCTTTGACGTCACCGGTGCTCAAGCGTTCGTGGGCGAGTTGGGCGTCGGTGAAGGGCACGGTCTCCACCGGGGCGACGACGGACGGTTCCCGGCGAGCCAGATCGAGAAGCTCGCCCAGCTGCGACCGGGTTCCCCAGATGCTGGACATGAACCGAGCCTCGTGGGGAACGGCCCCGACACCGAAGGGAATGCGGCCGCTGTACAAGCCGACGGCGACAACCAGGCCCTGCCGCCTCACCGCACCGGCCGCCGTTCCCAGCGTGACGCTGCTTCCCACAAAGTCGACCACGGCATCGCACGGCGGCAATTCGTCGACGAGGCCGAGCGTCTTGTCGGCTCCCACCGCCAGCGCCTCGGCCCGCTTGTCGTCCGCCCGGTCGAGGGCCAGCACCTCGGCATCGGAGAGCAGTTTGAGATAGCGCAGCGCAAACTGCCCGATGCCGCCGACGCCGATCACCAGCACCCGGCGCTTCCGGCCGGGCCGACGCAGCGTCTCCAAGGTGTGCTGCACCGCTCGATAGGCGGTGAGTCCGCCGCAAGCCAGCGGCGCGCTGGCCACCGGATGGAGGTCGCCCAGGGGCAGCAGGTAGGCCCGGTCGGCGATGGCCATGCGCTCGGCGTAGCCCCCGTCCACCACCAGGCCGGCCTCGGTGGCGCCGGCGCAGATCATCTCATTGCCGTCGGCGCACTCTTGGCATTGGCCGCAGCCCCAGGGGGCGTAGACGATCACCGGTCCCATCTCAGGGTGGGTCCCGGTGACCTCGTGGCCCAACACGATGGGCAGCGGACTCGGGAATTCGCCGGCCACCACATGCAGGTCCGAGTGGCACAGCCCGCATGCGATGACGTCGATGACCTCGCCGCCGGCGCCGGGCTCCGGGTAGTCGTCCACCACCACCAAGGGCGAGTTCCGAGCTTTGAGGACCACAGCCCGCATGTCAGTCGCTCTTAGGCAATCCGAGGTAGGCGGCCTGCACGGAGGGGTCGGCTTGGATCTCCTCGGGGGTGCCAGCGGCGATGACCGCGCCCCGGTCGAGGCAGTAGATGCGGTGGCAGATGCCGATCATGAAGTCCAGATCATGGTCGATCACCACCACGCCGGCGCTCACCAGCGCAGCCATGGTCTGCACGTGTTCGACCATAGCTTGCGACTCGGCGTCGCTCATGCCCGAAGTGGGCTCGTCGAGCAGCAAGAACCGCGGTCGGGCGGCCGCGGCCCGGGCCAGCTCCAGCCGACGGGAGTTGCCGTAGTCGAGTTCGCCTGCTCGGCGGTCGCGGTGCTCCCACAACCCGGCCGCAGCCACCAGCACATCGGTTTCCGGAGAGGAGCGGTCATCGTGGGTGGCGATGGCCATGAGGCGGGTCACCTCCACGTTCTCCCGCACGGTGAGCGATCCGAACAGCCGGAGGTTCTGGAAGGTGCGGACCAACCCGGCTCGGGCGACCTCGTGCGACGGGGCGCCGATGAGGTCGACGCCGTTCAGCCGCACTTGGCCTGAGGCGGCGGGAACCAGTCCGGTGATGACGTTGAGCAGCGTGGTCTTGCCCGCCCCATTCGGGCCGATGATCCCCACCACCTCGCCGCTGCGCACGTCGAAGCCGGCGTTCGAAAGCGCCTGGAATCCGCCGAAGACCACGCTCACGCCGGCGACCTCGAGGCGGTCCCCATGGTCGGCGCCCACGGCCGTGCGAGGCACCCCAGGGGCGCTCTGGGATCGGGTGAGTTGGCGGTAGAGCCACTCGTCGAACTCCCAGTCGCTCAGCAGCCCCCTGGGCCTCCAGATCATGAAGCCGAGCATGGCAGTACCGAAGAACACCGTCTGGAGGTTCTCCCGGAATATCCAGTCCAGCGGCGCGCCGTCAAGGCCGAGGCCGAACACCTCGAAGCCGTCCTGGCCCAGTCGGCGGGCCAACTCCCTGCCCACCGTCATAACGGCCACTCCGAACAGCGCCCCGGTGACGCTGTTGCGCCCCCCGACGATGAGCATGGCCAAGGTCAACAGCGTGTAGTTGAAGAAGAAGTTCTCGGGAAGAATCGAGCCGGTCTCATAGACCCGCAGGCTGGCTCCCACTGACACCACGGCAACCGAGATCAAAAGGGCGATCATCTGCTGGACCATGGGGTTCACTCCCATCGCCCGCGCCGCGAGATCGTCTTCCCTCCCGGCCTTGGCCAACCGCCCCCGACGGCTTTGGGCGAAGAGGCGGGCCAGCACCAGCGCCCCGGCCAGCGCCACATAGATGGGAGTTCGGGTGTCGAGGGCCCCGCCGATGCGAAACGACAGGCCAGCGCGTGCCCCGCCGGTCATCTCCGGCCAGTTGCGGGCCACCTCGTGGGTCACGAACAACAGCGCCAGGGTGATCACGGTGGCGGCCACCGCCCCCGATTCGGCCCCGGATCGGGCCAAACCGATGCCGACGAAGATTGCCGCCACAACAGTGACGGCGACGGCCACGCCGGCGGCGCCCCACGAGCCCACGTCCAGGTCGGCGAGACCGAGCGGGGCGTCGGGAATGCGCTTGGCCTTCTCGGCCGGGGCGATGGCGAAGATGGCGAAGGTGTAGCCGGCGATGGCGCCGAACCCGATGTGTCCAAAGGACAGCACGCCGGTGTTGCCCACATAGATCTGGATGCCGAGCACGATGATGGCGTCGATCATGGCCACCGTGACCAGGCGCTCCGCGGCGCCGCTGAACAAGCTCTGGTAGAGCAGCCCGAAGGCGATGAAGGCGCCGAACAGCAGCCCCATCCCCGCCACCGGGAAGGCCACATCGCGGCGCAAGTCGGGGAACATTCCCGCGTTGGCGGCGCTGGGACCAGCAGGCTTGGCCATCACACCCGCTCCGCGTGGGCTACCCGGATCAAACCCTGGGGGCGGAAGATGAACAGCAGGGCGATCAGCAAGAACACGAAGCCCTCGGTGAGGCTGGCCACCGTGTCGGGCAGCCGCGACCGCAACAGCACCTCGGCCAAGCCGAGCACGAAGCCGCCCAGCACCGCGCCCCGCAGGCTTCCCAAGCCTCCGATCAGCGCGGCCAGCACCCCCTTGAGCATGGGGGTGATGCCCGCGCTCGGCACCGTGTTGCCGGCCCGCATGAGCCAGAACACCCCGGCGATTCCGGCTAGAAGCCCGGAGAGGGCGAAGGCGCCTCGGATCACAGTGTCGGAGCGCACCCCCATGAGTCGGGCAGTGTCGAAATCGGCGGCCGCGGCCCGCAGGGCCAGGCCGAACATGGTGCGCTGAATGAGCCAGGAAGTGGCCAGCAGGGTCACCAGGGTCACGCCGATCACGACGGTGTCGAACACCTCGAGGTTCAGCGATCCCACAGAGTAGGTGTTGGTGACCCACCCGGGCCGGGGAAAGGTCTTGACCGACGCGGAGACGTAGAGGAGGAAGACGGCAAACACCACGAAGTGAACGCCGAACGATGTCAGCAAGAGCGTGAAGTCGGAGCTGCCCCGGACGCGGCTGAACGCCACCCGCTCGATGACCAGAGAGGTGGCCACCGCGGTGGCGATGATGGCCGGGGTGACCAGGTACCACGACCAGCCCTCGCTGATAGTCCAAAAGGCCACATAACCTGAAACGGTGATCAGCTCGCCGTGGGCGAAGTTGAGCAGGTGCATGACTCCGAAGATCACTGCCACCCCCAGCGCCAGCAGTGCATAGATGCTGCCCCGGCCCAGGCCGTCGATGAGGTTCTGAAGCAACTCGGTCATTGCCCGGCGCCTCCGACGAAGGTGTCGAAAAGGTCGGAGCGCTCCCGCAGCTCCGCACCGGTCCCCTCGGCCACCACCTCGCCGGATCGCAGCACGTAGGCCCGGTCGGCCGCCTCCAGCATGCGGGTGGCGTTCTGCTCCACCACCAGCAGAGTCCGCCCTTGGCTTCGGAGGGCTTCGATCAACTCGAAAACCAGATCCACCAGCATGGGGGCCAGGCCCAGCGAGGGTTCGTCCATCATCAGCAGGCGGGGCTTGGCCATCAGCGCCCGAGCGATGGCCAGCTGCTGCGACTCCCCGCCCGAGAGGTAGCCCGCGGCCACCCCGCGCTTTTGGGCCAGCACCGGAAACCGCTCGCCCATCTCTTCCAGCAGCTGGGCCCGCTCGTCGCGTGCCAAGGTGATGCCGCCGATTTTGAGGTTTTCCTCTACGGTGAGGTCGCCGAACACCCTCCGGTGCTCGGGTACCAGGGCCACGCCTAACCGCAGCAGCTTCTCTGGCGAGCGGCCGGTGATGTCGGCACCCTCGAAGGAGACGGATCCGGCCGCAGGGGGTAGCAGCCCGGCGATCGACCCCAGCAGCGTGGTTTTTCCCGCACCGTTGGGTCCGATCAGGCCGACAACCTCGCCATATCCAACATGCAGGTCGGCATCTCGAAGCGCTGAGATCGCACCGTAGCGGGTTGTCAATCTCGAGACTTCGAGCATGGCCTACTCGATTGCGGGCATGGCTGCTCTGCTATGGGCTGGCGGTTCAGCCGCCGATGGTGGCGACGAGGGTATCGACGCCGTTCACGATGCGGTTGATCGGCACGGCCTTGGGGGGGATGCCGTTGGTACCGGCAAAGGTGATCTCGCCTGACAGGCCTTGGAAGCCCTCGATCTGCGCCACTGCGGCCCCGATGTCGGCGGGGTTGGTGCAGCCGCAGTCCAAGATGCCTTGGATGCCCAGGAACATCGAGTCCACGTACAGCGCCATGAAGCCCCGGCTCTCAAGCGCCTCGCCGTTGGCGGCTTCGTAGTCGGCCAGCATGGTGTCTATGCGGTCGCCGGAGCTGATGCTGGTGTGCGGGGTGTGAGCGATGCCCTCGTTGTTGACTTCGGCCTGTATGCCGGTGGCGTCCAAGGCGTCGGTGCCTATGTAGGTCAAGCCGTCGAGGCCTTGGCCTTCGAGTTGGCCCCGCAGGGCGGTCACCTGGAACCCGAGAGCGGCCGAGAAGACCACCTCGTTATTCTCAGAGATGCCGGCGATCTCGTTCACCTGGGCTGAGAAGTCGGTGTCAGCAGCCCAAATGTAGGTCTGCACGCTGACCACCTCGCCGCCGAGTTCTTCGAACTCGGCGATGAAGGCATCGGGGTTCACGCCGGTGTAGGGGATGCCTTCGCCCTCGGTGAACACGATGGCCCGGGTGATGCCCTGGTCATAGGCCCACTGGGCTGCGGCTCTAGACATGCCGTAATCGTCGAAGGAGACCAAGAAGGAGTTGACCGATGCGTCGGCCAGCGTCGGCTCGGTCGAGGCGGCTACGAACAGCGGCACCTGGCCTCCGGTGGTCTGGAGGATCGGCAGGGCGAAATCGGCGAATGGGGGCCCGATGAGGAAGTGGGCGCCCCAATCCAAGAGTTCCTGGGCAGCCAGCACTGCGTCTTGGCCGACTTCTGCCACCCGAACCTCAACCGGCGAGCCGTTGATCCCGCCAGTGCAGTTGACCTTCTCGGCGATGAACGGCACCAGCTTGGAACCGGGGATGTCCACGAAACCGACCACGTCGCTGAAGTCCATGGCCATGCCCACCTGGATGGGATCACCGGTGGGCGCAGCAGTGCATTCGCTCAGATCGGCGGCCAAGGCGGCATCGATGTCGACCTCTGTCATCATCGGCGCGGGCGCCTCGGTCATCGTGGGCGCGGGCGCTTCGGTTGGCGCCGAAGCGGTGCCGCCATCGCTGTCGTCATCGTTGCCGCAGGCGGCCACCACCAAGGTGAAAACTGCCAGCAAAGCGAACAAGACCTTGAGTCTCATGAACTCCCCTCCTCGGTCAGGTGCCGCGAACCCTATGGCAAAGGTCATTTGGAAGCAAACGATGTTGTATGAAAAATACAAAATACACAGTCGCCGGGTTTAAGCCACCGGGTTGATGCCACCGGGTTGATGCCAACGCTGCGGAGCGCTCCGGAGGTCAGTCGGGCTGCAGCTCGGGTGCGAGTTGGCCGGCCACGACCGTTGGCCTGCCGTCCAACAACACTGTGCAGCCCCGCATGGGCAGATCGAAATGGCCCCGGCAGAACCGCCCCGCCACCTCGTTGGCCCCGGTCGAATACAAGAAGTTGCCGGCGAAGGCCCGCAGCTCGGTGCCGTTGTGGTCGGCTTTGTCCCACAGGGCCATGGCCTCCCACCGGGCCGAGGTGTTCATCCCCCAGCCCACATGGCTCACGGCGCAGGCCTCGGGCTCCTCGAAGGCGGCCAAGTAGGAGCGGAGCATCTCGGCGTCCACGCCGCGCCCTTCGATGTCGGTGATGTAGTCGTCGGCCACGGTCAGCGTGACAGGATCTCGGATGTACTCCTTGAAGGTGAGGTTCACGTCGCCCGGCGCCAGCACCACCTTGCCGTTGACTGTTCCTGCCGCCGGAAACGCCAACACCAAGCCCCCCGGCCAGTGGGCGATGGTCCCTGCCTCGGTACACCAGCCGTGCGATCCGGCTCGAGCTGCGCCGGTGAGGTCGACGGTCAAGTCGGTGCCCGCCTCGGAGGCCACCTCCATCTTCTCGGCCCGCTCCAGCCAGGCCACCCCGGTCGACACCCGATCGGCCAGGGAGGGATCGTGGGGCCATCGCTCGGTGTTCTCGGGGTGCTCGTTGGACACCATCAGCACCCGGGCCCCGCTGTCCAGGATTCGGCCCAGCTCGGGGGCATGCAGCAGGCCCTCCACCGTGCAGTCCACGATGAAGTCGGCGCTCATCAGCGCCCCCAGCGCCGCCCGGTTGCCCGCCAGCGCCACCGACGCTCCGGTGGAGCGGATGGGCAGCGGCCCCGGGTTGGCCGGGGTGGTGACCACCACATCCACGGGGGCGGTGCCGCACAGCGACAGCGCCAGACGGGCAGTCCGAACGATCTCGGGCCGGCTCCGGGTCTCCGACAGCACCACCGCGGTCTCAGAGGCGAGCAGCTCGCAGGCCTCGAACTGCTCGGCGTACCGCTTCACCCAGGTGCTCTCTACCATGAACTCCGGTCCCCGATCACCCCAGAGCTTCGGGCCCGTCGTCGAAGAGGCTGGCCCGGCCCAGGCGTTCCAGGCACACCTCCATGCTCCAGGGGAGCATGGCTGCGCCGCATCGGGCGTCGCGGTAGAACTGCTCTAGGCGAGACGGCCGGAGCAGCGCCCGCCCGCCGCACACCCTCAGCGCCAAAGAAGCCAGCTGGGGGGCGCCGTCCATCGTGGTGATCATCGAGCTCCAGGCCCGCCGCACCGCGGCGGGTCCGGGGTCGACGCCCGATTCGCCTAGCACCCGGTAGCACAGCGCCTGGGCCCGGTCGTAGATGAGGTTCATATCCGCCCAACCCTGCTGCTTGATGGGATTGGAGCGCCGGGCGCCGGCGCCGGCGTCGCCGATGAGGTATTCCGAGGTGGAATCCATGATGGCGCCCATCAGCCCCAGGTAGGCGAACGAGAGGGTCATGAAGAAGTAGGGCCAGCGAGCCGCCGCTTGATCGAACATCCCCGCGGGAATCCATTCGCGTTCGGCTGGGACGAAAACATCTTCCAACACCAGATTGCGGGAATCGGTGGCCCGCATCCCCAGCGGGTCCCAGGTGCCATCGATGCGGAGGCCTTCGGAACGAGCGGCCACACCCAGCAGGCGCACCCGGGGGTCGCCCGCCACGATGCACACGATGTTGTGGACGTCGGCGGCCCCGCTGAGCGACGCGAATATCTTCCGGCCCGTCACCCGGTAGCCGCCGTCGCCAGGAACCGCGGTGGTGGAGTACCCCTCGGTGGCGCCGGCGGCGATTCCCTCCGAGAACGGCTGGCTGTGGATGTGCCCGTGCTCCACGATGCCCTTCCACAGCTGTTCTCGCCGGCTCTCCACAAGCGACCGCTCCTGGCCGCTGAGTTCCATGTCGTCGGCGATCTGACCCACCAGCAGCGTGGTGCACACGTGCATGTTGAAGGTGAGGGCGGTGGCGGCACAGTGCCGTCCAAGTTCCTCGGCGGCGAGGGCGTAGCCCACGAAGTCGGCCCCCAACCCGCCCGCCGTCTTGGGAATGCAGATGCCCAGCAACCCGGCAGCAGCCATTTCGCTCCAGTTCTCAAAGGGGAAGGCGGCATCTCGGTCGTATTGGGCGGCGCGGCCCGCCAAGCTGGGGCCGAGCGCTCGAACCCGCTCCACAACGCCTGCCCGCTCCGGGGTCAGCAAAGCACTGCTTGTCGCCAGGTCAGCCGGCGGCATTGGATCTCCCGGCGGCATTGGATCTCCCGGCCTCTTGCGGGGGCAGTCCCTGATGCACAGCCTCGACTCTATTGTCTGGGGGGCGCCCCGACTTTAGCCCGGTTATATCGTTAGGTAGCAAACGAGTATAGTGGGGCGATGGCCGACCTCAAGGGGTTCATGTATCCCCGCACGCCCACCGGCGCTGCCAGCATCCTGCCCGGTCCCCCGTGGCACTACTCGGGCGACATGCTGACCGTGGAGTTCCGCACCGATCCGGCCAAGGTGGCCGAGCTCTTGCCCGAACCGCTGGCGCCGGTTGAAGATGATCCCGGTGCTGCGGCCCTCATCTGGGCCGACTGGCAGAGTTGCAGCGACAGCTTCGAGGAGATATTCGACCCGGCCCGCGCCCAATACAAAGAGGTGTTCTTGGTGGTGCGCTGCTCCTATCGGGGCCAGATCTTCAGCCGGGCGGCCTACATCTGGGTGGACAAAGACTTCGCCATGGCCCGGGGCCACATCCAGGGCTACCCCAAGAAGATGAGCGAGATCTGGATGACCCGGCCGGTGGCCTACGGCAAGGCCGGGCCCCGGCTAGAGCCCGGCGGGCGGTTCGGCGCCACCCTCAGCACATGGGGCCGGCGGATCGCCGAGGCCCGGTTCACCATCCGGGGCACGGCCGAGCGGCCCGGATTGGTCAACAGCCATCCCATGCTGCACAGCCGCCAGATGCCGGCCATCGAGATGGACGGTCGCGACTCGCTGGACGAGCTGGTCACCATGAGGGGCTACGACGCCGACCTCGGCCCGGTTCTCAGCGGTGAGGCCGAACTGGTGCTGCCCGAGAGCCCCACCGAGGAGCTCGCCCGCCTGGCGCCCTTCGAGGTCACCGGGGGCTACTACCGGCAGGTGGGCAACTCCATGGCCGGGGGAACCACGCTGTGGGCCGCCCCCAACCCGATGGAATCCGAGTAATGGCCACCTCAGCCTATGTCGACGACTACCTGGCTGACTTGGGCCCCGACGACGCCGACATCACCGATCACGACACCTATGTGGCTGGCGTTCCCCATGCCACTTTTGCCCGACTAAGAGCCGAAGACCCGGTGCATTGGACCGAGGAGGCCGATGGCGCCGGTTTCTGGTCGATCCTGCGTTACGACGACTGCTTGGCGGTGAGCCGCGACGTGGAGACGTTCACGTCGTCATTGGGAATCCGCCTGGAGGAGATGGACGCAGAGCAGGCCGAGGCCCGTCGCACCATGATGGAGGTGGACCCCCCCGAGCACACCCGGCTGCGGCGCCTGGTGAACAAGGGCTTCACCCGCCGGACGGTGGAGACCTTCGAGGCCTCCATCCGGGAGCTGGTGGGCGAGGTGCTCGACGAAGCGCTGGCCAACGACGAGTTCGACTTCGTCCGCGACGTCGCCGAGGAGCTGCCCATGAGGATGCTCGGCCGCCTGCTGGGCACCGACGATGAGGATGGCCGCAAACTGGTGCAATGGGGCGACGCGCTGTTGGGCAACACCGATCCTGATTTCACCGATTTCCCGGTTGACCTCACCGACACCGAGCCGTTCCGGATGGTGCCGTTTCGCAGTCCCGCGGCCATCGAGATCTTCCGGTACGCCCAAGAGCAGGCCGCCGAACGGCGGGCCTGCCCCCAAGACGACATCATCACCAGGCTGCTGGCCCCCACCATCGACGGCGACCCGCTCACCGACCTGGAGTTCAACAACTTCTTCACCCTGTTGGTGGCGGCGGGCAACGACACCACCCGCTACACCATGGCCCACGGCCTGTGGACCCTCTTGCACCACCCCCGCTTATGGCGGGCGTGGCAGTCCGACCCTGTGCTGATGCCCACTGCGGTGGAGGAGATTCTGCGCACCGGGTCGGTCACCATGCACTTCCGCCGCACCGCCACCCGCGACCTTCAGATGAGGGGGTCGCCAATTCGGGCGGGCGACAAAGTGGTGATCTGGTTCATCTCCGCCGACCACGACCCCGAGGGGTTCGAGCGCCCGTTCCGCTTCGACTTGGGCCGCGAGCCCAATGACCACATGGCCTTCGGCCGCAACGGCCCCCATTTGTGCCTGGGAGCTTGGCTGGCCCGCATGGAGGTGCGGCTGGTGTTCGAGGAGCTGATGAAGCGGGTGAGCTGCTTGGAGCCCGCCGGGCCCATCGACCGGCTGCGATCCAATTTCATATCGGGTATCAAGCGCCTGCCGGTCAAGGTGATTTGATGGGGGCCATTGTCGGGGCTGGTCTGATCTCCCACGTCCCTCCGCTGGTGATGCCCGAGGCGCTTCGCCGCGAGCTCAATGGCGGAGAGGACACCACGCTCTTCGAGGGGCTCCACGACTTGGGCGCTCAGCGGTTGCGCCCGCGGCGCGCCGACACAGTGGTGGTGGTGGATACTCATTGGTTCACCACGGTCGAGCACATCGTGACCTCCCACGACCGCCGCCGCGGCCTGTTCACCTCCGAGGAGCTGCCCCGGGGGATGTCGCAGATGCCCTATGACATGCCTGGCGACCGGGAACTGGCCGAGGCGTGGGCCGCTCGGGCCGCCGGCCGGGACGACACCTGGATAACCGCCATCGACGACCCCTGTCTGCCGGTGCACTATCCAACCGTCAACCTGCTGCCGTTCTTGCAGGGCGCCGAAGCCTGGGTGTCGGCGAGCATCTGCCAGACGGCAGAGCCAGCCGATTTCTTGTTGTTCGGCGAGCTGTTGGCCCAAGCGGTGGCCGGGCTGGATCGCCGGGTGGTGGTGCTGGCCAGCGGCGGGCTGAGCCATCGGTTCTGGCCGCTGCGACAGTTCCGCGATCACGAGGCCGCCGACCCTGCGCTCCATCTCCGCACTCCCGAAGCCCGCGCCGCCGACGAGCGGGTCATCGGATGCTTGGCAAAGGGCGACCATGCCGGGGTGCTCGACTTTCTGCCCGAGTTCTCCGCCCATGCGCCCGAAGGGCTCTTCGGGCACTACCTGACCATGGTCGGCGCTCTCGGCGGGGCGGCCTGCACCGCGCCCGGCGAGCAGTTCGGCCGATACGAGTCGGTCGCCGGGACGGGCCAGGTCCACCTATGGTTCAGCCTGTGAAGCGCGCCCTGGCCATTGCCCACGAGCCAGACGGCCTCCCCGGCCAGATAGCCACCCGCCTGCGCCAGCGCGGCTACGAGGTCGACGTTCACGTGGTGACCAACGACTACGATCACCCCAACGTCGCCGCGGCGTTTCCGCTCATAGACCGCTACGACCTGCTGCTGCTCATGGGGTCGGTGCGCTCTCTCACCGACAAGGGTGAGATCGACTCCTGGATCTACCAAGAGATCGACATGGTCAAGCAGGCCCACGAGGAGGGCAAGCCCGTCTTGGGGGTATGTTTCGGGGGCCAGCTGATCTCTGAGGCGCTCGGCGGTGAGGTCGAGGTGTCCCCGGTGACCGAGATCGGCTGGTTCGAGCTCGACGACGGCGAGGACGGCGCCAACCCGGCGGGGTCGGGACCGTGGATGCAGTGGCACCACGACCGGTTCATCCCGCCTCCCGGCGCCGAAGTGCTGGCCCGCAACGAAAGCTCGGTGCAGCTCATCAGGATCGGCCGCACGGTGGGAACCCAGTTCCACCCCGAGGTCGATGCGGCTCACATCGAATCGTTCCTGAGGCTGGCCCCTCCAGCCTACTTGGAGGAGTGCGGGGTGGATCTCCGCCTCCTCATGGAAGAGACCCGCCAGCACGAGACGGCCAACATCGAGCAGTGCCATGCCTTTGTCGACTGGTATCTAGACGAGGTGCTCGCCGGTTGACCCGCTCTGGGGCCGAGCCCCTCAGTGGTACATCAGGTATTCGTCGAGCTCCCACTGGGTCACCTCTCCGCCGGGCTTGTCTTCGCCCACCGCGGCGATGTAGCGCTGCCACTCGGCCTGCTTGTTGGCGATGAAGTTCTGGCACAAGCCGTCGCCCACCGCGGCCGTCAGCGCGGGATCGGCTTGGAGATGCTCCAGCGCGGCCGCCAGGCTGGGCGCCGCGCTCACCTCGGTGTTGACTGCTTCGAAGCCGTCGGCGGTGAGCGGGCCGGGGCACTCCAGGCCATCGACCACGCCGAGCCGGGCGGCTTGGAGGACGGCGGCCACCCCTAAGTGGATGTTGACCGCACCGTCGGCCACTCGGTTCTCGATCCGGGTGGCCGCCCCCCTCGCCTCGGGTATCCGGTTGGCCGCACCGCGGTGATCGTAGCCCCAGTTGGCCCAATAGCCGTTGAGCTCTGCGGGCTGGAGCCGCCGATAGGCGTTCACCGTGGGGGCGCAGAGCGCGGTGAGCGCCCGGTGATGGGCAATGAGCCCGGCGAGGCACCCTTTGGCCAGACCCGACAGGCCGTCATCGGCTGAAGGGTCGTTGAAGGCGTTCTGCCCCTTGGCGTCGACCAGCGAGAAGTTCACATGCACGCCGCTGCCGGCCACCCCCGGGAACGGTTTGCCCAGAAACGTGATGTCCAGTCCATGGCCCAGGGCCACCTCCCGGGCCAGCAAGCGGAACAAGAACGCCTCGTCGGCGGCTTTGAGAGCGTCGTCGTATTCGAGGGTCAACTCGAACTGCGACTCGTCGAACTCGGCGTTGATGCTTTCCAGCGGGAAGCCGCACCGCCAGGCAGTGCGGGTGATGTCGTCGATCAGCCCGGTGGGGTCTGAGGAGCGGCCGGTGCCGTAGACGAACGACCGGGGAGTGCGCCAGCGCTCCCAGCCGCCGTGGCCGTCAGGCTGGAGCACGTACGCCTCGAACTCGATGCCCGCTTTCGGGGCGTAGCCGATCTCGGTCCATGCTGCGATGGCCCGTTGAAGGGCGCAACGGGCCGACACCGGATAGGGCTGTCCTCGGAAGTCCAGGTGGGCGACGACCACACCAGTGGCGTCGTCCTCCCAGCTGGGCCGGACTTCGGTCGGCTCGAAGGCGGCCCAGATGTCGGGAAGCCCTTCCAGCAGATAGGCGCCCGGTGCCGGGATCAAGCTGCGGTCATAGCCGAGGGCGAAGGTGGTGACACAGTGCCCGGTGCCCTGATTGGCCAAGTGGGCGGGCAGATACTTGCCTCGGGCCAAGCCGAGATGGTCGGGCCACAGGACGCGGATCCGGTCGTAGTCCCTCATGGTGGGGTTCCTCTCACTGCAGCACTTTCTGGTCTCATCATGGTCGAGCAGCCGCACGCGAACCCAAGAACTCGCTCACCAGCAGGTTGAAGGCTTCAGGAGCTTCTGCCGGGCTGAGGTGGCCGACCCCGGAGATCACCTCAAGGCGACTGTCGGGGATCGATGCCGCAAGCACTTCGGCATAAGCCGCCGGCGTCTCGCCGTCGAGGTCGCCCACGATCACCAGCGTCGGGGCAGTGATCTCCCGCAGGCGCCGGCCCACATCGTGGGATACCAGGAGTCGGCACGCGGCTCTGAATCCCGCTGCGGGGATCCGGGCCATCGCAGCCGCAGTCCGGTGACGCTCAGGCCCCTCGAAACCCGGGGCGGCGATGGCTTTGATCACGTCATCGGCGACGTCGGCTAAGGCGAGCCCGGCGTCCAATGGCGCGGTTCGAGCGGCAAGCCATTGGTCGGGGTCGGTTCCGTCTCCGCCGAAGACCGCGCTGGTGCCGGCCAGCATCAGCGATCGGATCCGCGTGGGGTGGCGCAGCGCGGCATGCATCGCATGGTGTCCGCCGAACGACAGCCCGCACAGGTGGGCGTCGTCTACGCCGAGCCGGTCCAACAGATGGGCTATGGCGTCGGCGACGGCCTCGAATGTGAGCGGACTCACCGGAGATGACTCGCCGTAGCCGGGCATGTCCCATGCCACGCACCGCCACCGGTCGCTGAGTGCTTCGATCTGGGGCTCCCATGCGGTACGCGAGCCTCCCAGACCGTGGAGAAACAGCACCACCTCGCCTTGGCCGGCCTCGCGCCAGGAGATGGCGCTGTTCACATCTCGAATCGGGGGAGCCACCGCAAGCCAAACTAATGTCTTGAGTTGGAGCGTTTGGATGCGAGCGAGCTGATGGCCGCAAAATCCCCTTTGATCGGACTTCCCGGTCGGCGTAAGCGCGCCTCAGAGATGTCCGGGTTCCCCGCCAGCATGGGCGACCGCGCCGTCGACCTTTATCTGGCCGACTACGCCCGCGCCGTCATCGAGGCGGGGGGCATTCCGGTTCACCTGCCCCTAGAAGTGGATCCCGTCGCGGTCGGCGAACGCCTCGACGGGATCGTGCTGACCGGTGGCACAGACATCGATCCCCTTCGCTACGGGGCCGAGCCCGGTCCGGATCTGCTGGCTCCTGAGCCGGAGCGGGACGATCTCGAGATGGGGTTGATGGCGGCCGCCATCGATGCCGGCATCCCCGTCCTCGGCATTTGCCGGGGCATCCAGGTGCTCAACGTCCTGCGGGGGGGAACGCTCGATCAGCACGTTCCCGAGCACTGCCGTTTCGACCTCCCCGTCGACACCGCCATCCATCAGGTGCGCTTCACCGAGGGCTCCATCCTCGGCGAGCTGTTCGGCCCCTCAGCCCGGGTCAACAGCCTGCACCATCAAACGGTGGCTGGAGTAGGCCGCGACCTCGCTGTCACCGCCCGGGCTGAAGACGGCACGATCGAGGGTCTGGAATTGGGCGACCACGTGGTCGCCGTTCAGTGGCACCCCGAGATGCTGCCCAGCCGCTCCACCGATCCGGTTTTCGCTTGGCTGGTGGAGCGGGCCTCTCGCTTGCAGTGAAGCGCGCCTCAAGACCGATCCCCCCGCCGACAACCACGAGCAGACCGTGCTCCTGTGAGCAGGCGGGGGAGCAAGACGCCGGGGAGGTCTGCCGGGTGCCGCGGTATGATGATCGCCGATGGTCCTCTGGGTAGCCGCAGCGGTGATCGCGGGGTTGATGATGGCGGCGTGGGCCGTCAGCGTGGCGGTGCGAGATGCCAGCATCGTCGATGTCTTGTGGGGGTTCGGCTTCGTGGCGGTGGCCTGGGTGAGCCTTGTGGTGGCCGACGGGCACGGCGTGCGGGCGGTGCTTTTGGCGGCGATGGCCACTGTTTGGGGGTTGCGGCTGGCCGTCTACCTGGGGATTCGCAACATCGGCAAGGGGGAGGACTACCGCTATCAGTCGATGCGCCGCCGGGCCGGAGACCGGTTCTGGATCACCAGCTTGTACCGGGTGTTCGGGTTGCAGGGGGCGGTGATGTGGGTGGTGTCGCTGCCCCTTCAGCTCGGTATCGGCGAGGCCGACCGGGGGTGGGCGCCGCTGTGGGTGATCGGGGCGGCGGTGTTCGTGGTGGGGTTGGGGTTCGAGGCGGCAGGCGACTGGCAGCTGGCCCGGTTCAAGGCCGATCCGGCCAGCGCCGGGAAGGTGATGGACCGGGGGTTGTGGCGCTACACCCGCCATCCCAACTACTTCGGCGACGCCACCGCCTGGTGGGGCATCGGGCTGGTGGCCGCCTCCACCCCCCTAGGCGTCATCGGGCTGATCGGCCCCGCGGTGATGACGTGGCTTCTGGTCAAGGTGTCCGGGGTGGCCATGCTGGAAAGGGCATTGGTGAAGAACCGCACCGGCTACGCCGACTACATAGATCGAACCAGCCCGTTCATCCCCCGCCGCCCCAAGTCGCTCTGAGCCGAGAACCCGACAGGTCTCTGGGTCGCCCTGTCCGACGAGCTCAGTCCACCCGCACAGGCGGAGTGGTCTCGCTGGCCGCAGCCCACATGGCGTCATCGGGGATCGCGGCCACGGCGGCATAGCCCTCGGGATCCCGCGCCGCCCTGATGTTGTCGGGATGGGGTGCCGTTGGCTGGGGGACCGGTGACGCCGGCCGCTCGAAAACAGCAGGTTGCTTGAGGCATTCGATCTCCACCTCGGAGATGCCGCACCGTTCGCTCACCTCGGGGTCGATCCAGGCCCGCTCGTCGATGGCCGAGCCGCAGCAGATCTCCAGGTTCAGCCCCTCGGGGCCCTCGAAGTAGATCGACTGGATGAAGCCGTGGTCGATCGGGCCGATCACCTGCACGCCGTTTGAGCGCAGCCGGTCTCTCATCTCGAGGACGTCTTCGAAGTCATCGACATGAAGGGCCACATGCTGCATGGCGCCGCCCCGGACGCCGCCGCCGGGTCCGTCGGCATGGCTGACGGCGAATTCGACGCAGGCGTCGTTGCCAGGGTGCTCCACGAAGGCTATATAGCTGTCGGGTGCGAGTTCCACGAAGCCGTGGATCGCCCCTTCGACGCCGTGCATCCAATAGAGCGCCTTCAGCGGCAGGCCCACCGTGTTGCACCAGAAGTCGAGCTGGCGCTTCATGTCGGTGGTTGACAGTGCGAGGTGGTTCACCCCTCGAGGATGCAGGTGGGTCAACTCAGCCTCCGTTGCTCATCGTGGCCCGGCACCATCTGAGCATCACGTCGGAGTACTCCGCGGTGTGGAACAGCATGAGCTGGTGCTTGCCCTCGGGGTGGATGTAGAACTCTGTTGGCCCGGCCGTCGCGTCGACTACCTCTTGGGCGAGCGCCGGGGGGAATGTCGGATCCTGCTCGCCCACGGCAAACAGGATTGGCTTGGTGTTTTGTGCCAGCGGAATGGCGGGGTCGTATCTGAACAGCGACGCCCACGACGCCATGTCGTAGAACCAGGTGTTGTATGGGTCTGCTTTTTTCTGCTCTGTGGCACCGACGTAGCCATAGTCGGAGTCGAAATCGAAGAATCGGTCGATTTTCAACACGAACTTGTCGCCCCAAAACGCCTCGAGTTGTTCATACGCCTGGGTTCGGAATGGATTTTCTGGTGGAATCAGCGGGCTCGACGGGATGCCGAATCCCATGAGCACCGCGCCCTCGAACGTCTCAGGGGCCGAGGCCATGGCACAGTAGGCGGGGGCGGCGCCCAGCGAGGAGCCTTTGACGAACACCGGGAGGCCGGTCGCCGATTTGATGTGCTCGGCGCACGCAACCGTGTCTTGCACCCACTCGTCGAGGGTGAACTGTCCAGGACGCTGGGAAATGCACGATCTTCCGTGGCCAGGAGCGTCCATGGTCCAAAGGTCCACCCCCCTCGCCGCGTGGAAGTCTCCGAAATTGTTGTAGATGCCGCCGTGGCCTCCGAGCCCGTGCAGCACGAGCAGCGCGTGGTCGGGTTCGGGGCCGCAGAAGCGATAGCAGAACACCTCGCCAATCGCGTGCTCTTGGCGCAGCATGGGCGCCCAATATAGCCCGACCGCCGCCTGCTGTGGGCCCCGCCCGCGTTCCACCCTCGCACCCATGCCGGGCTACGCTCGCCGGGCGATGGGCCGATTGGAAGACCTCGCCAAGGGTGCCCGCGTCGGAGGTATCGCCCCGATCGGGGTAGTCACGGTGATCGACGTCGAATGGGTGGGCGCAGACGCCGTAAACCTCACCTACGAGGACGACAGCGGGAACGTGCAGCGGGAGATCGTCTACCGATCTAAGGAGGCTGAGCTCTCTCTCGACAGCGGCGGTCGGCCGTGGCTATTCGATGCCGACCCGGAGCTGTTCACCCTGGTGGCCGAGGCCAAGCGGATCAGCCTGGCCCACCTGTTCGACCCCTATCTGGCCACCTATACCAGCGACGTCGTTGGCCGAGCAGTGGCAGGACGAGCTGGGTGAGAAGTTCGGCCTCGAGTTCGAACTGCTCACCCGGGCGATGGTAGAGGCCACCCGCTCGGGCAACCCTTTGGCCGAGCGTCCCCGCCTGATCGCCCGCCTCGACATGCTGGCTCGAGACGACGATCTGCACAACCAGCTCGATCGCACCGACTGGGACCTCGTGGTAGTAGACGAGGCTCATAAGATGTCGGCCACTTTCCGGGGCGAAGACGTCGAGCAGACCAAGCGCTATAGGCTGGGCCGACGCCTCGAAGCAGTGGCTCGACACTTCTTGTTGTTGTCGGCCACGCCCCACAACGGCAAGCCCGAGGACTTCCAGCTGTTCATGGCGCTGTTGGATGGCGACATGTTCGCGGGCAAGCACCGCCGAGGCGCCCACAGCGACAAGCCGGCCAAAGACCTGATGCGCCGTCGCATCAAAGAAGACCTGCTTCGCTTCGACGGCACTCGGCTGTTCCCCGAACGGGAGGCCACCACCGCCCAGTACACGCTGAGCCCGGCCGAGCACGACCTGTACGAGCACGTCACCGAGTACGTCCGAAATGGGATGAACCGGGCCGAGCAGCTCAAGAAAGAAGGCGATGGCCGTCGCTCAGCGGTGGTCGGCTTCGCCCTCACGATCTTGCAGCGGCGCTTGGCGTCTTCGCCTCGGGCCATCCTGCGCTCTCTGGAGCGTCGCCGCGACCGCCTGTCGGCCCGATTGGCCGAGGCCGAGCAGGCCCGAGCCGATACGACTCCGGCAGGCAGCCACAGCATAGGGCTGCTGGGCCAGGTTCCCGCGGGCTATCACCCGTCTGATTTCGACGAATTCGATCCCGACGAGCTGCTGGCCAGCGAGGAGGAGGACTTCGAGGAGCAGATCGAGGTCGAGGCAACCTCTGCGTTCGCCGTGAGGATCGACGTCGAGCGCAGGATCAGTTCACTCAGGACGACCATGTGCGCATCTTGGTGGCCACCGATGCCGCCGGCGAGGGGCTCAATCTCCAGCGCGCCCACCTGATGGTGAACTACGACCTCCCGTGGAACCCCAACCGCATCGAACAGCGGTTCGGGCGCATCCACCGCATCGGCCAAGCCGAGGTGTGCCGACTGTGGAACCTCGTGGCCGAGAACACCCGAGAGGGCCAAGTATTCGAGCGGTTGCTGGAGAAGCTGAACGAGCAGCGAAAAGCCCTCGGCGGCAAGGTGTTCGACGTGCTCGGAGAGGCCTTCTCCGACAGGTCGCTGCGAGAGCTGCTCATCGAGGCGATCACCGCTGAGGAGCCGGCCGTCCAGCAGCTCCGTATGGCCGCGGTGCTGGATACCACGGTGGGAGAGCGGACGAGGGAGCTGATCAAAGAGCAGTCGCTCCTCTCCGACGAGCTGGGCGACGCAGCAATCGCCGACATCCGAGAGCGGATGGAACGGGCCCAGGCCATGCGCCTGCAGCCCAGCTTCATCCGCCGGTTCTTCTTCGCGGCATTCGACTTGATGAACGGCAAGCTCGCCCTACGAGAGGCGGAACGCTGCCAGATATCGCGAGTGCCGCAGGCCTTGCGGCACTGGGACACAAGACATGGCCGAGGCCAACTGCTCTCCAGTTATGAGCGCATCTGCTTCGAGCGAGAGCAGATCACCGCCCCCGGCCGGCCCCTGGCGGATTTGGTGTCGCCCGGCCATCCCTTGCTCGACGCCACCATCGGCGCCCTGTTGGAGCGCCACGGGTCAGTCCTCCAGCAGGGCTGCATCTTGATCGACCCCGAGTCCACCGCCGAGGCGCCCAGGGTGCTGGTGTTCTTGGAGCATGAGATCGTTGACGGCACCGCCGTCGCCGGCAGGCAGCGCCGGGTGGTGTCCAAGCAATTCGAATACGTGGCGGTCACCGAGGACGGTGCAGCGGCCGACGCCGGTGAGCACCCCTACCTGGATTGCCGCTCTCCTGAGACTGATGAATTGAAACTGCTCGCGCCGCTGGCCGCCGCCGACTGGGTTCGAGAGACGCTGGCGACTACCGCGCTGAACCACGCAGTCGCGCACAACGTCCCTGCCCATGTTGCTGATGTGGAGGCCCGTATCCACTCCCAAGTCGACCGGACCCTGGAGGCGGTGCGCCAGCGGCTGAGCGAGGAGATCAGCCGCTGGGACACCCGAGTGCTTCGGCTGAAAGACGACGAGCTGGCCGGCAAGCCCAACGCTCGCATCAACTCGGCCAAGGCTCGACAGCGAGCCGAAGAAGCCGAGCTTCGCCTCAACCGGCGACAAGAGGAACTGGCCCGTCAGCGCAAGCTGTCGCCCCTGGCCCCCCGGGTGGTCGGGGCCGCCTTCATCGTTCCTGAGAGGCTGCTCGCCACGCTCGCTGGCAATCGGCCGCCCGAGCACCCCATCGATACCACCCGAACCGACCGCCTCGCCGTCGACGCTGTGCTGGCCGCCGAGCGGTCACTCGGCCGAGAGCCTGTCGAGATGCCCCACAACAACAAGGGCTTCGACCTCGAGGCCCGCAGCCAAGACGGCCGCATTCTGACCATCGAGGTCAAGGGCCGAGTGGCGGGAGCCCGTGATTTCTCCATCACCCGCTCAGAGATCATCTGCGCCCTCAACAAGGCCGATCGCCACATCCTCGCCCTCGTCGAGGTGGCCGACGACGACACCACCGATGTCCGCTACCTCTACGACCCCTTCACCAATCGAGAACCCGAACCCAGCGGTGCCGAACACAAGCGCAACCTCGACTGGCACACCTATTGGAACCTCGCCGAACCGCCGAGGTGAAGCTGCTGGGTGTTACGTCTCTTGTCTATGAGAGGGGTACAATTCAAATGAAATCACAGTTACCGTGCGTTTGCTCTGGTCAATCAGATAACCAACGCCTATGGAGTGCCCAGGGCGGGTCGAAGACGACCCGAGGCGGTAGTACCACTCACCCACATAGTCCAAGTTGGCCAAGACTCTGAAGGGGTCGACTTCTAAACGCCATGCAAAGATGGTTAGCGCTTCGACATCGTTGACATCGAGGTTCTCGCGCTCGATGAACTCTTTGGCGCGCGAAGCAGCATTGGTTTGCCAGAGTTCGGAGGTCATGAGAATTATGCGGACAAGTACTGAGAACGCAGTGTGCCAATCGCGCCGGGCGGATCGGGAACAAAGGGCCGTTCGTCGCGGCGGGCATCTACCCGCTCCTTTAATGTGCTCAAATCAGGGCTCAGGCGCCCGAAGTGGGCAGCCAACGACTCGCGGGATATCTCCTGACCACAGATATTCGTACCCTCATCGGTAGCCTCCCTCCACGGATATTCGTCTCGGATGGCCGCGATGAGTGCCCTGTTGCTCATGTCTCCCACGAGGGCGATGGCATGCACCACCATGTTTCTCACGCTCTCAGCTAGAGGCTCAACCCCTGCGTGCCCGTCGGGTCTGAACTGAGCGACTACCGGGCCGCTGTCTGCAGCCTCGATAGCCTCGGCGAACGCTGGACCACCCTGCCACACCAAGTGCATGCCCTGGACGTAATACAGCAGTTTGTGCAACCGCACATCTTCCACACCCGGCAGATGCCGCCTGATTTCCTGAGCCACCTCTGCGGCCGATGCAACGCGGTCTTGGCCCATTGCGTCCTCCTCATGCTGCTTTTTCCAGGCTACTCGTCTTTAGCGGCGAACCGCTCGGAACGGCCCTCGTGCAGCGCATCCAGAATGTCAGCGGTTGAAAGATCAGAGCACCGTCGAGCGCTGAGAGCGACTCTTCGAGGGAGTCAAGACTCTCACCGAATCTCGTCATGGGGTGTCTCCTTGCCCTTTGTTTTGCTATGAAAACTACCGGCGGGACGGGCCGTTGACAAGCACTGCCGCCTCCCATCTCCCCGAAGCACCCCAGTGGG
>JAPYOC010000093.1 GCA_028278955.1 Candidatus Poriferisocius aerobius
AGACAAAGCACAGAACCAAAAACCATGACACTCACACTACAACACCCACAACCACCCCGCACAACAACCACAAACCACAACTAGCGGGCAGCACGGTTCGGTTCCCGACCTCCCCGCACAAACGCCTCCCGAGCCTTTTCCCCCTCGCCCATAAGATTCAACTCGTAGGTGAATCCCTGCTCGAACCGGTAACTGCGATGCACATCCACCGGATCAATACCATTAACCGACCACTTGGCTTTGCGGATCACCCCAGGAGGCTTAGAAGCAATCACCCCGGCCACTCGGCGGGCCTCGGCCATGAGCAGCCCGCCGGGAACCACGCTGAGCACAGTCCCCCACCGGTACAGGTCTTCGACCGCCACCGGCTCGCAGCTGTACACCATCCAACGCATCGCCTTCTCAGGCACCAGCCGGACGGCGTGGGTGGCAGCACCCAACGCACCATTGTCCACCTCGGGCATAGAAAACTTGACCCCCTCAGCAGCCACCACCACGTCGCAGTTGCCGGCGAGGCCGATGCCGAGGCCCAAACAGAAGTCCTGCACTGCGGCCACCACCGGGACCGCGCAGTCGTATACCGCTCCGAACGCCTCATAGCAGGCGTCGCCGGTGCCCAGGACGCCTTCGAACCCCTCCAGGGCCTGCATCTCCTTGATGTCCACCCCGGCGTTGAAGCCCCGGCCCACTGCGGTGAGGATGGCGACCCGCACGTCGGCGTCGTGCTTGTAGCTGCGGAATATCTCGGCCAGGCGATAGGTGTCGGCGATGTTGAGGGCGTTCACCGGCGGATTGTCCATGGTGACGACGGCGATGCCCTGCTCGTCGATTTCGGTGTGAATGGCCACGGTGCGCTCCTTTGCCTGCAAGCGGCACAGCACTGCCCCAGGCGGGGCCGGCCGCCAACCCGCCAGCGTAGGCCTATCGCCCGTCAGCCACTAGATTGTGGAGGCTCAGAGCAAAAGGAGAGCCCACCTTGCGCATCGGCTATCTGATCGACACCAACCACGGCTCCTACGACCAGCCCCTGCCCGAGCCCGGCAATGCGGCCAGCGCCCTCGACGCCATGATTGAAGAGGGCATCGCGGCCGAGCAGTCGGGGTTCCACTCCATCCAGGTGCCCGACCGCCATGGCCGCACCGAGTCGTACTTCGGCTCGCCGCTGAACCTGCTGATGATCTTGGCCCGGGAGACGAGCCGAGTGGCCATCGGCTCGTATTGCCTGGTCAACACCCTCTATCACCCCATGGCGGTGGCCGAGCAGTGCGCCATCATCGACAACATCTCCCGGGGACGGCTCTACATGACCTGGGGCCGGGGTTTCCACGCCGGCTACTGGGGCCAGTTCGGGGTGCCGCCGGAGCGGATGCTGGGCCGCTATCTGGAGAATGTGGCCATCATCGACAAGGCGCTGCGATCCAAGGGCGAGCGGTTCAGCTGGGACGGCGACTTCTACCAGGTGAACGACGGCCTGCTGTCGCCCAACTCCTACCAGCAGCCCCGGTTCCCGTTCTGGGGCGGCGGCCAGCTCCCCGCAGCCATCGAGCGGTGCGGGGTCTACGCCGAATCGTGGACCTGCGACGACTTCCCCATCCTCAAACAGGTGTGGGAGCAGCAGGCCGGCGCCTACCGGGCCAAAGCCGTCGAGCACGGCAAAGAGCCCTTCATCGTCTTGATGCGCAAAGCCTGGGTGGCCGACACGTTCGAGCAGGCCGCCGAGCAGTACGGGGCCCACTATGTGCCCGAGATGCGCTTCTACTGCGAACAGGGAATCCTCGCCCACCATCCCGAGTTCGACTCTCCCGAGAAGATCACCACCACCTCAGCCCGAGAGCACATCGTGGTGGGCTCTCCCGCCCAGTGCCGAGAGCGCTTGGAGCAGTATCACGAGGAGCTGGGGGTGCAGTACTTCACCGTGCAGTTCCGCATGGTCACCGGCCCCTCCTTTGAGGCCACCCGGGAGCAGATCCAGCGCTTCGGCGAAGAGGTGGTGCAGCCCTTGCACCGCAAATATCCTGCCCCCGACCATCCCGCCATCCCCGAAGCCTGCCGGTGGTGACCAGATGACCGCGGCGAAGACGACTCCGGCCGTCGACGAGCTCGAAGCTCTGGTGGGCTGGCGGTTTCCCGGTGGGACCTACACCGTGGAGCCGTGGCGGGTGTGGCTGACCAACGACGTGATCGGCGCCCCGCAGCGAACCGACGGCATCGCCCACCCCATGTTCTGCTACTACGCGGCGATGGCCGGGCTGGGCATCTCCATCGACGAGATGTTCACCCTTTGCGGCGCCTCGGCCGACGACGGCCCGATGTTCGGCGAATGCGACGTTCAGCAGCTTCGACCCCTGGAAGTGGGCGCCGCCTACACCGTGAGGGGCGAGATCACCAGCGCGGTGCGCAAAGAGGGGGCCCGCACCGGCGTCTTCGACATCGTGGCCTTCCAGCTCGAGGTGGTCGCCCCCGATGACCAGGTGTCGTCGGTCGTGTCCAACTCCTTCATCTTCCCCCGGAGGCCCTCGTGAGCCCGTCTCCCGAGCCTGCGGTGGGTGACGAACTTCCCCGGATGGTGATCGAGCGGGTGGACGCCGAGAAGATGAAGACGATGGCGGCCCTGCTGGCCGATTCCAACCCCATCCACTGGGACGTCGACGCCGTGAGGGCGCTGGGCATGGGCGATGCGCCCGTGAACCAGGGGCCCAACAACCTGGGCTACGTGATGAACATGCTGGGCGACTGGGCGGGCGGCGTCGAGCGCATCCGCCATATCCGGGTGCGGTTCCTCGACAACGTGTTCGCGGGCGACCGATTGGAGGCCGGCGGCACGGTCACCGCGGTCGGCGACGACGGTGCCGTCGAGTGCGATGTCTGGCTGGCCCGCGATGGCACTCATGCCGTTCTGGCCGGCACCGCCACCCTAGATGGCCAACCGCACGTTGTAGACGCCGGACACAGACCGGATCACTAGCGCAAACAGGAACAGGACGACCGTTCCGAGCGCCATGGTCGCGCCGGCCGCGGTGTCGTGGTGGTAGCTGATGAGCAGGCCGACGACCACGGCGATGGCGCCGAGGGCGGTGGCGGCGACCATGATGGCTGGAACCCGCCGCACCAACATGGCCGCAGTCGAAGGGGGAGCCACCAAGAAGGCGAAGACCAGCAGGTTTCCGACTGCCTGAAACGAGGCCACGATGGCTATGGCCAGGAGGGCCAGCAGGCCGGCGTGGGCCAGTCGGGGCCGCAAACCCATCAGCTGGGCTTGCACTTCGTCGAAGGTCATAACCAGAAAGGCCCGGTGGAGCACCACGACTCCCACCAGGGTGATTCCGGAGATGACGATCTGGCGCACCAGGTCGCCGTCGGTGACCCCGGTGATCGAGCCGAAGAGGAATCGGGTGAGGTCTCCGGAGTACGCCCCCGAATTGCTGGACATGATGACCACCGCCAAGGCCAAGAACCCCACATACAACAGCCCGATCGAGCTGTCCTCGGTCAATGGCGAATGGCTCCGAATCAGGTTGATGCCATAGACCATCAGCAGCGCGGCGATGACGGCGCCCAACATGGTGTCGCCTCCGAGGATGAAGGCGATGGCTATTCCGGGCAGCACCCCATGGCCCAAAGCCTCCCCGAAGAAGCTCATCCCCCGAAGCACCACCCACGTTCCCACCGTGGAAGTGGCCAACACCGCTAGCAGTCCGGACCACAGGGCCTGGCGCATAAAGACATTGTCGGTGAAGGGCGCGATCCACCAGTCGAATGGGCTGGTCAGAAAGTCCACTCCGTCGAGTGTACCGGGGTCAATGCCACGGGCCGAAGGGTCAGCTGAGGCCCTCAGCGATCCTCTGCGCGTTCGTGCGTATGAATCCTGTGTAGGTGCCGGCATCGCTGTCAGCGGGCCCGAGCGCGCCGGTGTACAGGGAGAGCACCCGCACCCCGGCCTCCCTGCCCAAGGCTTCAGCATCGTCAGAGCTTTGAGTGGATTCCGAGAAGATGGCAGCCACACCGGTCTCTTCGATCACCTCAACCAGTGCTTGGAGCCCCGCGGGGTTGGTTGCAGCCAGAGTGCTGCCGCCGGGGATGACAGTGCCTACCAGCTGGAACCCGTAGCGGTCGGCGAAGTAGCCGAGGGCGTCGTGGTTGGTGACCAACAGGCGATCATCGGGCGGCAGTGGCGCCAAAATGTCATCGACTTCGGCGTCCAGAGCCATGAGCTCGCTGCGGTACGCCGCGGTGCACTCCTCTAGAGCCCCGGCGTCTAAGCCGGTCTGAGAGGCCAAAGCCTCGCTGAGGGCAGGCAGCGCGTCGGCAACCCGGACGGGATCGAACCACACATGGGGATCCTCGCCACTGTGGTCGTGACCGTGATGGTCGTGGTCTTCGTGGTCGTCGTGGCCCTCTTCCTCGTGGTCGTGGCCGCCGTGGTCTTCGTGGTCGTCGTGGCCCTCTTCCTCGTGGTCGTGATCGTCGTGATCGTCGTGGCCCTCTTCCTCGTGGTCGTGGCCGTCGTGGTCGTCGTGGCCCTCTTCCTCGTGGTCGTGGCCGTCGTGATCGTCGTGGCCGGTTGAGCCAAACTCGATGGTCGATATGTGGTCGGCCATATGGAACACGGGGGTGCCCGCTTCTTCGACGGCCTCTATCGTGTCTTGCAAGCCCTCTTCCAACGCCAAGCCGTTGGCCACGACCAGAACAGCGCTTTCCATGCGCCCACGATCACTCAACGAGGGCTGGAAGGAATGGGGGTCGCCGCCGGGTGGGATGATGGTCACCACTTCTGCCAGCCCATCGCAGGCCACATTGCTCACCACATCGCCCCATATGGAGGTGGTGGCCACCACCGTGGGAGCGCCGCTGTCGCCAGCGGCGTCATCGTTTCCACATCCCCAGGCCGCTAAAGCCAGTACGGCCAGCAACCAGCCCGGGCGAAGCACGGTCCGCCCAAAATTGATAATGAGTCTCATTACTGCGAAGCTATTCCACCGTGACCGCCGCTGACAAGCAGCCCACCCGAATCTCGCCCTTCGGATGCCTGCGGGCCAGGCGCTCCAGCCAGACGGAAGCACCATGGCCGCGATAGTCCACGCCCTCTACATCATCGGCCAGCTCTTTGCCGTCATGGGTGTGGTGTTCGTCGTTCCCCTGCTGATGTGCGACTGCTGTCGGTACTGCTGGAAACGCCGCTGCGCCCGCCGGGAGCAGTGCGCAGCAAATACGACCAGCGTGAGCGATGAACTGAGCCGGCAACGCTAGCAATACGATTCACCCATGAGCGAGATCGAGTCCGCACGGGGCCGCTATCCCCGACCGACGGCCTCAAGATAGATGGAGCGATCCACAACCTGACTTTCGGGGAAGGGCTCATCGAACTCCACGACGGTCTCGCCCGAGGCAGTAAAGCTGATGAACGCCTCTTGCGCTCGGGTGGCCGACCCTTCGCGAATCTCCCAGTCGAACAGCAGCGAGGGCGTGGCGGCAATCTGCTCCGGCGCCCGGTCGATGGCCCCGGCAATCGCCTCGACGACCTCGGCGTTCTCATGGTAGTCGCCGGTCAGGTAGGTGTTGATGGTGCGGATTATGGCTCGGTGGAAGGCGACGCAAGCATCTCGCTTCGCATCAAAGCAGCTTGGGCCGCCATAGAGCCCGCCAATCGGCTCGCCGGGGGGCTGAGTGGTGACGAGCACGTATTCGTCGGGGGCTTCGGCTAAGACCGACCACAGCGGGTCGAGCACCCATGCCGACTGCACTGCGTTGTTCTCAAGTGCCAGCACCATGTCAGTGGAGGGGATCCGCTCGATGGCCACATCGACCCCGAGGACTAGGCCGGCAGGCCGGAACGCTTGGGCGATCGGGTAGGCGATCACCGAGCTGAGCCCGACTGCCGAAGCCATGGTGGTGCCTTCTAGCTCTGCGATGTCGGGGTTCGCCGGGTCGCTGAACACATCTGCCCGGGCCCAGACCCCGGTTTGGGCAACCGTCCGATCCCCGGCGTTAGGCGGGAAGAAGTTCCCGCTCACCCACCGGACGTCGAACCCGTTGTCGATGGCATTGAACAGACTGGCCTCGGTTCCGCCGACGGCAAGGTCGATGTCTCCGGTGCCAACCTGAGAAACAGCATCTGAGAATCCCAGGCTGATGAAGTTGAAGTCGAGGTTCTCCTTCTCGAACTCTCCAAACGCTTCGGCCAGCAGAATCGGCGCGATGAACTCCAATTTGAAGCCAGACGACATGTTGATGGTTGTTCTCTCCTCGAGGGGGATCGGCAGTGGCCAGCCCGGCTCGCATCGAGCTACCGGGCGCCCGACAGAAAGGTTGGAAGCATCGATGACCGCTCCTTCGCCGCACCCCGCGAAGGGGTCTTCCCCAGCAGGCGCCTGAGCGGGCTCCTCCGCAGGTGCCTCAGCGGTAGAGACCGGGACAGCACGGGGCGTATCGTCATCGTCACCGCACGAGGCGGCTGCAAGGGAGATGGCCAAGACGGCGCCGAGCACGGCGAGGAGCTTTGGCTTTTTCCGTGGTTTCATGGTTATTCCTCCTATTTTTGGCTCTTCGGGGTCAGGGGGCATCAAGTGATGGGCTGTCCCCCATCCTCGTTGGACCAAGGCGACGCCAACCTCCCGGCCACGCGCACCAGCGCGGTGAAGACCACTCCGATGACGGCAACGATCGCTATGCCGACATAGGTCTGCTCGATGAGCCCCAGAATCCGTCCGCCGTTGATCACATGGCCGATCCCATCGCCGCCCAGCACAAACTCCACTCCCACGATCATGAGCACCGAGACACCGGCGGCCAGCCGCAGCCCCACGAATATTTGCGGCAGCGCCGCCGGCAGGATGACATGGTGGAACAGCTGCCGGCGATTCGCGCCAAAGCTCTGAGCGGCCTCACGATACTCTTCGGGTACGGCCATCACCGCAGCCATGGCCGAAAGCCACACGAAGAAGAAGACGGTCGTTGCGATAAGCGCAATGACCGTGGTCTCGCCGAAGCCGAACACGGTGAGGTAGATGGGCAGCAACGCGAGCTTGGGAACGGTATAAAGAGCGATCAGCGTTGGCTCGGCGGTTCGGCGCATCAGGCGGAACATCCCCATGCCCATCCCGACGGACAGCCCTCCCAGAACTCCCCACAAGTAGCCCCACAGGATACGCCTGATGCTGATCCAAACATCGTCCGCCAGATCGCGTTCTGAGAACAGGTCGCGAGTCTTGTTCGCTATTTCAAAGGGCGAGGGGTAAAGGCGCGGGTCGATCCAATGCAGGCTCGACGACATCTGCCAGAGTCCGATCAACAAGGCGGGAAACAGCACGGCCAGGCTCAACTCGACCACCCGGCGGCGGCGAGAGCTGCGATGTGGCGCTATCTCCACAGCCCCCGGGACTCGGCGGATTCGACTCGGCTTGAATCCGCCGTCCTTGTTCAGCGCTCCCATCCCTTGTCCCCCGTCTCCGACGCTGCGCCGCGGATGCCGCTCAGGTAGTGCTCGACCTCGCCTTTGAGGCTGCCCCACAACATTGCCTTAAACGTGCTGAACTCGGGTATATCGCGAAGCTCAGGCTGTCGAGGCCGAGGGAACGGAACTTCAAATGACTCCAGCACCCGGCCCGGGCGGGAAGTCATCACGATAACCCGGTCTCCCAATACAATCGCCTCCTCCAACGAGTGGGTGATGAACAGAACTGTCCGTTGATCTGCCTGCCAGATGTTCAACAATTCATCCTGAAGCAGCTGGCGAAGCTGCGCGTCGAGCGCAGCGAAGGGCTCGTCCATAAGCAATATCTCAGGCTCAACGGCCAGTGCTCGGGCGATGGCCACCCGCTGGCGCATTCCGCCCGACAAAGTATCGGGATAGGCGCGGGCAAAATCCTCTAGTCCCATCTTTTCGAGCCACCGACGGGATTTGTCCAGGGCTGCCTTCTTTCGCATTCCCTGGATTTCGAGGCCATAGCTCACGTTCCGCTCTACTGTCTTCCAGGGGTAGATCGAATAATCCTGAAAGACCACCGAGAAAGGGGCACCGGAAGACCCGGAGGCGTTGATCTCGATCTCCCCCTCGCTGGGGCGGACTAGTCCGGCAACAATGCGGAGCAGGGTTGACTTGCCGCAACCAGAAGGGCCCACAAGACAGGCGAACTCGCCGTCAGCGATATCGAGGTCGAATGGGCCGAGTGCGTGGACCGGATTGGCGGTATCGGCCGCAAATGTTCGATGCACGCCTGAGATCGAGATCTTGGCACGGAAAGCCCGATCTCTGGAGTCGTGACCCGGTGTCGCAGCGCTATCTTCGGCGTCGGCTCGGCGATCTCTCAGCTCGCTGTGGCGCGTGGGCCTCACAAGCGCTCCCCCTCTCATCGAGCCACCTACGATAAGGCGAATCCTAAGCAGCGGCTCACGGGCGGATCAAACGGCGGTCGACGACTCCGGGTTCTCGCCAGCGGACGGCGTCGAATCCGAACTCGTCGTGGTCATCCGAGACCTCCCGCACCCGGCCTGCGTCAGAGGCTGTGACACATTGACCGGCCTGGCTGCTCCAAGAGAGATACTGTCACCGGCGCCGATAGGGTGGTGCCATGAAATTTGACGGCCTGAACAGGCAAAAGACTAGCAGGCAAAAGACCGCCGTTGCACCGCCGATGGCGCCTACCTCAAGGAATGGGATGCACGATGAATGATCGAGTCGCTCAGCGCGACGACTGGGAAAACGAACCGATCAGTATGCCGCAGCAGATTTCCCCTACCGCTCGGATTTGGACCGAAGAGGAGATGGAACGCATCCGACGGGGCTATGTCCCTGAGATGATGGAAGAGAAGTGGTTCATCTTCGTGGAAGACAACCGGCTCTATGCCCACCGCAGCTGGACCGGCGCCGGTATCTATGAGGCGACGTTTGCTCCAGTCGAAGGCGGTTACGTCATTGAGAGCGCGGCCATAACCGGCCACAACCAGCTCTCTTCTGAACAGGACGCTTCCCGAATTCTTGAAAAGCTCATAGTCGGGCACCTCACTGGCGGAGACATTTCAACTACTGAGGAGCTGTCGCAACAAAACCCGATCATGAACTGGGAACTCATCGTGCCCTCGATCCCCAAGCAAGCGTTTTTGGGGGGATTCACGAGAATCGTCGAGAAGGCGCACCCACGTCTGGAGCTGGCACTGGGCGACATCACGGCTGAGGCCGTGGATGCGATCGTGAATGCCGCCAATCAAAAGCTGCTGGAGGGCGGCGGGGTGTGCGGGGCCATCCATCGAGCGGCGGGGCCGGAGCTGGTTGAGCATTGCCGCAGTTTGGGTGGATGCGAGGCCGGAGAGGCCAAGATCACGCCCGGGTTCAATCTCACGGCCCGTTGGGTGATCCATACTGTGGGGCCGGTGTGGAGTGGCGGCAGCCACGGGGAGCCGGAACTGCTGGCCTCCTGCTATCGGGAGTCGCTGGCGAGAGCCGATGAGGTGGAGGCTGAGACGATTGCCTTTCCGGCCATTTCCACTGGGGTGTTCGGATATCCGATTGAGGCTGCAGCCGCCATCGCCATTGACACGGTCCGCTCTGTGCCTACCACCGTGTCGGAAGTCCGGTTCGTCGCTTTCAACCAGGAGACCCTCGACGCCTACCAGAGCGTTCTTGGTGGCAACCCCAGCATTGATGGCTGAATCGGCTGCGCCAGCTCAGCCAGGCCAGTCGATGTTGTAGTCGTCGAACCAGAACCGGGCTTCTCGGACGGCGTTGGGATCGGTGCGCAGGCCGAGGTCTTGGTTGAGCTGTTCGGGGGTGGGGCCGATCTGGCCGGCGATCGAGGTCAACCCGTCGACGTCGAGGCCGTAGCAGCGCACCGCGTTGAGCCCGAGCAACAGGCGGGTCTCCTCGACGGGTATCTGCTGGAAGTCGGTCTCGAGGCGCTCGAGGGTGTGGGGCCAGCTTCCCTCGGGGTGGGGATAGTCGGTGCCCCACATGAGCGCGTCGAGGCCGTTCATGTAGCGCCGCCGCAGCTCCACCTTGCTCATGGTGGAGGCGCCGATGAACACGTTGGCGCCGATGTACTCAGAGGGCAGGCGCGAGATGAGCCCCTTGGTGCGCGAGCTCATCTTCTTCACCTTCCAGTTGCGCCCGCCGAACATGGCGTCGGCTTTGAACAACAGGTCGCCCAGCCACCACGAGCCGCACTCCACCGGCACATAGCGCAGGTTCGGGTGGCGGTCGAAGGCCCCGGAGAACAAGAGCTGCCACAGGGGGCGGTGGGTCCAGAACGCCACCTCGAGCATGTACTGGGCCATGTTCTCGTTGTACGACGGCGTGTCGGCCTCCCCGGAGTGGGTGTGTACCACCAGCCCGGCCTCGGCGCAGGCTGCCCACACCGGGTCGTAGCTCTCGTGGCCATACGAGGGGTGCTCGTGCCACATGGTGGGGATCATGATGCCCCGGATGCCAGGCTTGCCCGCCAAGGCCTCGATCTCGGCCACCGCCTCGTCGATGCCGTGGGTGATCGGCACCAAGGCCACTCCGGCCCGGCGGGGCGGATTGGTGGCGCAGAACTCCTCCAGCCAGCGGTTGTGGGCCCGGGCCCCGGCCCAGGCCAACCGGGAGTCGGTGATCTGCCCGGCCGAGAGACCAGCCCCGAACGGAGGCGACTCCATGCCTGTCACCGCGTCGCCGTCGGCGAAGATGATCTCCCCGGCAACGCCGTCGGCGTCGAGGGTCTTGTCGCGGATCTCGGGGTCGTAGGCGCCCTTCAGCCCGATCTCGTTCTCACGCTCCCACTGCTCGACGTATTCCCCGTTGACCTCCTCCACCATGGCCCGGTGCTGATGGCGGGCTGCGAGCCATTCGTCGAACTCAGGGTGCAGCGACGCCTCCAAGTACTCCCGGTAGTCCTCGACGAACAGCCCGGCGTGGGTGTCGGAGGAGACGATGAGGTACGGGGCGTTGGTTTGGTCGACTCCGGCAACTGGGCTGGGCATGGGCCAAACCTTAGTGCTCGGCCGCCCAGCGCACGGAGCGGACGATCATCTCATAGCCGGTACACCGGCACAGGTTGCCCTTCAGACTCTGGCGGATGGATTGGGGCGTGGGGTCGGGTTCTCGCGCCAGGAGGTCTGTGGCCGCCATGATCATGCCGGGGGTGCAGTAGCCGCACTGGAGCCCGTGCTCCTGGTGGAATCCCTCCTGCACGGCGGACCTGCCCTCGAAGGGGCCACTCAGCCCTTCGATGGTGGTCACCGAGCAGCCGTCGGCCTGCACGGCGAGAACGGTGCAGCTCTTGGCCGCCTCCCCGTCGAGCAAAACCGTGCAGGCGCCGCAATTGGATGTGTCGCATCCCACATGAGTGCCGGTGAGCCGCAGCTTCTCCCGCAGCAGGTGTACCAAGAGCAGGCGGGCCTCCACCTCGGCCGTCCGATCTCGTCCGTTGACGGTCAGGCCCACGCGGTGGCGGCTCATCGCGCTCCTCCCTGCAACACGTTCCAGATTTTCTCAGGGGTCAACGGCATGTCGAGGTGGTCCACCCCGAATTCGGCCAGCGCGTCCACCACCGCGTTGACCACCGCGGGCGGTGCTCCCACCGCTCCCGACTCCCCGATGCCCTTGGCCCCCAGCGCGTTGTTCGGGCACTCGGTTGAGGCCCGGCCGGCTACGAAGTCGGGCACATCGGTGGCCGACGGCACCAGATAGGTGAGGAAGCTCGGGGTGAGGTTGTTGCCGTCGGCGTCGAACTCGACGGCCTCGTGAAGCGCCTGCGCGATTCCCTGGGCGACCCCGCCGTGCACCTGCCCTTCGGCTAGAAGCGGGTTGATGACCGTCCCGCAGTCGTCGACGACGACGTACTTCACGATGTCCACTGCTCCCGTCTGGCGGTCCACCTCGACGACGCACCCATAGCACCCGGATGGGTACGTGAAGTTCGGCGCCTCCTGGTACAGGCGCTCTTCGAGCGCCCCCGCCGTCAGCTCCTCGGGGAGGGCGAGGGGCTGAAAGCTGGCCCACGCCACGTCCGACCATGCCACCGACCGGCCTGGAGTGCCCCGCACGTTGAAGGCGTTCTCGGCCGCCTCGATATCGAGCGGGTTGGCCTCCAAGAGGTGGGCGGCGATCTTCTTGGCCCGCTCCAGCACGAGACGCGACACGTTGTACACCGCCACCCCGGCGGTGGTCACCCCCCGCGAGCCCATCGTCCCCACCCCTTGGAGCACTGCCTCGGTGTCGCTGTGCACCACCCGTATGTTGTCCATCACGATGCCGAGGGCGTCGGAGGCTATCTGGGCGTAGGTGGTCTCATGGCCCTGGCCGCTGCTAGTCGTGCCGACGACCAGCTCGACTGTACCGTCGGCGAGCGTCCGGAGCTCTGCCCGCTCGCGGGGTATGCCACTTGTTACCTCGATATAATTGGCAACCGCTTGGCCCCGGAGGCGGCCCCGCCGCTGCGACGCCGTGCGCCGCGCCTCGAAGCCCGCCCAGTCGGCCGCCATAAGCGACGCATCCATACCGGCAGCGTAGTCGCCACTGTCATAGGTGACGCCGACGGCGTTGGTGAACGGCAGGGCGTCCGGTGCAATGAGGTTGCGCCGGCGCAACGCCACCCGGTCAAAACCGTGTTCTGCGGCCGCCAGGTCGATCAGCCGCTCGATCATGTAGATCGCCTCGGGTCGCCCGGCGCTGCGATAGACGGCAGTCGGCGCCGTGTTGGTAAGCACCGCATGGCCGCGGAAGTGGACGGCGGGAATGCGGTAGGTCCCCTGCATCATTGAGAGGCCCTTACGCAGCGGCCAGAAATAGACCGTGTAGGCGCCAAGATTAAGGGTGTTGACGCCGCGGAGGGCAAGAAAATTGCCGTCTTCGTCAAGCGCCAACACCGCCTCAGAATGGAGATCGCGCGCTTGATAGTCGGACAAGAAGCATTCGCGCCGGTCCGCCGTCCATTTCACCGGCCGGCCCGTCCGCCGCGCTGCCCAGGGCATAAG
>JAPYOC010000094.1 GCA_028278955.1 Candidatus Poriferisocius aerobius
CCACCGGGTTGCGCTGGGGCAGGATCAAGATGCCCGTGCCCAGCCGCAACGCGGTGGTGGCCGTTGCCACCCAGGTCAGCCAGACGAGCGGGTCGGGAAGCGGGGTGTCGGAGGTCATGGGCATCCGGCCCGCGGGGTCGTAGGGATACACCGAGGCGTAGCTGTCGGGGTACACCACGTGTTCCACCGTCCACACCGAGTCGAAACCGGCCGCCTCCGCTGCCTGCCCGAACTCCACCGCACCCGCAGCGGTGGCCCAATGGAGGATGTTCGCGAAACCGATGCCGAACTTCATGGACCGCCAGCGTAGGCCGGCGATCGGCCCAACCCCTAGCGTAGGGAACGGCGCCAAGCCCGAGCGTCTCGGCCCATCGAGGTAGACGGGGCCCGGTCGGTGAACGGCCAGAGTTCCTCTGCGATCCCCCTCCAATTGGCGGTGGCGCCGAGTTGGGCGAACAGCGAGATCAAGCCGAGGTTGATCCGCTGGAGCACCACCAACGCCGGCGGCACGTTCAGCACTTTCTTCAGCTCGGCGTGCTCGCCGGTGGCGTTGAATATGGCCCTCACCCCGGCGGCGGCGTACTCAGAGGTGAACGTCCTGGTCTCATCGGTCAGCACGAACTCATAGAAATGGGTGAAGAACGCCTCGACTTCGCCATCGCTGAAGGGGGCGTCGGCCGGCAGCAGCCCGGCCGCCACCAGCTCGGCTCGGAACCGGGGGATGTCGCGGTCGATGACCATTGCGATGAGCATCCGCTCGAACCGGGCGGTCTCATCGGAGGTGAACCGTTTGACCAGGCCGAAGTCCAAGAAGGTGACCGAGCCGTCGGCGCCGAAGAGGTAGTTGCCGGGGTGGGGGTCTCCATTGAACGCCCACAGGCGGTAGATCGACCCGAATGAGAACCGATAGATGGTCTCGGCCACCCGATTGCGCTGATCCTGGGGCCAGGCCAGCACTTCTTCAAAGGCGGCGCCGGTGGCCAACTCGGTGGTGAGCACCCGGGCCGAGCTCAAGTCGTCGTACACCTCGGGAACGGTTATGTAGGGGTGGCCCCGGTAGTGGTCGGCGAACAATCGCTGGTTGGACGCCTCGTGCTCGTAGTCGAGCTCCTCGGTGAGCCGCTGGCGCAGCTCCTCCACGATGGGGGCCGGGTCAAGGCCGGGGAACAGCGCCGACAAGGCCCGGAACACCATCCGGGCCGAGCCCAAGTCGGCGGAAATAGCCTCGGCCACGCCGGGATACTGGATCTTGACCGCGCAGGCCCGGCCGTCGGGGGTGATGGCCCGGTGGACCTGGCCGATGGAGGCCGCGGCGATGGGCGCCGGATCCCACTGATCGAACAGCTCGTCGGGCGGCGCGCCCAGCTCGGCGGCTACCACCGAGCTGGCCAGATCCGGGCTCATCGGCGGGGCATTGGTCTGGAGCTGGGCCAGAGACGACCGGGTGGTCTCGGGCAGTCCGACGTCCAGATAGCTGGCCATCTGGCCGATCTTCATCAGCGCGCCCTTCATATTGCCAAGGACGTCGGCTGCATCGGCCGCCGTGCGCAGCTCCCGCTCGGTGTCGATGGCCTCAGACCGCTCAGCGTCGGCGAACACTCGGCGGGCTCGGGCCATTGCCCATCTCCCCCCGCTTCTGGCCCCCAATCCGGCCATCTTGACCGTGCGCCCAACCCGGCCCTTACTGGGCACTGCCTCCCGATTGCGCCCATCTGCCACACCGCCGAAAATACCGGCCCGAACACTCCTGCTGACACCTTCCCACTCATCGAAATCCACAAGTGTCATAAGCCTCAAGCTCTCCAGGCGATCTCAATCGGCAGCGAAACGAAAACGCGGTATCGTCTGGTGAAGCCGCTCGGCTATGCAGCACAGCCCTGTGCGCTGGCTTCGACCGCACCCAAACGCCCGTAGAACGACCATGGAGTCCGAGTCATGCGAATCCTCTTTGCCGACAGCCTGGCTGAGAGCGCCGTCCAGCGGCTGCGGACCAGCGGGAACGATTGTGTGGTCGACCCCTCCCTGACCGCAGCAAGCCTGCACAGCCACATTGCCGGATTCGACGTGCTGGTGGTGCGCAGCACCAAGGTCGCCGCCGCCGCCCTAGAGGCCGCCGACCGGCTCGGCCTGGTGGTGAGAGCCGGAGCGGGAACCAACACCATCGATGCCAAACGCGCCGCTGAACTCGGGATCTTCGTGTGCAACGTGCCGGGCCGGAACGCCATTGCGGTGGCAGAGCTGGCCATCGGGTTGATGTTCGCCATCGACCGCCACATCGCTCCCGCCACTGCCGACCTCCGATCAGGAGACTGGAACAAGCAGACCTACAGCAAAGCCCGGGGCCTGTTCGGCGCCACGCTGGGGATCATCGGCATGGGCGCCATCGGCCTCGAAGTGGCCCAGCGGGCCGGCGCATGCGGATTGCGAGTGGTCACCGAGGCTCGGGCCGATCGTACTCACGAGGTGTGCCGTCGTATGGCCGACATCGGGGTGGAGGAAGCGCCCCACCGGGCGGCGCTGCTCGCAGCCAGCGACATCGTGTCGATACACGTGCCCGGCGGCGAGGATACCGCCGGCATGGTGGACGCGGAGTTCCTGGCTGAGATGAAGCCCGACGCGGTGCTCATCAACACCAGCCGAGGCGAGGTGGTGGACGAAGCCGCGCTGCTGGCCGCGCTAGACGCCACCGGGCTGCGAGCCGGCCTCGACGTGTTCGCCGACGAGCCATCGGGCAGTGCCGGAAAAATCAGCTCGGCGCTGGCTCGACATCCGAAGGTGACGGCCACCCACCACATCGGCGCCTCCACCGATCAAGCCCAGAGAGCGGTAGCCGATGGCACCGCCGAGGTGATCGAGGCCTACCGAAACGGCGTCGTTCTGGACTGCGTCAACCTTGAGCGGATGCCCAACCGCACGGCCACACTGAGCGTCCGCCACCACGACCGGGTGGGAGTTCTGGCCCGTGTGCTGCAAGAGCTGAGCCGAAGGCAGCTGAACGTGGCCAACATGCAAAACCGGATCTTCTCCGGTTCGGAGGCGGCGGTGGCCGTCATCGAGGTGGCAGGGGCCACCGATGACGAGCTGTTGGACGCCCTAGGCGCCATCGACCACGTGATCTACGTCTCAGTGCTCGATACTCATACTGCGTCAACCCGGTGACTGGGTCAACCCGGTGACTGGCATCTGCTCCGCCGACACCGACCCGGGGCCAAGCGAGCCGCTGGTCGCGCCCTTCGCGGGCTGGCTGGTCCATCCGGACTGGGCCGAGAGGGTTATCAGCCGGGCCTACGACAACCTCTCGCCTCAGCAGCGCCGGACCCTGATAGCCGCCAATCCGTACAGCTATATGAACGTCACCCGGAGCCGCGAGGATTTGTTCGACGACGCCGACGTCTCCCACGAGCGCCTCGTCGCCGAGGGGGCAGCGGCGCTGGCCCGGCTCCTCGACGCCAACGTGTTCACTCCGACGGGGCGACCGGCTCTGTACCTGTACCGGCTAACCCACGAGCACGGCATACAGACGGGAGTAGTGTGCACGGTATCGGTGCGGGGGTTCGCCGATGGCCGAATTCGCATCCACGAGAACGTCCACGACGACCGGGCCGACCTGCTCACCGCGCACCTCACCAGAGTGGGCGCTACTTCTAGCCCGGTGGCCATGGCCGTGGGCGCTTCCAAGGCGCTGCACAGCAGACTGGACGAGATCACCAACGCTGCGCCGGCCGACCTGGAGTTCGGGTCTACCTCGGTGCGCCACCAGATCTGGACGGTTCCCGAAGACCGCACAGAATCTCTGGCCGCGACTCTGAGCGAGAACGTGCTGTACGTGACCGACGGCCACCACCGTTCGGCCGCGGCGGTGCGGGCGCTCGCTGCTGAACCGGGCGATCCGGCCTTGGCTCGGACAATGGCGGTGGTCTTTACCGACGATCAGCTCTACGTACAGGCCTTCCATCGGCTGGCCTCCGATCGACACAAGCGCAGCGCGAAGGACTGCCTCGCCGCGATTGCCGATGCGGCCGAGGTGAGTTCGGCCTCCTCTTCGGTGCAGGCCCGTCCTCTGAGGAGGGGTTTCGCCGGCTTGTATCTCGGGGGCTCGTGGCATCAGATGGAGTTGCCTCCCGCCGTCGGCAATAGCGCCGTGAACAGGCTGGACGTGGAGCGGTTACGCCGATCCGTGCTCAACCCCGTGTTGGGGGCCAACGAGCTCGGACAGCCGGGATCAGTCGACTATGTTCCCGCCTCGCTCGGCCTCGACGAGCTGGCTCGCCGGTGCGATGCGGAGGATCGGGTGGGATTCGCCCTCCACCCGATGACGGTGCGTGAGCTGATGGCGGTGGCCGATGAGAGCGGGCTCATGCCCCCCAAGTCGAGCTTCTTTGCCCCCAAGCCCCGCTCCGGTGTATTCCTGCGAGTGCTGGGCCGGGGCGCCACATCCCACCTGGCTGCGTCCTAGCGGTGTGGCCGGCTAGCCCTCTTCCACTGGAATCCGCCGGGAACCTGTGGGCGGCACGGGAGGCTGCTTATTGATGAGGTGGGTGGCGGCCGACTCGAAGTAGTCCACCATGGCGGTGCGGATGTCTTCGCGCAGATCCGCCTGGGCCAGCGCCGCCCGCATGTGCCCCACCCACGCATCTCGCTCGGCCACGCCGATCTCGAACGGGGCGTGGCGCATGCGCAGACGGGGGTGGCCCCGCTCGGCACTGTAGTGGGGCGGCCCACCCCAGTATTGAGCCAGAAAGCCCGCCAGGTGATCCCGCGAGGGGCCTAGATCGTCGGGATACATGGGGCGCAGCACCGGATCGGCGGACACTCCGTCGTAAAAGCGCTTGACGAGCTGATCAAAGAACTGCTGTCCTCCCACCGCCTCATACACCGACAGCTCCACCCGCTCAGCGTATTGCCCCATGTCGGCCGTCATCTTCCTGAAGCACGCAAAATCCGACTGCCATGCAGAGTGCTCGAGCGGCTGAGCGGCCGGCGCCTGCTCACTGGCCGTCTTCGCCTTCAGTCATATCCGGCACAGTTTCAGCCTCCGCCAACTCGGCCTCTACCAACTCTGCTGCAGCCGCCGATCGGGGATACGCCTCCACCGAGTCAGGCGATTCGATCTGCCTGGTCCCCGATACCACCCCCCAGTCTTCAAACTTGCGAGCCCGGGGCAGCACCCGGCCTTCGAGCGAGCCGATGCTCTTGTTGTACGCCTCTACCGCCCGCTTCAAGCCCTTTCCCACGCCGTCGACATGACCGGCATACGTCTTGAGGCTGGCGTACAGGTCCGCCGCCCCGTCGGCGATCTTTTCAGCATTCTCTTGGAGATCCTGTTGCTGCCATGCCACGGCCACCGTGCGCAAGAACGCCAGCAGCAAGCCAGGAGTCGCGATCAGCACCCGATGCTTTTGCCAGGCCTCCTCCCACAGCGTGGGCTTCACATCCATGGCCGTATCCAGAATGGGATCGGCGGGAACGAACATCACCACGAAGTCGGGAGACCCCTCCACCGCATCGGCGTAGTCACGGTCCCCCAGGGTCTTGGCGTGGCCCATGAGTGAGACGGCATGGCTGTCCAGCAGATTGTCACGCTCCCGCTCATCGTCGGCGTGGTGAGCATCTAGATAGGAACTGAGGGGAGTCTTGGCGTCGATCACCACTTCAAGGCCGCCGGGAATGTGCACCACCGCATCGGGCCGACCCCGACCCTCGCCCAAAGAGACGGTGTCCTGCTCGACGAAATCGATGCGAGCGGTCATCCCCGATAATTCCAAGATGTTTCGGAGTTGCTGCTCTCCCCATTGGCCCCGCATTTGCGGAGACCGCAAAGCCTCGCTGAGGCTGGTGGTGGTGTCGCGGAGCAGCCCCACTTGGGCTTGCAAACCCCCGTATGCCTCCTTGCGATCCTTCTCCATGTCGACAACCTGCTTCTCGAATTTGGCCAAGTTCTCCTTCACCGGCTTGATGAGCTCGTCGATTGCCTTCTGGCGCTTCTCCAAATCGGCATCGCCGAGCTTCTGCTGATTCTCGAACTGCTCCTTGGCCTGCTTGAGAAAAGCCTCGCTGTTGGTCTTGGTCACGTCGTCGGCAATGCCCTTGAACTGGGTCTCCAATTGCTTCTGGGCTTCGGCCAGCACCTCGATACGGGCATCGTGGTCCGCTTTGACCTGGGCGAGCTCTCGGCGAGCAGTCTCCCGTTCGCCACGCGCTTGCTCCAACTCCGCCCGGGCCGTGTCGCGCTCGCTCAAGACCTCTGCGAGCCGCCGGTCGCGCTCTTGCAGCTGGGCCTCTAGTTGCGCCGCCCGCGTCCGCTGGTCGTCGGCCCCGACCCCGCCCCCCCACCGGCGCTCCCGCAGAACGACGACGGCTAGGGCTACCACCAGGATTGCAACGGCTATGACGAGAACAATCTCCATAGGCCCGCATCCTAGAAACCCCCGGTGACAGTTTCCGGCAGCGTTGTCATCCAGCGGATTGGCCTAATCTGCAGCCCGCCCACCAGTCGGCCCAGAATTTCTCCATGCCCGGGGCCGGGCTGGGGCACCCAAGAGTTCCGAGCGTCGATCCGCAGCCCCAAAGAGCGGGTCTGCTGCACACTCGCAGCCCTCTGGCCTTGAGCCGGCAACAGCTTCCTGTGACAACCTTCAGCTGATGTCTCCGCAAAACCCGAGTGCCAATGGAGCAGGCCGATGACCGAACCGCAGCCCCAGGTGTCCTACCTCCATGCTGAGGACATGGACTTCGCCGAGGTCAAGTCCCAGCAGCACGCCGACGGCCGACGGGTGTCGGTGTGGCTGAAGCTCATGGAGCTGACCCCGGAGCGGGCGGTGTACCACACCCGCTACGACCCCGGCCTGGTGTTAGAGCGCCACGGCCACAACAGCGATCACTTCGTCTTCGTCATCGGCGGAGAGGTCGCCTTCGACGAAGAGGTGTGCCGGGCCGGCAGCCTCATCAAGCTCCCCCACCGGGCCACCTTCGGGCCTATCAAGGTGGGCGCCGAAGGCGCCGAGATCCTGGAGATCTACTTCGGCGACTCCCGCCCCGCCCCCACCGACAAGGCCGAGTACGCCGC
>JAPYOC010000095.1 GCA_028278955.1 Candidatus Poriferisocius aerobius
CCCGGCGCTTCACCATGGCGGCGATGTTGGCGGAGGTGATCACCCCCTGCGGGCCGCCCATTCCCCGGCGCACCGGCAAATCGGCCTCCTCCACGCGGTGGCCGAGCTCCTCGCACCGCGCCACCGCAGCGTCCAGCGCCCCCCGGGCGGTGGAGTCGATCTCGATGCCGTCGGCCGAGCCGTCCCACACTGCGATCCGCAGCGGAGGCGGCGGGATGGCCAGAGCCGCCTCGAACGAGCCGTCGGGCGCCGGCGCCACATAGGGGTCGCCGGGGGCGGGGCCCGAGGCGAGGTCTAACAGCACCGCGCTGTCGCGCACGGTGCGGGAGACCACATGGGTGGTGGAGTAGCCGCTCCAATTCTCCCCGGCGTCGGGGCCGAAGCTCACCCGGCCCCGGCTGGGCTTGAGCCCAAACAGCCCGCAAGCCGACGCCGGTATGCGGATGGAGCCGCCCCCGTCGGAGGCATGGGCTGCGGTCAGCATCCCCGACGCCACCGCCGATGCCGCCCCGCCGCTGGAGCCGCCCGCGCTCCGGCTGGGGTCAAGCGGATTGGCGCACGGGCCGAGGTGGGCGGACTCCGTGGTGGTGGAAAGGCCGAGCTCCGGCGAGTTGGTGCGGCCCACCAACACCAGGCCCGCGGCCCGGTAGCGGCGCACCACTTCGGCATCGTGGGCGTCGGCAGGGGCATCGGCGAAATACCGCGATCCGTGGGTGGCGACCGTGCCCCGCATGGCGAAGTGCAGATCTTTGATGGCGAACGGCACCCCCCGCAACCGCCCGTCGGCGGCCGGCTCGGGCGCCACCACCGCGGTGATGGCGTTCATCTCCGGGTTGCGCGCGTCGATACGGGCCATCGTGGCCTCCAGCACCTCTTGTTCCGACACCTCCCCGGCCCGAATGGCGTCGGCCAGCCCCACCGCATCCGTCCGGTCCAACAAATCGTCCATGGGCCGCACGTTAGCCACCTCTTCGACTCGAGGCCCCCGACAGCGCGAGGAGAGCCCCACAACCAGCCATGGCATCACCGGCGGATCGCCCGAGGGGTGGCGGCGGGGCGGCGGCATCGCGCTAGGGTTGGGGCAACCGCCGGCAGCCGAAACGCGCTGGACGGGGAAGGAGAACACGATGGGCTCAAAGCTCACCGCGCCGGGCATATGCACACGCAAGCGCCGCCTGGGCGCCGATCCGCTGGTCATGCTCACCGCTTACGACGCGCCCAGCGCGCGCATGGCCGACGAGGCGGGGGCCGATCTCATCTTGGTGGGCGACTCGGTGGCCATGGTGGTGCTGGGCCATAGCGACACCATGAGCGTGACCACACAGGAGATGGCCCACCACACCGCAGCCGTGGCCCGCACCCGCCCCCGGGCGATGGTGGTGGCCGACATGCCGTGGATGAGCTACCACGTATCGGCGGCCGACACGGTGACCAACGCGGCGGCCCTGGTGCGGGCCGGGGCCGGGGCGGTGAAACTGGAGGGCGGCGCCGAGCGGGTGCCGATGATCGAGGCCATCATCTCAGCCGAGGTGCCGGTGATAGGCCACCTGGGGCTCACCCCCCAGTCGATGCTGGCCCAGGGGGGCTACCGGGTGCAGGGGCGCACCAGCGAGGCGGCGCTGGGCCTGGTGGCCGACGCCAAGGCGCTGGCCCACGCCGGATGCTTCGCCATCGTGCTGGAGGGCATGCCGGCCCCGGTGGGCCAGATGATCACCGACGCGCTCAGCGTGCCCACCATCGGCATCGGCGCAGGCGGCGACTGCGACGGCCAGGTGCTGGTGTTCCACGACGTGCTGGGCTTGGAAACCAGGATGCTCCCCCGGTTCGTGCGCCGCTACGCCACCCTGCACGACGACGGCGTGGACGCCCTGGCCCGGTTCGCGGCCGATGTGCGCTCCGGGGCCTTCCCCCATGCCGACGAGTGCTACAAGATGAGCCCCGACGAGGAGATGGCCCTCGGCCTCTATGGGCACCGGGGGTAGTTGTCGCCCGCACCGGGACAATGGGGTCGATGGCGCGGATCGTGCAATCACCCGGTAGAGTTCACCGGGCAAGACAAACCCCTGCTCCGGCAGTCGGAGCCCCGGCCGGTGCCGGGTCCACAGGGAGGTGAGTTCGCCATGCGGGCGTACGAGTTGATGATAATCATGGATGCGGGCGTGGAAGAGCCCGCGGTGGGAGCCCGCATCGCTCAAGTCTCCGAGAACCTCGCCGCCCACGGCGGCGAGGTCAAGGTCGAAGACCGGTGGGGCAAGCGCCGCTTCGCCTACGAGATCAACCATCAGCACGAGGGCTACTACCTGGTTCTCGAATTCGTGACCGAGACGCGCGAGATGGCGACACTAGAACGTCTCCTCCAACTTGCGGACGATGTGGTCCGCCACAAACTGATCCGTCTCCCCAACCACGAGGCCGCCCGACGCGGCCTGCTGGGAGACGGGATCCCCACGGCTGCGGCCGGGTGACCCAAGGAGACACAGAGATGGCTTTCGACAACACGGTGACCGTTACCGGCAACATCACCAGAGACCCAGAGCTCAGATTCACGGCCGGCGGCACCGCCGTGGCCACCTTCGGGCTGGCCTGGAATCGGCGCTGGCAGAACCGCCAGACCAATGAGACCGAGGAGCAGGTGTCGTTCTTCGACGTGACCTGCTGGAACACGCTGGCCGAGAACGTGAGCGAGAGCCTGATGAAGGGCACTCGGGTGATCGTCAACGGGCGAATGGAGCAGCGCACCTGGGAGACCCAGGACGGCGACCGCCGCTCCAAGATAGAGATCATCGCCGACGAGGTGTCGCCCAGCCTTAAGTGGGCGTCCGTCGAGGTGACCCGCAACGAGCGGCGCGACGGAGGCGGCGGAGGCCGCTACCAGGACAGCGGAGGAAGGCGGCCCCAGCGCAGCCAGCCTCAGCAGGACTACGTCGCGGACGAGGAGCCGTTCTAATGGCCAAGGGACCGAAGAAGCCGAAGGCCAAGGACATCAGCCGCCGGCGCAAGAAGAAGGTCAGCGTCCTCACCCAGGAGGGCATCGGCTATGTGGACTGGAAGGACGTCAACCTGCTGAGGCGGTTCATGTCCGACCGGGCCAAAATCCGGGCCCGGCAGGTGACCGGTAACAACCAGCAGCAGCAAACGGAGATCGCCCGGGCCATAAAGAACGCCCGGGAGATGGCGCTTTTGCCCTACAACAACCGCATCACCACCCAGCGGAGCTCGTCGCGGTCTCGTGACGACAGCCGATTCGAGGGGCCGGTTCCCCAGCCGTCGGCGCCGCCGCCCGGCATGCGCTCGCCCGCAGAAGAGCCGCCCGCCGACGGTGAGCCTGTCGAGGAGACTGTCGGTGCAACCGCCGAGGGCGATGGCGAAGAGGATGCGGTTTCATGAAGGTGGTGTTGCGCGACAACGTTGACGCCCTGGGCAAAAAGGGCGATGTGGTGGAGGTGGCCGACGGCTACGCCCGCAACCACTTGATCCCAGCCGGCAAGGCGTTCAAGTCGTCGCCGGGCGCCGAGCGCCAAGCCCAGCGCATGCGCCAAACCCGCGAGCTGGCCGACGCCAAGGAGCTGGCCAATGCCCGCGAGATGGCAGCCCGGCTGGTTTCCACCCCCATTCACATCGCCGCTCGGGCCGGCGCGGAGGGCAGGCTGTTCGGCTCGGTCACCACTGCCGACATCGTCCGGGCCGTGGCCGAGCAGGCCAACGTGATGCTGGAGCGCAAGGCCATCGACTCCGACGGCATCAAGGAGCTGGGCAGCCACACGGTGACGGCCAAACCCCATCCTGAAGTGGAGTTCCCCCTCACCCTCGAGGTGATCGCGGCCGACTGAGCCCCAGAGTGTCTCCGGCGGTAAATCCCCAGTTTATACCCTGATTTCAACAAGGCTTCCCCTAGCGGTTCACACGGAGCGTTTGCCACAGTAGGCGACCGTGGAATGCGGTCGGGGCGCCAAGGGCTTTCGCTCGAGCCCGGCAGGGTGCGGGCACTGTAACTGTCGCAGGCCGTCGGTAGGGTGCGGGGCCACATGGTGAGCGATCCGTTTGACTATTCCGACAACGGGCGGAGTTCTGCGCCGCCGGGCCGCTTGGGACGGGTGCCCCCCCACGATCTGGCCGCCGAGGAAGCGCTGCTGGGCGCCATGCTGTTGAGCCGCGACGCCATCGCCGACGCGGTGAACCTGCTCGCTCCCGAGCACTTCTACCGTCCGGCCCACGCCCACCTGTACGAGGCGGTGTGCTCGCTGTACGCCCAAGGCGAGCCGGCCGACGCGGTGACGGTGGCCGCCGAGCTGAACCGGCGGGGGCTGGCCGACAAGGTGGGCGGCAATGCCGCGCTGGTGAGGCTCCAGACGGGCACCCCGGCGTCGGCCAACGCGGCCAAGTACGCCACCATCGTCCACGAGGCCGCCACGCTGCGGAAGCTCATCGAGGTCGGCGGAGAGATCTCCGAGCTGGGCTACGAGGGCGGCGACGACGTGGTCAAGACGGTGGACTCGGCCGAGGCCATGGTGTACCGGCTGGCCGCCGACCGCATGGGCGACACCACCGCCCGCATCTCCGAGTTGCTGCCGGCCAACCTGGAGCGGATCGAGAAGCTCTACGACCAGGGCGAGATCGTCACCGGCACCCCCACCGGCTACCACGATTTCGACGAGATCACCAGCGGGCTGCAGCCCAACACCCTGGTTGTGGTGGGCGCCCGGCCGTCGGTGGGCAAGACCAGCTTTGCGCTGGGCATGGCGGCCCACGCGGCCATGCGGGCCAACAAGCCGGTGCTCATCTTCTCGCTGGAGATGAGCCAGCTTGAGATCAGCCAGCGGATCCTGTGCGCGGAGGCCCGAGTAGACGCCTCCCGGGTCCGCACCGGCCGCCTCACCGACCAGGACTGGACCGACCTCTCAACCGCCATCGGCCGGCTGTCGGAGGCGCCCATCTGGGTGGACGACAACCCGGCGGTGACCATCATGGAGATCAGAGGCAAGTCGCGGCGGCTGCGCAGCCAGACCGGGGAGCTGGGCATGGTGGTCGTGGACTACCTCCAACTCATGACCGGGCGCCACACCGCCGAGAACCGCCAAGTGGAGGTGTCGGAGATCAGCCGGGGCCTCAAGATCCTGGCCCGAGAGCTGCAATGCCCGGTGGTGGCGCTGTCGCAGCTCTCCCGCAACCTGGAGCAGCGCCAAGACAAGCGGCCCATCCTGGCCGATCTGCGGGAGTCGGGCTCCATCGAGCAGGACGCTGACATCGTGGTCTTCCTGTACCGCGACGAGGTCTACAATCCCGAGACCGCCGACGTCGGCACGGCCGAGGTGCTGGTGGCCAAGCACCGCACCGGCCCCACCGGCAAAACCCGCCTAGCCTTCATCAAACACCACACCCGCTTCGCCAACATGGCCCGCACCGCCTGAGCCAGCCCCTCTGGCTCGAGGCTAAGAGGCCACAGCGGGGAGGTTGCCGTCGAGCCTGTCCTCGATGCGGACCAAACGCTTGCTGTGGTCTTTGACAGTCTCCTCGATGCGGACCAGCCGTTCTCCATGGTTCAGGAGAACATCGTAGATACCGTCGATTCTCTGCCCCTGGGCACTGAGCTGGGCACCCTGGGCACTGAGCTGGGCGGAGAGCCTGTGCTCTAGGCCCTTGATCTCATCGATAATGGCAGCAAAACGCCGTTCGGAGTCGGCTCTTTGCTCATCGAAGCGCCGATTCATGTCCTCGCGGTGCTCGGCAAAGCGCTGGTTCAAGTCCTCGCGGTACTCGCCAAAGCGCTGATTCAAGTCCTCGCGGTACTCATCGAAACGCTGGTTCATGTCCTCGCGGTGCTCGCCAAAGCGCTGATTCATATCCAGGCGGAGATCGCCAATTCGATCGCTCTTCTCTTTTCGCCTGTTCCGCACCATCATGGTGACCCAACCAATCAGTCCAGTTGCACCGGAGCCTATCAACGCGGCAACGATCGCATTCATGCTTCTCCCTCACATATTCAATGGGGTTGTTCAGGGGGAAGCTTGGCACCACC
>JAPYOC010000096.1 GCA_028278955.1 Candidatus Poriferisocius aerobius
CAATACCAGTCGTGGTACCGGTTGTTCTGCCTCCGATAGCCCCAAATCCGTCTCCGCCTTCAACCCCGGTGCCGCCGTCGCCATCGATGCCGCTCCCAACCGATGAGATGCAATCGGATCCAGAGCCGGTGGTGAGCATTACGGCAATGAGCAGTTCTATAACTGAGGGTGCTGACGCGAGGTTCACCTTGACCGCAATCCCAGCGCCTTCAGCGGCTTTGACCGTTAATGTGAATGTGGCCACAGTGGGCGATTTCGGCGTAACCAGAGGCACTCAGACGGCAACAATACCTGTTACAGGAACCATTGTCTTGGGGCTTGGCACCACCGATGACTCTGTAGACGAATCAAACGGTTCAATCACCGTGACATTAAACACTGGTAACGGCTACACCCCATCGACAACCAGCCGCACCGCCACCATCGCAGTGAACGACAACGACGATCCACCACAACCGCAACCACAACCAACCCAAACGGCCACTGCAACTCCGCAGCCAACCCAGCCATCAACTCCAAGCAACGGAAATAAACATGTCGCGTCGGTGGAGATAGCGCGGAAGGATGGTGAATTTTTAGGATTCATGATTAAATTGTCTCCTCCGGAAGGTTCGCCTATTGCTAAAGAAGATCCACAGGATATTGATTTTGTCAAAATTGTATTCAGTTGGACATGCTCATCTTGCGGCAGAGGAGATGGTAAAGACGATATCGAACTTGCGATGCTAAATCGTGATTCGCTAGTCACAATATACAAAGGTTTTTTCCAGTACACAACTGGAGATCTCGAAGTGATGCTTCAGGAATCGAAAGAGGAACCGAAAGAGTACAGTCTTGGTCAGGAGAGAACTGCTACAGCACCCCAACCATAGCGTGACCGGTTCATAGAACAAATGGAAATAGTGGTGTGGTGCGGTGGCCGAGGTTGAGGTCGGGTTAGGCAAGACTGGGCGGCGGGCGTACGGGTTCGACGACATCGCCATCGTCCCTACCCGCCGAACCCGCGACCCCGAGGATGTGAGCATCGCCTGGGAGATCGACGCCTATCGTTTCGATCTCCCTCTCATGGCCGCGGCCATGGACGGCGTGGTCAGCCCCAAAACCGCCATCGCCATCGGCAAGCTCGGCGGCGTCGGGGTGCTCAACCTCGAGGGGCTGTGGACCCGCTACGAGGATCCCGAGCCGATCCTTGACGAGATCGCCGCACAGCCGCCGGAGAAGGCCACTCTGCGAATGCAGGAACTCTACGCCGCACCCCTCAAACCCGAGCTGGTCGGCGAGCGCATCCGCCAGATCAAAGACGCCGGGGTGGTCTCCTGCGCGTCGGTCACCCCTCAGCGCACCGAGCAGCTCGCCGCACACATGCTGGCCGCCGATCTCGACCTCATGGTGATCCAGGGCACGGTGGTCACCGCCGAGCACAAGTCCAAAAACCACGAGCCGCTGAATCTCAAACAGTTCGTGCGCCGTCTGGAGATCCCGGTGATCGTCGGCGGCTGCGCCAGCTACGACGCGGCCCTGCACCTCATGCGCACCGGAGCCGCCGGCGTCCTGGTGGGCGTCGGACCGGGCCAGGCCTGCACCACCCGGGGGGTGCTGGGCATCGGGGTGCCCCAGGCCACCGCCATCGCCGACGCCCGGGCTGCTCGGATGCGCCACCTCGACGAAACCGGGGTGTACGCCCACATCATCGCCGACGGGGGCATGGCCACTGGCGGCGACGTCGCCAAGGCCATCGTGTGCGGCGCCGACGCGGTGATGATCGGCTCGCCGCTGGCCGCGGCGCACGAAGCCCCCGGCCGAGGCCACCACTGGGGCATGGCCACCTTCCATCCCACCCTGCCCCGCGGCGCCCGGGTGCAGACCACCCCCCGGGGCACCCTGGCGGAGATCCTGGTCGGCCCGGCCACCGAGAACGACGGCCGCCTCAACCTGTTCGGCGGGCTGCGAACCTCGATGGCCACCTGCGGCTACGGGTCGCTCAAGGAGTTCCAGAAAGCCGACATAATGGTCGCCCCCTCCCTGCAAACCGAGGGCAAATCCCTCCAGCGGTCCCAGGGCATCGGGATGGGCCGTTGACGATCACCCCCAACACCGCCACCGCGGGCCGAGACCATCCGGTGTTGGTGGTGGATTTCGGCGCCCAATACGCCCAGCTCATCGCCCGCCGGGTGCGAGAGGCCCGCGTCTACAGCGAGATCGTCCCCCACTCCATCAGCGCCGACGAGATCGCCGACCGCCAGCCCGGTGCGGTGATCTTCTCCGGCGGCCCCAAGTCGGTCCACGTTGAGGGGTCGCCCCGCATCGACCCCGGCGTCTATCGCCTGGGCATTCCCATTCTGGGCATCTGCTACGGCGCCCAGCTCATCGCCGCTCAACTCGGCGGGAAGGTGTCCTGCACCGGTATCGGCGAATACGGCCGCACCGCCCTGAGCCTGAAGGCACCCAGCCTGCTCTTCGGCAGCGACAACGGCGAAACGACGGCCGCAGAGAGCAGGCTCGCCGCCGGCACGTTGGCCGAGGCCTGCGAGGACGCCGACCATCCGGTGTGGATGAGCCACTTCGACTCCATCGCCACGCCGCCCGACGGCTTCGCGATCACCGCCTCCACTCCCCAAGCTCCGGTGGCGGCTCTCGAGAACCCCGTCCGGCGCATCTTCGGCGTCCAGTTCCACCCCGAGGTGGCCCACACCCCGGGCGGGCAGGCGGTGCTGGAGCGGTTCTTGTACCGGTGCGCCGGGCTGGCGCCGTCGTGGACCACCGAGTGCTTCATCGACGAAGCGGTGGCCGCCATCGGTGCTCAGATCGGCGACGGCCGAGCGGTGTGCGGCCTGAGCGGCGGGGTGGACTCCGCAGTGGCAGCGGCCCTGGTCCACCGGGCCGTGGGCCATCAGCTCACCTGCGTGTTCGTGGACACCGGGCTGATGCGCCACGACGAGGGCCGGCAGGTGATCGACGCCTTCCGCCGCTCCCAGGGCATCGAGCTGATCGCGGTGGATGCCGCCAGCCGTTTCTTCGACGCGTTGGCCGGGGTGGTGGACCCCGAGAAGAAGCGCAAGATCATCGGCGAGCGGTTCATCCGCGTCTTCGAGGAGGCCGCCAACCAGGTGAACGGGGCTGCTTATCTGGTGCAGGGCACGCTCTATCCCGACGTGATCGAGTCGGGCTCCGACTCGGCGGCCAAGATCAAGAGCCACCACAACGTGGGCGGCATCCCCGAGGAGATGGACTTCGAGCTGGTGGAGCCATTGCGCGACCTGTTCAAAGACGAGGTGCGGGCCGTGGGCCGCGAGCTGGGGTTGCCCGACGAGATCGTGTGGCGCCAGCCCTTCCCCGGCCCCGGCCTCGGCGTGCGGGTGATCGGCGAGGTGACCCCGGCCAAAGCGGCCCTGTTGGCCCAGGCCGACGCCATCGTCCGCGCCGAGATCGCCGCGGCGGGGCTGGAACGGGAGGTGTGGCAGGCCTTTGCCGTGCTGCCCGATATCCGCACCGTGGGCGTGATGGGCGACGAGCGCACCTACGGACAGCTGGCAGTGGTCCGGGCGGTGACCAGCGAGGACGCCATGACCGCCGACTGGGCCCGACTCCCCCACGAGCTGCTGGAGAAGATGTCGAACCGCATCATCAACGAGGTGGACGGCATCAACCGGGTGGCCTACGACATCACCTCCAAACCCCCCGGCACGATTGAGTGGGAGTGACGGCGGACGGTTAGGCCGCTCTGGTGATGGTGAGCTGCAGCTGCTTCGGGGCGTCGGGCCTGGTGTTGTGCAGCTCGTCGGCGTAGAAGAACTTCTCCTCGCCGAACGCCGGGCGCAGCTCGTCGAGCCACGATGCCTTGTCGTCGTAGGCGGCGAAGAACGGCCGGTTCACCCAGTCGGGGTCGCGGGCCTGCAGGAACTTGAGGGCGATCACCTTCTCACCGCCGATCTCGGCAATGCCGTCCACCACCACTTTGCCCGGGGTGGCCGACATCGACGGCCCGCGCCATGTGCGGGCCAGACCTGACACCTGCCGGTAGGCATCGGTGTAGATCTGGTAGGCCTCCACCAGCGGCACCTCGAAGTACCGCTTGGCACCGGTGTCGCGCTCCACAAACAAGTAGTACGGCACCGCTCCCAAGGCCACTTCGGTGGTGATCATGTCGGCCCATGTCCGGGCGCTGTCGTTGACATGGCGGATCAACGGAGCTTGGCACCGCACCATCGCCCCGGTGTCGATGATGCGGCGCAGCGCGTCGCGGGAGGCGTCGGTGGACAGCTCGACCGGATGGGAGAGGTGGGCCATGACGGCCAGGTGGCGGCCGGAGGCCACAATCTCCTCAAACAGCCGCAGAAGGTCGTCGGCGTCGGTGCCGTCAGTGAATCGGTAGGGCCAATAGGCCGGCGCCTTGGTGCCGAACCGGATGGTGCTGATCCCCAAGTCGTCGGCCAACAGGGGCTCGACGTAGCGGCGGATCAGCTCAGTGCGCATGGTCATCGGATCACCGCCGGTGAACAGCACGTCGGAAACCGCCGGATTCAGCTTGAGATAGGCCACCAGCCGGTCGATTTCTTTGCTCGCAAACTTGAGGTCGTCGAGCTTCACGAACTGCGGCCACCGAAAGCAGTACGTGCAGTAGGCGTGGCAGGTCTGGCCCTGGGTGGGGAAGAACAGCACCGTCTCCCGGTACTTGTGCTGCACGCCCTGCACCACTTGTCCCTCGAGGTACCCGGCGTTCATCTCCACCTGCCCGGCGGGGTGCGGATTGAGGCTCAACTGGATCTCCCGGGCCACCGCCTTGATCTCGGACTGCGGCGCATCGGCCGTGATCAGATCGGCGATGCGGGAGAAGTGCTCGGGGTCGAGCATTGCCTCCTGGGGGAAGGTGAGCTGGAACATGGGGTCGTCGGGGATGTTGTCCCAGTCGATGAGCTGCTCGCACACATAGTTGTTGGTCTTGAACGGGAGCACCGAGCCAACCACCCGGATCGCCATCCTCTGGTGGTCGCTCAACCGGGCGAAACCGGGGGTGGCTTCCAGATTGCGGAGCTGGAAGGTGCGGAAAGGGTGCTGTTGGCCGTTGCCTCTGCCCATGGTGGGTGCCTCGTTGTGGTGGCTCGATGTATCTGCCAAGGAGTTCAGTGAAAGTATCAGCACCCCCGACAACAATCTGTAGTCGGAGGTCTGCCAGCATGGGCGAGTGCTGAGCAGATTCGACGACTTCCCCATCCACCAGACCCCCGATCCCATCTCCACCCCTGCGACCGGAGAGAAGGACTTCTACGAGCGCTACTGGTTCAACGGCTACTCCAAGGCTGGCGACATGTACCTCGGGGTGGGCACCGCCCGCTATCCCCATCTCGGCATCCAGGACTGCGGCATCAGCATCGTCCACAACGGGGTGCAGCACGCCTTCCACGCTTCGGCCCGGGCCAATCCCGAGCCCTCCGAGCTCAGCGTCGGGCCGTTCAACCTAGAGGTCACCGATCCCATGAGAGCCTGCCGGGTGGTGCTGGCCCCCAACGACACCGACTTCACCGCCGACCTCACGTTCGAGGCCCGTACCGCCGCCGTCGAAGAGCCCCGCCACCACTGGTCCGACGGTAGCCGGCGGATCATGGACACCACCCGGTTCACCCAATTCGGCCGCTGGCAGGGCTGGATCGAATACGACGGCCAACGCATGGAGATCGACCGAACCGAGACCTACGGCACGAAAGACCGCTCGTGGGGCGTCCGCCCGGTGGCCGGCGGCGACAACCGGGGCGCCCCCCAACCGCCGCAGGCCATGGGCCTGTTCTTTCTCTGGGCCCCGCTGCACTGGGACGACATGTGCAGCCACTACCAGCTGTTCGAGGACACTCTGGGTCGGCCCCGGTTCCACGTGGGCGCCTTTCTACCCGTCTACGACTCCCTCGCCGACAATCCCGGCGTGGAAGACCCGGGCGTGGAGCCCATGCACCGCTTGGAGCACCAGCTCGAGTTCGAGCCCGGCAGCCGCATGATCAAGAGCGCCACCCTGGCCATGACCTCGCTGGAAGACGGCGCCCGCCACGAGATCGCCTTTGAGAAGCAGTTCACCTATCGGATGAAGGGCATCGGCTACAGCCACCCCACTTGGCCCCACGGTGCCTGGAAAGGCGAGCTGGCCATGGCCGCAGAGCGCTGGAAGCTGGCCGATGTGGACGACAGCGCCTTCGAGAACCAGCACGTCCAGCACCTCATGAAGGTGCGCATGGGCGACCGACGAGGCGTCGGCGTGCTCGAGCAGTCCATCTTCGGCCCCTACCGCCCCTACGGCCTCGAGGGGCACATCGCCCCATCCGACTGAGCGCAGGGAGGCGTCGCCGACGGCGGCGTTGCCAGCGGTGTTGCCAGCGATGGCCGGTAAGATGATGTGGTCGTTGAGGTGCGTCTATGGCAGTCAATTCCCCGCTGAGAACCGATCTCCAGGTAGGAGGCATGACTTGTGCGGCCTGTGCAAACCGAATTCAACGCCGGCTGGCCGAGGTCAGCGGGGTTGACGGAGCGAACGTCAACTTTGCCACTAGCAGGGCGAGCGTGCGCCATGACCGGTCGGTCAGTGCGTCTGCGCTCGCCGGGGAGGTGGAGGCGCTGGGCTACGCCGTGCTCGAAGACGGAGGCGATGAGCAAGCCACCGCCGAGCGGGAAGCAGACCTGCGCCGACGACTGGCGGTGGCCGCGGCGCTGACTCTGCCGCTGACGCTCATCTCGATGGTGCCCGCGCTTGGGTTCGACGGGTGGAAGTGGGTGGTCGCCGGCCTCGCGACACCGGTGATCGGGTGGTCGGGCTGGCCGTTCCACCGGGCGGCATGGATGAATCTGCGACACGGTTCGACCACGATGGACACGCTGGTGTCGATGGGGTCGCTGTCGGCGCTGATCTGGTCGGCGGTCATTTTGATCGGGGATGTGGGCGACGGTCACGTCTACTTCGAGACCGGCGCGGTGATCATCGCGCTGATCCTGTTGGGAAAGTGGTTCGAGCTGCGGGCCAAGCGCCGCTCTGGGGATGCGATCAGGGCGCTGGCCGACCTGGGCGCGAAGACGGCTCTGCTGGAAGACGGGCGAGAAGTTCCCCTGGACGATCTTGCCGTCGGAATGCGGTTCGTGGTGCGGCCGGGCGAGAAAATCGCCACCGACGGCATCGTGGTCGAAGGCCGGTCGGCGGTGGACCGGTCGATGGTGACCGGCGAACCGGTGCCGGTCGATGTCGGCGGTGGCGACGAGGTCATCGGCGCCACGATCAACGCCAACGGTTCGCTCACGGTTGAGGCGACCCGGGTCGGCGCCGACACGGCGTTGGGCCAGATCATCCGTCTCGTAGACCAGGCCCAGGGCAGCCGGGCCGAAGTGCAGCGGCTAGCCGACCGGGTATCGGCGGTATTCGTGCCGGTGGCGATCGTGATCGCCGCCGTGTCTTTGGCCACTTGGCTGCTGCTCGGCGAGGTGGCCAGAGAGGCGTTCACCGCGGCGGTGACCGTGTTGATCATCGCCTGCCCCTGCGCTTTGGGGTTGGCAACCCCGCTCGGGATCATGGTCGGTACCGGCCGCGGCGCCCAGCTCGGGGTAATCATCAAAGGCGGCGAAGTCCTCGAGGACACCCGGGCAATCGACGCCATCGTGTTGGACAAGACCGGAACGGTCACCGAGGCCGCCATGTCGGTCACCCGTGTCGCGGCCCCCGGCCTCGACGAGCCGGCCACCGAGAGGCTTGCTCAGCTCGCCGCATCGGCCGAGGCTCGGTCTGAGCACCCGATCGCCATGAGCATCGCCGCCTTCGTTGCTGACAAGCGAGACGTCGACCACTTCGAGAGCCTTCCCGGCTCGGGGGTGGCCGCCGTCGTTGACGGCGAAGAGGTGCGAGTTGGCCGCCGGAGCCTCTTCGACCGCGTGCCCGCCGCTGTGGAAGCCGAAGCGGCCGCGGCGGAGCAGAGCGGGGCAACCGCGGTATTCGCCGGTCGTGACGGAGCCGCTGAGATGGTCTTCGTCGTCGCCGACCGGATCAAGCCGACATCGGCTGACGCCGTCGCCGCGTTCCACGAGCAGCGCCTGAAAGTCATGTTGTTGACCGGCGACAACGCCCGCACCGCGAAGGCGGTGGCCGCCGAGGTGGGCGTAGGGACAAGGCCCGGCGACGCCGTGATCGCCGAGGTCTACCCCGACGACAAAGCCGCAGTGATCATGAGGCTCCAGTCCGAGGGCCACCGGGTGGCCATGGTCGGCGACGGCATCAACGACTCACCCGCCCTCGCGCAGGCCGACCTCGGGATCGCGGTTGGCACCGGAACCGACGTCGCTATAGAGGCGTCCGACCTGACCATCGTCTCCGGCGACCTGCGCGCCGTCGCCGACGCCGTCGCCCTGTCGCGGCGGACCTTGGCCGTTATCAAGGGCAACTTGTTCTGGGCGTTCGCCTACAACACCGCGGCCATTCCGCTGGCCGCCCTCGGCGTGCTGAACCCGATGATCGCCGCGGCCGCGATGGGGCTGTCGTCTTTGTTCGTCGTATCCAACTCTCTGCGCCTCCGCCGCTTTGCGGGCTATCGCAGCCAGCAGGACCCCCGCCTAGATGGTCGTGGCGCGGTGTTCGGTCAGCTCGGCGCGTATCCGGGCCTCGGCGCTTCGGCCGAGGCCGAGTCGGTCCGAACCCAACAGGGCGGCGCCGACGACGGGCGGGGCGTCTAGCTGGCGGAGGACTGCATGGGGGCTCACGGCGAGCAGACCGTCGCGAACGCGGTCGTGGAAATCGGTGTCGCTGGTCTTCCAGATCGATCCGACAAACACCACCTCGAACACCGAGCTGGCCAACCTCAGGCGGCGGATCGCTGAGGCGCCCATCAGCACCAGTTCGTCGGCCAGCCATTCCACCAGCTCACGGGCGACCTCATCACCCTCTTGCGCCGCCGTGAATACCACCGGCGCCAAGCCCAGCAGCGCGTGGCTCGGCACCTCGCCCACATGAACGGCGGTCACCACGTCAACCGGCCGGCGCAGGCTGAAATGTTCTGGTATCAACGTCTCCAGGGATGTGCGCTGGGCTCGGCCGTCCCGTCCTCGAACCGCTGCCCCCAGCGCCCGCACGGCCAGGTCGCCGCCGCCGCCTTCGTCTCCCGAGAGTGCGCCGAGGGCCGGGAACCGCACAGTGCGGCCGGTCGGGCCAACCCCCGCGCAGTTCATGCCTGCGCCGCACACCAGCGATATTCCCCAGCCGGTGGTCGAGCCGGCTCGGAGGCCGGCAAAGGCGTCGTTCAACACGATCGTCTTCCGGGCGATGCCGGCGCCGCCCAGCACCCGCCGCAGCCTTCGGTCATCGACGGGCAGGTCGGCGCCGGCCAGGCAGTACACCCCCAGCGCCAGGTCGAGATCATCAGGGCCGAGGCCTCCCGAGACCGAGGCCTCGCGTAGGCCGTCTTTGATGTTGGCGACCATGGTCTCCATCCCGACCGCGTGGTACGAGCCCGCCGCGGCCCGGGCCATGCCCAACACGGCGCCGTCGGAGGCGACAAGAGCGACGTCGGTCTTGGAGTTGCCCCCGTCGACGGCGGCGATCACAGCACTCAAGGTTCGATGCCGGCAAAGAAAGCCGGAAGGTGCTCCCGGTTGGCGGCGAGAATCGCCTCGAGCAGGGGTTCAGCAATGCCGCGCGACGGCACAATCGGGTTGGCCGCCAGCGCGTCGAGGGCGACGCCGCGATCGCCGGTCAACGCCGCTTGAATGGTGAGCCGCTGGTAGTGGTGAAGGGCGGCAACCAGTTGGCGCTGCTCCGCCGCCAGAGGTGCGCCGTCCAGCGGATGGGCCCCCGATATGTCCACCCGGCAGTTGGCCTCGACGACCAAGTCGGGGGGAAGGTCGGCAAAAGCATCCCCGTTGGGCACGTTCACCACCAGATTGCGGCCGCCTTCGGTGCCGAGCGCCTCAATAACCTCGATCGCCGCTTCCGAATACCACGCACCCCCGCGCTCGGACAGCAACTCGGGGATCTCTGTCCGGCGCTCATCACGGTAGAGGTTGAGAAGGTCGCGCTCAACCCCGATCACCTCGGTGGCCCGGGTTCCCTCGGCGAGCTGCTCGGCGAGAATCTGGTCGGGGTGGTGGTAGTAGGCCTGATAGTAGGAGGGAATCGCCTCGGCGGCTTTGAGGTCTGCGGCCGGCCAGCCGGTTTCTTCGCTGACCCGATCAACGTAGAGGCTCATCAGCACGTCCATCACAGAACGCCCGTCGATCCGCACATCGCGGAACCACGACGCATGGTTGAGGCCCACAGAGTCGAGCTCGACCCGGGCCGCTTCGACCCCGAAGGCCTCGGCTACCTCCCGCTGGAGACCTATGGGAACGTTGCACAGCCCCAGGGCTCGGTGCCCGGCGTCGGCCAACGCCTGGGCCACGATTGCGACTGGGTTGGCGAAGTCCACCAGCCAGCCGTCCGGGTCTCCGAGCGCTGCGTAGCGGTCGGCCACTTCGAGCACCACGGGAACGGTGCGCAGGGCCTTGGCAAACCCTCCGGGACCGGTGGTTTCCTGGCCGAGGATCCCGAACTGATGCGGAATGGTCTCGTCTTTCAGTCGTGCGGCTAGGCCGCCCACCCGGAGCTGAACCAGACAGAACGACGCGCCCTCGAGAGCCGTGTCCAAATCCTCGGCCAGCACCAGGCGGCCCGGCCAGTCGGCGGCAGCGAGAATGCGTCGGGCAAAACCCCCGACGACACGAAGCCGCTCCGGGTCGATGTCGTGAAGGACGAGTTCGTCAATCCCCAGGGCACTGCCCCTCACCGCAATTCCCTGGGCCAGCTCCGGCGTATAGGTGCTGCCGCCGCCGATGACCGCGATCTTCATGAGAGCCTTATCCTCTCGCCGGTTTCCGCCGAGCGGTAGGCAGCCTCCATTATCCGCACTGTGGTCAGCCCAATATCAGGTCCGTTCACGGGCGGCTTGTCGCCTCGGGCGACATCGACGGCGTGGGCTATCTGGCCCTCGAACAACGCGGGGTCGCAATGCTCATTGCGGTCAAAGGGCGGCGGAGTTCGCTCCTCGACCGCCTCGTCTTGGAGCTCGCGGGTCACATGGGTCGGGAACAGCGACCCGAAGGCTTGGGTGCCATGCAATCGGGTGGCCGCTTCGGGCCCGTCAGATTGCACCTGCCACCAACCGGCCTCGATCTGGCTGGTCGTGCCGTTGTCCCAGTCGACAAGCACCACGGCCGTGTCATCGACGTCGTAACTCCCGTAGTAGGTGCCGATTCGGGCCGTGACCCCGACCGGGTGCGGGTCTCCGATCAGGTAGCGGGTGGTATCGATGGCATGGACGCCCATGTCGGCCAAAGCGCCCCCGCCGGCGAGCGCCCGTTGTTGGAACCAGCCTGACGGCCCCCACCAAGTGTGGACGCTGAGCGAACGCGTCCTGACGATCTCGCCCAGCGCCCCGCCGGCGATCTGTTGGCGAAGCCACTGGGCCTCGGGATCGAAGCGCCACATGTGGCCGGTCATGAGGGCCCGCCCCGTCTGCTCGGCAACCGACGCCATCTCCTCGCCCGCCGCGGCCGATACCGCCATCGGCTTCTCGACCAGGACATGGGCGCCGGCGCGCATGAGCGCAATGGACTGCGAAGCGTGACGCGCGTTGGGAGTGGCGACCACCGCGACTTCGGCGCCGCCGTCGCGTACGGCGCCGAGAAACTCTTCCCAGTCTGAGGTGGCCAGGGCCACGGGATGGGCCGCGGCGAACTCATCCAGGCTCGGTTGCCGGTGGTTGTGTACCGCCACCAGCTCGGCGCCCGGTGTCGCGGCGATGGCCCCTGCGTGCATCTTCCCCACCCATCCGACGCCGCACATGGCAAAGCGGATCGGCTGGATCATCGGTCCATCAACGACCGGAGACTGCGGGCGCCGTCTCGGACCTTTTTGATCGCGGCCACCGCGTCTTCGACGCCCTGTCGGCCGGCCCGGAACACGTTCTCGTCCAGGTAGACCGTCTCGCTCGAACCTGCCCGATCTGACACCGGGCAGTCCCAGGCTTCGGGACGAAGACGATCAGCGTGCTCCACGGCAGCCGGCAGGCGGCTCAGCCACGGCTGGAACAGGGGGTCGCGGGTGAGCGACGGGTAGCCAACCCAGGTGCCGATCCCCTCTTCGTCGAGGGCATCGCACACCATATCGTTGTCGGCGCCGCCGAAAGCCTCGGGGTCGATGCACACGATATAGCGGTAGAAGCTGCGTCGGGTGATGCGCTCATCGACGTCGAGCAACCGAACCTCCTCGACACCTGCCATCAGCTCTTCGAAATAGGCGGCGGCTTGGGCCCGCTCCTCCATCTGGGATTCGAACTTGTCCACCTGGCCGACGAGGGCCGCCGCCTGGAGTTCGCTGAGCCGGTAGTTGGCGCCGAACGTGAACCGCTCCTCGCCCGGGTCCTTGGCTCGACCACAGTCGATGATTGAAGCGGCCAGCTCGGCCAGCCGATCGTCGTTGGTGGTGAGGGTGCCCCCCTCGCCCGAGGTCAGGATCTTCGTGCTCTGGTGGCTGAACGACCCGAAGGCAGCCACGGCGCCGGCGCTGCGACCACGCCACTGCTTGCCGTGGCTGTGCGCGCAGTCTTCGATTATTGCGAGGTGATGGCGCGACGCGATCTCGCCCAGCCGATCCATATCGGCCATCACCTGCCCGAGGTGGACCGGGATTATCGCTTTGGTCTGAGGCGTGATCGCGGCCTCGACCGCGTCGGGGTCGATCGCCAGCGACCCAGGACTCACATCCACGAGCACGGGCAACGCTCCAGCCGCCAAAGGGGCATACGCTGTTGCCGCGAACGTGAGCGCAGGCACAATGACCTCATCACCCCATCCGATGCCGAGAGCCTTCAGCGCCACCTCCATGGTGACGGTCCCGTTGGCCATGGGGACGGCATGGCGCACGTCGTGCAGAGCGGCGAACCGCTCCGCGAACAGCGCCGTGTTGGGCCCCGGGAACGGAAAGCCGCCCCACACGCCTGAACGGGCCGTCTCGGTCAACCTGGCCACGGTGGCCTCGTCTACATCCGGCCACGCCGGATAGCCCTGGGGCCGAACGGGGGTTCCGCCCAAGATCGCGAGCTGCTCCGTCATTGCCCACCTCCAGTTTGCACCACACCAGCGGCCTGCGTTTCCAGCTGCGGTGCCGTAGAGTCAGTCAAAAGGGCCAGCCTCACGCCCAGCCGACAACTATACACGTCTCTAACACGTCTCTGGCGGGCGCGTCTCGGGTGCTGCTTTGACCCGGGTCTGTGGTCATCGACGCACCTCGATGTCCAAATGGTTCGCCGCCAGCAAACGCCGGTCATCGCGGGCGTGGAGTCGCAACACGACGCGATGCCACCCGGCGCCGAGGCTCACCCGGTCTTCCCCCAGAATCATCGCGGAGTCGCCCTCGGCGCCGTCGACGGCCATGGTCCCCTCGGCTGACACCGCCGCCCGCGTCGCCCCCTCTCGCCGAGGCTCGGCTTTGGCGGCAGGGAGAGCGGGATCGGGGATGGTGCGAGCCGACCAGTGAAGCGTGGCCTCGGGCACTGGTGCCGGCCGGTCGTTGATGAGCCAGACGCGCAGAATGGTGGTGCGGCCCGAACGAGGCCTCGGCGCCGGCTGTTCACGCCCGTCGAGCAGCTCGGCGCACACCAGCAGCGGCGCCATCGCCCGGCTGAGCGCGTGGTAGCCGGGCTTGGGCGTTCGGTTGTGGTCGAGGACGGCCCAGGTGAGCGATTCCCAGGCCTCGACAGCCATGAAGTGGTGGATACCGGTGATGAGCGGCCCGCCGTCGGCGGGCTGCCCCCCGGGGCGGCGGGCTTTGCCCCGCCGGTACGCTTCGGTAGCCACTTGAACCAGGTTGGCCTGATACGCCTGTGCGGCGGCTACATAGTGCTCGAGCCCGTCCGACGGCAGCACTTTGATGTACTGCTCGGTCTCCTGGTGCTGGAAGTCGTGGAACGCCCAGGTGCGCCGAGCTTGCTCTGAGTCGTAGGCATGCACCTCTTCGGGGATGATCTCGCGCAGAGTTGCCGCATCCGGCGGCGCCAGCGAGCCGTACTCGGTGACAAACGGGCCGCCGGGACGGGAGGCGAAGTCCTCCCAGTGTCCGAAATACCAACCGGCGTAGTGGTGGCTGTCGCCCGTGCCGCTGTTGCGGTGAACGTACCGGGACGGGTCTGCGGCTCGGGCGATGGCCTCCAGGTCTTCGTCGAGCTGCCGGTTGTGGCCGGGATCATGGGCGCCGCCGAACTCTTCGGCCATCCAGGGCGCATCCCACGGCGACTCGTTGTGGCAGCACCATGCGACGACCGAGGGATGGCTGCCGAGCCATCGAATCATGGCCTGCATCTGGCGATGGGCCTCGCGATGAAAGACAGGATCGTCGGTGTACCCCCACTGCAACGGGAAGTCCTGCCAAATCATCAGGCCCATCTCATCGGCGACCTCGTACAGCGGCGGCGGCGCCACATGAGCGTGAACTCGGACCTGGTTGATCCCTGCATCGCGGATGAGCCCGAGGTCTTGGCGAATGCGCTCCTCGGTGTATTCGGCCGGCCAAAAGGTGCCGATGTAGTTGGTGCCCCGAATCCAGACCTCTTCGCCGTTGAGCTGCCAGCGGTAGGAAGGGTCGACGGCCACCGATCGAATCCCGGTTCGCACTGATCGGGTGGCCAGAGGAGCCCCGGTGCCGACGCCGGCGGCCTCGACGGTGATGAGGCCGTCGTAGAGCACGGGGACGCCCCGGTCCCACGTGGTCCAGCGGTCGGCGAGCGGCAGGCGAGCGCGGGCGTGAAACTCCACCGCATCGGCGCCCGCCGGGACCGCGACCTCCACCGACATCCGGCCCGAGTCCGCCGGGCCGGTCAGTGCCAGCGCTACTGCCAACGCCGCCGGTGCGCCCGGGCGAACAGAAAGCTTCCCGGTCACCTCCACGGTGGCCTGGCGTTCGCCCGCCGGGGTGGCGCAGACCACCGCATGGTCGATGATCACATTGGACGGCCACGCCTCCAGCGTCACCGGCGCCCAGATCCCACCCGAGTTGGCGGCCTGGCCGTCGACGCTCCAAGCGGCGCCCGGGCGGGCGTCGTGGTGGCCCAGCACCCCTTTGATCAGCGTTTTGTACATGTGCCAGACGGTGCCCCACGGTTCGTGGGGAGAGTCCACCTCCACCACCACGCGGTGCGAACCGGCCGACAATCCCGGCAGGTCGAACCAAAACGGGTCGAAGTACCCCTCGTGAGAACCGAGCGGTTCGCCGTCTATCCACACCCGGCAGTAGTAGTCGACGCCGTCGAAGCGCAGTCGCAGCGTCTTGTCGGCCATGTGCTCCTCAACGTCGAAAGTGCGGGCGAAAGTCGCCTTGCCGGAATGGTCCACGCCGCACAGCCACCAATTGGAGGGCACGGTGATCGACTGCTGGGCCAGGCGGCCCCCGAGGGCGTCATCGGCGGGACCGAGCCACATATCCCACTGTCCCGCCAGCGACAGGGGCGCGGCCCCGGCGCTCAGGGCGGCGCGGTAGGCCGCTTCGGCGCCGCTCACCGCTTTATTCCCGAAAGGTTGATGCCCCGCACGATGAAACGCTGAGCAACGGCGAACAGCACGATGATCGGCACGAGCGCCATGACGCTCCCGGCCATCAAGGTGGACCACTCCCGGCTGAATCGGCTGACGAACCTGCTCAGGCCCACCGGCAATGTGGTGGCGTTGGTGTCTTGGAGGTACACCAGCGGTCGCAAGAAGTCGTTCCACAGGTAGATGAAGTGGAAGACCGCGACCACCGTCAACGCGGGGACGGTAAGCGGCAGCATGACCTGCCAGAAGATGCGGAACTCCGACGCTCCGTCCAGCCGGGCCGCATCCACCAAATCGTGTGGAAGTCCTTTGAAGAACTGTCGCATCAAGAAGATGTTGAACGCTCCGCCGCCGAAGCACCACGGCAGTATGAGGGGCATCGGCGTGTTCAACCAGCCCAGCTCGGAGAACAAGATGAACTCGGGGATGAGGAGGGCCTCAAACGGGATGAAGATGGTGATCAGCGCCAGACCGAAGCAGAGGCTGCTGCCCCGGGCCCGCAAGACCGCGAATCCGTACGCGCAAAACGCTGACGACAGGGTGGCCCCGATGGTGCCCAGCACGGCGATGAACAGCGAGTTGTAGAACCACAGGTCGAAGGGCACTGAGTTGAGCGCCTTATCGAAGTTCTCCAGGTTCAGGGAGTCGGGGATGAGGTTGAGCCCCGGCTCGAGAATCTCAGCGTTGGTCTTGAACGCCGCCCCGAACTGCCAGAGGAATGGCAAAGCGAACAGAAACGACAGTCCGAGGAGAACGGCGTAGAGCACGATGCGGCGAACCATCCGGGGGGCGGCGCGCCAACTCGAAGCGCGACGACCGCGATGAGCCTCTCGTCGGCGGGAGTGGGCGTCGGTTGTTTCCGCGGCGGTCATCAGTTCTCGTACTCGTAGTGGACCCACCGGCGCGAGGTCCAGAACTGGACGGCGGTGAGCAGCGCGACGGTGGCGGTGAAAACCCAGGCCACCGCCGAGGCGTAGCCAGCCTGGAAATTCTGGAGAAGCTGTCGATAGATGTACATGATCAGCGTGAGCGACTCATTGGCCGGAGCACCGCTGCCGGGGTCGGTGGAAATCACATAGGTCTCGGTGAACACTCCCAAGCCGCCGGCGATGCCGATAACCAGGTTGAAGAAGAGCTGCGGGGTCAGCAGGGGCAGCTTCACATGCCAGAAGCGGCGGGCCGCGCCCGCACCGTCGACGGCGGCGGCGTCCAACAGCTCAGTCGGCAGGCTCTGGAGGCCGGCCAAGAAGATGAGCATCATCCCCCCGGTGCCCCCCCACACCATCACGATCACTATCCCCAGCTTGACCGTGGCCGGGTCGCGCAGCCACACCGGCCCTTCTATGCCGAGGAACTCGAGCCCCTGGTTGAGCAGGCCGTCGCTTCCCAGGATCCAAATCCAGACCACCAGGCTGGCTACGCCGGTCACCACGGTGGGGAGGTAGAAAGCGGTGCGGAAGACCGCCATGCCCCGCACTCTCTGGCTCAACAGCAGCGCCAGCGCGAGGCCAAAAACGAGCTGCATGGGGATGACCAGCAGCGCTATGTACAGCGTGTTGCGAATGGCTTTGCCCAGTATTGGACCCTGTACCGGGTCGGTCATCTTGGCGAAGTTGTCAAAACCGATGAAGTCGGGCCACCCGCTGCTGAGATCGTAATCGGAGAAGGCCAATCCGAATGAGGCCACCACCGGCCACAAGCCGAAGAAGACGAACCCGATAATCCAGGGGGCGATAAAAAAGTAGAACCACCGCGACTCTCGCCGGGCCAGCTTGCCCGACGGACGGCTAGCCGAAAGCCTCTTTGAGCGAGAACGGGTCCGCCGGCGCGAAAGCAAGCGCCGGCGGACCTGCTCGCCGTTCACGAAAGAGGTGCAGCCTGTCGCGAAGTCTCCACCGCCTCATCAAGGAGGGCTTGCCAGTCCGGGGGAGAGCCTGCGATGAAGCCTCCCTGTGCCGCCGAGACCATCACATCCCAGAATCCGGGGCCCCACGCGTCGGCCAATGGCTCCCACTTGGTGTTGGCCGCACCGCTCTTGGCCACCTCGCACTTGTTGGCCGGCGGGGCATCAGACACGCAGTAGACCCGATCCAAGATGGTGGCAATCGGCGACTGGCCCAGGCCCAGTCGGGCTTCGGCCTCTTGGCCCTCTGGGCCTGAGATGTGCTTCACGTACTCCCAGGCCCATTCAGGATGGTCCGAGTCGGAGGACACGCCGAAGCCCGACGCCGCGCCTTGAATGGTTCCACCCGGTGCCAGCGGCGCAGGTACGGCATCGAACTCGAAGGCGCCGCCGGAGTTGGCCGCAATCGTCGGAGCTTCCCAGGTGCCCGAGAGGAGCATCGCCACATGGCCGCCGGAGAAAGCGCCCTCACCAGTGTCGTCGCCGGGGGCCAAGCCGCCCCATTGCGCGCCCAGCTCCCAGTTGATCACGCCTTCTCGGCTGAGCTCGTCAAGGTCTTCGACGGCCTCAACGCAGGTCGGGTCGTTGTAGGTGTAGTCGGTGGGATAGGTGGCATCGTTGGAGAATTCGCAGCCGTACATCCTCATCCAAGTCAAGAAGAGGTCGTCCCAGGCGAAGCCGAAACCCCACTGCTCATCGGGCACCGAAAGCGCCCGAGCGGCATCGATGAGATCGTCGATCGACCAAGAAGCATCGGGGTAGTCCAACCCGGCCTCATCGAACAGGTTCTTGTTGTAATACAAGAAGTTGAAGGACAGGTTGGCGTAGGGAAGCACCAGCAGGTCGCCCTCTGGATTCGAGAAGTGCGAGAGCATGCTTTCGGGCCACAGCGACAGGTCGTACCCTTCGGAGTCTATGTAGGGCTGGATCGATGTGAAAGCGTTTCGGGCCACCATCTGCCCGTAGCCGTCGTCAGTGCTGCCCCAGATAACATCCGCCAGGGTGCCCGACGCGATCTGGGGAGCCACGGTGGTCATCCAATCGCTGATCGGCTCCATGTCCACCGTCACATTGGGATGCATCGCTTCAAAGGCCGCGGCTTGCTCCTCCCGGAAGTCCACCTCGGTCTGACCACCGCTGTTGAAATACGCCACGCGGATCTCAACCTCTTCGTCGTCCATGGCGCCGTCGGAGTCGGGCATCGACTCGGCGGTGCCCGTGGCTAACGGTGCCGCCGGAGCGGAATCTCCCGAATCGGAGTCGTCGTTGCCGCATGCCGTCGCCACCAGCGCCAGGCTGGCCACAATGACGACCAAAAACCGGAGCGTCCAGGATACAGCGTTGTCAAATAGTGGTCTCATAGTGTGTTTTCCTCTCATTGTCGAGTTCTTCTCTGCAACCGCATGTTTCGCGTGTGATGAGAAACGTTGGAATCCGCACGGCCGACGGCATCGATCGGCCGGCGATTCGAGCGAGCAGAATCTCGGCCGCGGTCCGACCGAGGGTTCGCGGTGGGGCCGCAACCGTTGTGAGAGCAGGTCGCATCCACCGAGCCAGGGGTATGTCGTCGAACCCGCAAACCCGCACATCGTCCGGAGCCCGCAGCCCGGCTCGCTCCATGGCGCGTATCGCGCCGATTGCCATCTCATCGTTGACCGAGAAGATGGCATCAAAACAACGACCTTGGGCCAAGAGCTGCTCAAACATCTGCATGCCGGCGCACTCAGACCATTCGCCGCGAATCAACAGGTCTGGATCCGCCTCGAGTCCCAACGATTTCAGCTCGTGGGCGTAGGCTTCCTCGCGCCATCGGCTGGCTTCCGCTCCGACAGGACCGGCAAAGCAAGCAATGCTCCGACAACCGTGATCGCAGACCAAATGCCGAATTGCCTCACGGACGCCGACAGACGCGTCGAACGCCACCGTCGGCAGGGAGCGGTGTGAGGCTTCGACGAGAACAACCGGGTGCCCGGCCAGGTTCTCAATCATGCCCGGCCAGAGCGTGTGCGGGAACACAATCGTGCCGTCGACGAATTGCCGGTCGAGCGACGGAAACACCAGCGGAAACGCCTCGTGGGGTTCAGTTCCCGCCACGAGAAGGTGGTAGCCAGCCTCCCTCGTGGTCTCCTCGACGCCGGCCAGCAGCTCCGAAAAGAAAGGGCCTCCTAGCTCGGGAAGGATCAAGCCGAGGCAGTCGGTGGAGCCTCCAGCCAGATTCCTCGCCGCCAGATTGGGCCGGTAGTTCAACTGCTTGATGGCACCGAGGACGGACTGTCGCGTGTCGCGGGCGAGAAGATCGGGGGAGTTCATGAATCGGCTGACGGTGGCGGTTGAGACGCCGGCCACGCGAGCGACATCGGCCGCCGTCGCCGGAGACTGGCAGATTTCAGAGGCCAAACTCATCCCGACACCTCCCCTCACCGGGTGCAGCAGATGATCATGCTCACTTGTTGTAGACCGAGGTCACTGTATGCGCTTACATTAACCGTGTCAAAAAATCCCGCCGTCACGCTGCGCGACGGGGAAGCGCAGACACCGAACTCCAGAGCCGGTCTGCCACCCGGTGGTCGATCGGCGTCACGTCAATGACCGAGTAATCGAGATCCTGGCGCCGCACGTAGTCGGGAAGGTCGATAACCGCTCGGGCAAACATCTCGCGCTCGATGCCCAGATCGGCTGGATGGGCCCTTGCGCCGCTGCGCGAGATGATCGATACGGCGCGCTCTTCCCCCTCGGTCTGGAGCGCGGCCATAGCCACCACGCACAGAGCGACCAGCTCGCCGTGAATTTGCTGGTCGCCGGTGTGGAACTCGTAGGAGTAGGCCAGGAAGTGCTCTGAACCCTCTTCGAACCGCGAGTGCTGGGCTTGCATACAGGCCGCCCCGATTCGCCGGTAGGCCCCGGCGAGCCACCGGACGGCGTCGGAGGTCACGTCGGCAACCTCGTCGGCGCTGCCCTCCAACTCCATCAGCAGCTCCTCGCCGAGCGCGGCCAGGTCGGCATCCCACGCCACCCCCTCGCCGCGCTCGCAAGCCAGCCCCCAGTCGAAGAGCCCGGTCATGCAGGACAGGACATCGCCAATGCCCGCCCTGTTCAAGTGGGGGGGAGCTGTCCGAATCAAATCGACATCGACCACAACGGTCTCGGGTATCACTGCTCCGATGTACTGGACGTTGCCCTTGACGCGAACTCCCACATCTCTGGTGAAACCGGCGTCGACAGAGGTGATCGTGGGAATCTGAAAAAGCGGCTTTCCCGTCTTCCAAGAGAGGAACTTCGCCGTGTCGAGAGCCGAGCCTCCACCCACCCCCACGACAACGTCGGAGTCGCCCTCGGCTTCGATAAGCGACTCGAGGTGGTCTATGTCCATGTTCTTGGCCAAGATGACCCGCTCTGGCGGTCGCACCCCAGCAGAAAGAGTCGACCACGGCGGTTCGCTCACGCATGCCGTGTAGCTAGAGACCCCGTCCAGCACCTCGCGGTGGGAGCCTTCAGTCATGGGGAACAAGGGAAGGTCTAGCACCGGCTCATCATAGGCAGCCCGGTCAGTTGCGGATGGCCAAGTGGGTGGACCGGTCGAAGAAGTGCATCTTCTCAGTGGTCACATTGACCTGAATCCGGTCGCCGGGGCGGGTGCGGCTGTCGGGGCTGAAGCGTGCCGTGCAGCGGCTCTGGTCCTCATCGCCGAGCTCGTCAAGGGCGTCGGGGTCACCGCTGTCGACGTAGGGCGCCGCCATCTTGAAATGCACGAGCGTCTCAGCGCCCAGCGCTTCTCGCACTTCGACTTCAACTTCGATGCGCTGGTCTTCGGGATGGCCGGGGGCGATCGCCGCGTCTTCCATGTCTTCGGGGCGGATCCCGACCACCACAGGTTGGTCGATATGGCGGCGGAGCGCAGAGCGGGTGTGGAGCACTTCAGCCGATAGCGCCAGTCGCTGGTCGCCGAGTTGAACCACGAGCTGGTCGCCGGATTCGCTGATCCTGCCTTCGTACAGGTTCATGGACGGCGAGCCGATGAACGCGGCAACGAAGACGTTGAACGGTTCGTCGTAGAGAGACTCCGGCGCCGCGACCTGTTGCAGGTGGCCGTCCTTGATGACCGCCACGCGGTCGCCCATCGTCATGGCCTCAACCTGGTCGTGGGTCACGTAGAAGGTAGTGACGCCGAGTTCTCTCTGGATCCTGGAAATGTCGGCTCGCATCTGCACTCGCAGCTTGGCGTCGAGGTTGGAAAGCGGCTCGTCCATGAGAAAGAGTGCTGGTTGTCGGACGATGGCACGACCCATGGCAACGCGCTGACGCTGGCCGCCGGAGAGTTTGGACGGCTTCTTGTCGAGCTGTTCGGTCAGCTCGAGGAGCTTCGCCGCCTCCTCAACCTTGGCTCGGCGCTCGGCCTTGTGCATTTTGCGCAGCCTGAGCGGAAAGCCGATGTTCGCCGCCACGGTCATCTGGGGATAGAGCGCATAGTTCTGGAACACCATCGCAATGTCGCGATCCTTGGGCGCAACGTCGCTGACGCAGCGGTCGCCGACGTAAATGTCACCGTCGCTGATCACCTCCAAGCCGGCGATCATTCGGAGCACAGTCGATTTCCCGCATCCCGATGGCCCCACCAAAACCAAGAACTCGCCGTCGGCGAGATCAAGCGACAAGTCGGAGACCGCTTCGAACCCGTTCGGGTAGACCTTGGTTATCTTGTCCAACTTCACCGCAGACATGGCCCCTCACTATATGAAAATCGTTCATGTCGGGCTGCCCAGCACTGGAGCGGCCCGCCCCTCACCCCGGGCCGGGGACGGCTGTTGTCATTGCTTGTAGTTGCAACTAGTTGCAACTACAAGCAATGATGGCGGCACCAGCCAATCTGAAGGGAAAGAGCGTGAAGGGCAGCGACAACCACGGCGACCACTCGCACGGAGCGGGCCTTTTGGCCAAGGTCAAGCATGCCTTGATGCCGCACGCCCACGACCACAGCGAAAAGATCCAATCCGCCGACGAGTCCAGCAAAGAGGGCATCCGCACCGCGTGGATCGGCCTGGCGGGCATGATGTTCACCGCCGTGGCCCAGATCTTCATCGTGGCCCTGTCCGGCTCAATCGCATTGCTGGCCGACACCATCCACAACGCCGGGCACGCAGCCACGACGATTCCCCTGATCCTGGCGTTCCGGCTCGGCCGCAGGCAGCCAAACAAGCGATTCAGCTACGGGTACCGGCGGGCTGAAGACCTTGTTGGGCTGTTCATCGGGTTGATCATCGCAGCAAGTGTCGTCGTGATCTTCTACGAGGCAATCGACGCCCTCATCAACCCACGAGACATCACCAACCTCGTCTGGGTGTTCATCGCAGGAGTGGTGGGCTTCATCGGCAATGAGATCGTTGCCGTCTACCGCATCCGCACCGGCCGCCGAATCAACTCGGCGGCCCTGATCGCCGAGGGCCAGCACGCCCGCACCGATGGCCTCAGCTCAATAGGAGTCGTGATCGGGGTGGTTGGGGTCTGGCTCGGCTTCGAGCAGGCTGATGCCATCATGGGCTTCTTGATCGGACTGCTCGTGCTGGGAATCCTCATCGCTTCGATGCGCCCGGTGGTGCTGCGAATGCTGGACGGCGTGGAAGACGGCGTAATCGAGCGGCTGACGACCGCGGCGGCGTCAATCCCCGGCGTGAAAGCAGTTGACCAGGTGAGAGCCCGGTGGGCGGGACACCGGATGGAGTGCGATGTCTCGGTGCAGATCGCGCCAGATCTCAGCGTATTGGAAGCGCACACCGTCGCCGAAGAGGTGCAACACGCCCTCCTCCACGCGACCCCCAACATGGATGGCGCCGTCGTTCACCTGCACCCCGCGGCTGCCGAAGAGGAGCTGCAAAAACTTCACGAACTCTCCGGCCACCACGCCAACCAAAAAGCGAGGGAAGCCTATCTTGCCCGCAAATCCGGCCGCGACTGAAGAAGCCCTCCTCCAGCAAGTCCGACAGGCGGGACTTCGGCTGACTCTTCAGCGCCGCGCCATCTGCGCGGTGCTGGCCCGGAGCGAAGAGGCGTTCCTCACCGTTGGGGAGATCGTTGCCGGGGTAGAGGAAATCGCCAGGCCGATTGATCCCTCAACATGCCACCGGACCTTGCGCCAACTCGCCGAAATCGGAGCTGTCCATCAAATCCATCTCGGGTCACAGCCGGCAAAGTGGCATCTCACCCTCGAACACACCCATCAGCACTTGGCGTGTGAAACCTGTGGCGCCGTGACGCTTGTCCCCGCCAGCGGATTCCAGGACATCTTCGACATGGTGCAAAAAGAGTGCGACTTCCACGTCTCTCTGCACCATTTCGCCATCCTGGGACAGTGCGGACGATGCCGAAGAGCCAATGGACAAGCAGCTTAGGTATCGCAGCGTGCTTGGCCCAGCACTCTTGAGGTCATCGGGTCCGGGTCACCTTCGACAAGCCGCGGGGCTCGTCGGGATTGAGACCTCGAGCCACCGCAAGGTTGTGAGCGAACATCTGCATGGCCGGCGCTGCGACAAGCGGCGAGAGCCAATCGTCAACCTTCGGTAGGGCAATGCGCCGGGAACACGGGAACGATGAGTCGTCGGTGAGAGCAACGACATGGGCCTCTCGATCAAGCATCAGCCGGGCCAACTCGCCGAGCGGGCGGAGATGCGGTCCTTGCGTGGCGACCAGCAGCGCGGCCAAGCCGGGCTCAACCAGGGCAACCGGTCCGTGGAGGAAGTCGGCGGCCGAGAACGCGTGCGCCAGCATGTAGGTCAGCTCTTGCAGCTTGAGCGCCCACTCGCAGACGGTGGCCTGATGGAAGCCTCGGCCGACGACGACGCATCGGTTGGAACCGGCCAACCCGGCGACCGGCAGTTCGGGGCCATCATTTTGGCAAAGAACCGCTTCGAGGGTCTCGGGCACGGAGTTGAGCGCCAAAAGAGCCGAATCATCTGTGGCAGCCGAAAGCAACGCCACGGCCGCGAGTTGGGCCGTGTAGGTCTTTGTGGCCGCCACCGCCCGCTCCTCGCCAGCAGCCAGGTCGATCACGATGTCGCCCAATTGGCCCAGCGGGGACGCCGGGTGGTTTGTGATCACCACGGTGGGGCGACCCTGGCGTTTGGCGGCCTCGAGCACCGCAACCAGATCAGGGGACTGGCCAGACTGCGAGATGCCGACCACGACGGCCCCGGACAGCGATAGGGACGGCACCTGCCCGCTGAACAGCGACGGCGCCGCCAAGCCCACCGACAGCCCCAACCGGGCACCCCACACGTACTGGGCGTAGCGAGCCGCGTTGTCAGAGGTCCCGCGAGCAGCAATAACGACATGGTTGCCGCCATCGAACACCCGGGCCAGCTCTTTGCTTTGGGCCGCGTTCACCTCGAGCAGGCGGCTGACGGCCAACGGCTGTTCCGTCAATTCCGACCACATGCCCACCGTCGGGTTCTCCTTGAGTCTGGGTTCGGTGCGGCGGAGAGGGTGGGATTCGAACCCACGAACCACCTTGCGGCAGTTACTTCCTTAGCAGGGAAGCGCCTTCAACCGGACTCGGCCACCTCTCCAGGCCCTTCCATGCTAGCGGCGCTCCTAGGCCTTATGCACCATGTCCGCCCCGGCCCCATACAGCTAGCCTGTTCGGTGGAGGGATGGCAGAGCGGACGATTGCGGCGGCCTTGAAAGCCGTAGGGCCTTCCAGGGTCCCGGGGGTTCGAATCCCCCTCCCTCCGCAAAACCCCGAGCAGACCGAGGACGACACGATGAGCAAGCGGAGGGGGAGCAAGCGGAGGGGG
>JAPYOC010000097.1 GCA_028278955.1 Candidatus Poriferisocius aerobius
GCAGACGGCAGAGGTCGAATCCCGACACGTTCTTCACCGTCGGCCCCCCTGCTTTGACCAGCCGACCGTCATCGGCCACGTACACCGCCTCCAACAGGGCGTCGCGCAGCCGCCCCCGGCCCAGGGCGTACACGTCGTCGCGGCCCACCGCCAGCACACCGCCCACGGTGGCATGCGCACCCACCGGGAGATTGGCCCGCTGCCCGGCCTCGGCCAGTGCGGCGTCGAGCTCTTCCACCGGCGTCCCAGCCCCCACCCGGACGGTCATTTCGGAGGGGTCGAAGCGGCGAACCCCCGCCGGGGCCTGTACCAAGCGGGTCCCTTCGGGGCACAGGCCCCCGACCTCCCAGTGAGTGCGCCCGCCCTCGGCGGCCACCGGGCCGTCGGTGCCCACCGCGGCGGCGAACGACTCCAGTGCTGCCGAGGACCGGCCGGCCATCTACCCCCACGCTCCTTCGGGCACTTTGCCCAGCGCGTTCACCTCGGCGCAGCTCGCGCCGGTGGGCAGTACCTTTCCGGGATTGGCCATCTCATCGGGGTCGAACGCCCGCCGCAGCCGGGCTTGGGCGTCCAGATCGGCCTCGCTGAACATCTGCGGCATGAAGTCGCGCTTCTCGATGCCGATTCCGTGCTCGCCGGAAAGCACGCCTCCAACGGCCAGCGAAGCCTCGATAATGGCCGCCCCCGCGGCCCGTACCCGCTCCATAACCCCCGGTTCCCGACGGTCGAACAGCAGCATGGGGTGCAGATTGCCGTCGCCGGCGTGGAACACGTTCATCACCAGCAGGCCGTGCTCCTCAACGATCTCGTACACTCGGTTCATGACCTCGGCCAAGCGGGTCCGGGGAACCACCGTGTCGTGGAGGTAGTAATCGGGCTTGATGCGGGCAATGGCGCCGAACGCGCTCTTGCGGCCCTTCCACAGCAGCGCCCGCTCCGGCTCGTCGGCGGCCCAGCGCACGCTCGCGCCCCGGGCGGTGGCCAACTCCGCCACCCGACTGGACTCGGCCGCCACCCCGCTCGGCAGGCCGTCTACTTCCACGATCACCACCGCGGCGGCCTCGGTGGGGAACCCCGCTCCCACGAACTCCTCCACTGCTCTGATGATGTTGTTGTCCATCATCTCGATGGCTGCGGGCACAATTCCATCGGCGATCACCGCGCTCACCGTCTGGGCGGCGGCTTCCACCGTGTCGAAGGCCAACAGCAGGGTCTGCACCGCCGGAGGGTTCGGCGTCAGGCGCACCGCCACCGCAGTCGTCACCCCCAGCATCCCCTCCGAGCCCACATATGCCCCTCGCAGGTCCAACCCGGGGGCGAACCCGCCGGCATCGCCCAACACCACCGCCTCCCCGGACATGAGCACCACCTCCACGGCCAAAACGTGGGCGCTTGTCACCCCGTGGGCCAGGCAGTGGGGACCGCCGGCATTGGTTCCCACATTGCCCCCCAGGGAGCACACCTGCTGGCTGGAGGGATCGGGGGCGAAATGCAGTCGGTGGGGGGCGACGGCCCGGCTGAGATCCAGGTTGATCATACCCGGCTGCACCCAGGCCATCCGCCGGTCGGGGTCCACCGACAACAGCCGGTTCATCTTGGTGGCCACCACCACGACCGGCGCCTCCAGGGGGACTGCGCCGCCTGCCAGCCCCGTGCCCGCCCCCCGTGCAACGACGGCCCGCCCGTAGCGGACGGCTGTCTGCACGCAGCTCTGCACTTCCTCGGTGGTGATGGGAAAGCACACCGGTCCGGCCTGGCCCCCCTCGAAGATGGAGGCGTCGCGGGCCATGATCGAGCGCTCTAGCTCGGCGGAGCGCACCCGGTCGGGGGCCAGTGCCTTCTTCAGGTCGATAACCAAGGGGTCTTCTGCTTTGGCCCTCCGAAACCTCATCTGCCAGTAGAATACTGTCAGGAATGCAAGCACTCCGATCTGTTCTAGGAGCTGGCATAGCGAGGTCGGGCGTGGAGCTGCTCGCCTCTTTCCGGCCCCGCCGAGCCTTTCCCGCCATGATGGTTCTCTCCATCCTTGTCGGCGCGCTGGTGGGCCTCCTCGTGGCCGGGTTCGAGCAGCTCACCGTCGAAGTGCTGCTCGAGCGGCTGCTGGACGGCCCGCTCTGGTGGCAGGCCACCGCGCCGATGGTGGGACTGGTGGCGGCGCTGGCCATCCTCCGCCTCTTCGGGCGGGGCGCCACCCTCTCCACTTCTGACGAGTACGTGAGAGCGTTTCACGAGCGCCACCCCCGCCTTCCCCTCTCCCAGCTGCCGGCCAAGCTCCTCGCCGGGGTGGCCACCATCGGCCTCGGAGGATCGATGGGCCTAGAGGGTCCCTCTGTCTACGCCGGAGCCACCGTGGGCCACAACACCCAGGGTCTGTTCTCGCGGTGGTTGCGCCGGGAGGAGACCAAGATGCTGCTCACCGCAGGGGCCGCCGCCGGTATCGCCGCGGTGTTCAAGACTCCGGCCACTGGAGTGATCTTCGCCCTCGAGGCCCCTTACCGAGACGACGTGGCCCGCCGGGCCCTGCTGCCCGCCCTGCTGGCCTCGGCGTCGGGCTATCTGGTGTACGTGGCTGTGCTCGGCACCGACCCGGTCATCGACTTGGGCAGCCACGACACCGAGCTGAGGACCATCCACTTGGGCGGGGGTGCGCTGCTCGGGCTGGTGGCGGGTTTGGGCGGCCGCGGCTTCGCCTGGCTGGTGCGCCAGGCCAAATCCCTCGAACAGCGCTTTCACTTCTCCGCCAGAATCTTGGCGGGCGGGGCGATCCTCGCCGGACTGGTGGTGGCGACCGATGCGGTATTCGACCGTCCTCTGAGCCTGGGGCCGGGCGTGGAGGCCACCGAGTGGCTGCGCGACGGGGGGCACTCTCTGGTGCTCATCGGCGGCCTGCTGGCCTTTCGGGTCGTGGCCACCCTCACGACGGTGGGAGCGGGGGGCACCGGCGGGTTGTTCATCCCCTTGGCGGTGCTGGGCGTGATCGTGGGCAGTTTCGCCGGACAGGCCATGGGGGTGGCCGACATAGGGCTGTACCAGACCCTGGGGCTGGCCGCCTTCTTGGGGGCGGGCTATCGCGCCCCTATCACCGCGGTGATGTTCGTGGCTGAGAGCACCGGCACGTCTGCGTTCGTGGTCCCCGCGCTCATCGCCGCCGCAGTATCGCAGCTGGTGGCCGGTTCCAGCTCGGTGGCCTCCTACCAGCAGGACAAGCGCGAGGGCGTTGTCGAGCGCCGCCTGGCCCTGCCCCTCACCGCCGCTTTGACCACCGACAAGCTGACCGTTCCCTCCGACGCCACCGTGAGCGAGCTGGTGTACATCCACCTGCTGGGCCGCCGGGAACGGGAGGTGCCGGTGGTGGATGGCAGCGCCTATATCGGGATGTGCGGCCTCAAGGAGATCAGCAGCACCGAACGCGACGGGTGGAACGACACACTGGTCGCCGATATTGCCAGGCGCGACCTGCCCGCCGCCCGGCCATCGTGGACCTTGCGCGACGCCGTAGCCCAGATGGGCGCCAACGACACCGACCAGCTGCCGGTTACCGACGACGACGGCACCTTTATCGGCGTGGTGCAGGCCGACGACATACTCCGGTTAGACGAGATCCTCGACGAGACCGAAGGGGTGTGACCGGTGCCTGGCCGCACCGGCTCAGCGGGCAAGCAGCTTGTCCTCAGTCAGGAAACAGCTCGTCAACGCTGTCGGCCCCCGGGGTGTCGCGGTACTCGCACCAAGGCTTCGCCCCGACTTTGACGAGTCGGCATTCCTCGCCGGGGACGGCGCCGCATTCCACGCACGGCTCCTCGTTTTCCTCGAACATAACGTCGAAGTCGTCGCTGGTGTGCTTGAGCGCGCGAGCCTCTTCGTAACGACGGTGGCGTCCCTTTTTCATGGGCGGCTCCGCAATATCCAACCAGCAACTCTTCGTGCTGGCCAAGGGGGAATTCCGCCCCCTAACGTCTCATGGCGGTAGTTTAGCCACGCGGCTGGGTTGCTTGGCACACTGCCACTCCCATAATCGGCCTGCAAACCGCCGACTCAAGCGTCGAGGACTCTGTGGCGGGCCTCCTCGGCCGTCACCAGCGGGCGATCCGTGGACCACGGGAAGTTGATCCACTGGTCGGTGCGCTTCCACACGTAATCGCATTTGACCAGGGAATGCGACTTCTCATAGAGCACCGCCGAGCGCACATCGCCTACCCGCTCCATACAGAAGTCGTAGACCATCTTCAGCGTATGGCCGGTGTCGGCGACGTCATCGGCGATGAGTATCTTGGAGTTCCGGTGGTCTACCAGATCGACGGCAGGAGGAAGCATCACGGGCACGGGGAGCCGCTCGTCCACCCCGGTGTAGTACTCGCAGTTCATCACGTAGATGTTCTTGACCGACAGGGCGTAGCCCAGCGACCCGGCGCAGAACAGGCCGCCCCGGGCGATGGCCAGGATCATCTCCGGCCGGTATCCGTCACCGGCCACTGTCGCCGCCAGTTCCCGCACGGCTCTGCCGTAGGAGCCCCAGTCAAGCCATTCCCGATCCACCGCCTCGCCCATCAGCTTCCTTCCAATAAAATCGGCCGCCCCGATCTCTCTTCGAGCAAGAGTCTGCCCTGTTCGTCGAAGGCTACTGCCGCGGCGCCTTCCAGAAGCTGTTGCACCGGCGCGGCGATGATGTCGGCCCGCCACCCCTTGAGGGCCCGGCAGTCGGGGTCGCCCCGCAGCAGAGCCTCGATGTCGCTGCGGGTGGCCACCAGCGCCGGGTCGAGATCGGCTTGGGCGGAGCGCTGGGCGGCCCACGAAGCGATGAGGCTCACGGCCGGCTTCAGCGCCGGGTCGAGCTTGGGCGGCGCGGCGGTCGGCTCGACGGCCAGATCAGCCCCCCTGATCTCATCGAGGAATGCCAGCAGCTCCTTGTCGGCGCCCTTGCGGAGATTGCGGGGCTCCACCCCCCTGATCGCCCGCAGCTGCTCAAGGGTCCTCGGCATGCGCTGGGCCACCACGGCCACTCCGAGATCCGACAGCAGATGGCGGACGGGCTGGTTCCGCTGGGCAGCCTGCTCCTCCCGCCACCTGGCCACCGCCTGCGCGGCCGCTTGCGCCGGGCCCTCCATGCGGCGCACCTCTTTGATCCGCCGCCAAGCGGTCTCGGGAGACCGTCCGGCGGCGGCCCGCTTCAGCAAGAGCGAGCACTCCTCCTCGGCCCATTCCAGGCGCCCCCGGGCGCGCAGCTCCTTTTGCAGTATGCCGCTGATCTCCAACAGCCGTTCCACGTCGGCCGCGGCATAGGCCAGCATGTGATTGGGCAGGGGCCGTTGAAACCAGTCCGACAGGCGGGCCTCTTTGGCCAGCTCCACTCCCAACAGGCGGTCGTGCAGCGCGGCCAGCGACGGCGAGCTGTAGCCGATGAAACCGGCGCCGATCTGGGTGTCGAAGATTCTCTGGGGTTGCGTACCGCACTCGTGGCAGAGCACTTCCAAGTCCTGCTCAGCGGCGTGGAGCACAGCCAGCCCACCGCCGCCGAGCAGCTCGGCCAACGGGGCGATGGGCACCGCAGTGGGGTCGATGATGGCCAGCTCGTCGTGCCACGCGATCTGCACCAGCGCCAGGCGGGGGTAGTAGGTGCGCTCTCGGTGAAACTCGGTGTCGAGGGCGTAGGCATCGGCGGTGGCGGCATCGGCGAGCACCGCGGAGAGCTCCCGCCGGGTGGTGACCGGCGCCAGGTTGTCGGTCAATCGACCGCCGGCCCGGAGTCGTAGGCATGGCCGGCCTCCACCCACCCGTTGGTGCCTCCGGCCACGTTGGTGCAGGACCACCCCCGCGCGGCCAGGTACTCGGCCGCCTTCAGACTTCGGCCCCCCATGGCGCAGATCATGTACAGGTGTTGATCGGGAAGCTCTCGGAGGCAGTCGGCGATGGTGCCCAGCGGAATGAGAACCGCGCCGGGCACCCGGGCTTCGGCGTACTCATCGGGCTCGCGGACGTCGATGAGAGCGATGCCGTCTGCCAGCAGCTCGGCAAGCTCGGCAACGCCGATCTCGGGGATATCCATCTCGCCGAGGTTAGTTGGACAGCTCGAGGTCCTCGGTCACCGGCGGCATGGCGGCCTCGCACCGTCTGTTCCTCTCGCCGCGCTCAGCCGGGCGGCCAGAGGTCTTCGGGGCAGTCGACGTCGGCCGCCGCGGCCGGGGGGGCGGCCACGTCGACGACGGCGGTCTCGTCCAAAAGAGCGGACACCGCCCGCCGGCCGGATTTGAAAAGGCGCTCGGCCAGTGCGGCCGCCCGAGTGTCGATGGCCAGCGGCAGATGGTGGCGGCGCTGGTCGGTGAACACCGACGCCGGTGGCGCCACAGAAGACGGCGCCTGGCCGAGGGCCCGCACCAGCGTCGCCACGTCGTCGGCGCTGATGGCGGGAAGGTCGCAGGGCAGGATCACCGCCACCGGATGCCGGGCCGAGCCCAGCGCGGTGGCCACCGCCCCCAGCGGGCCCTCCCCGGGCCATCGGTCCACCACATGCCGGGCGCCGGCGGCGGCAGCGGCCTGCTCCAGCCGCGGATCGCTTCCGCCGATGATGAGACGCTGGGATGCGCCAGCCAGCGCGGAAAGGGCGATGGCAATGAGCGGGGTGCCCCCCACCTCGATGAACGCCTTGTCGGTGCCCATCCGCCGGCTCTTTCCGCCGGCCAGCACGGCGCCGGTGAAACCGGGCCAACCCCCTCGCTCTCGGCTCGGGCGTGGCGGGCCCGCGGCCGGATCGCCCCATGCGCTGGAGAGGCCGAACTGGATTTTTAGCCCCCGTAATTCATGCGGGTGTCCTCCATGCGCAGTACCGGCGTGTCCTCATCGTGCTGGAAGCCGCAGTCCACCACCTCGCCGATGAACAGGGTGTGTGCCCCGGTGACCACTGCGTTGCGCACCTCGCAGTCGAGGTAGGCGGGGGCGCAGTCTAAAATGGGGGCACCGGTGACGCCGCTGTGGAATCCGAAGCCGTTGAGGGTCATGGCCGCCACGTCAGCTTCCACCGGCTTGGTGAACTTGCGCACGATGGCCCGGTCGTCTCGGGCGATGGTGCACAGGCTGAACACCCCGCCCTCGGAGACGAGTTCATGGGTATAGGCGGTTTGCTCCACCCCGATGCCCACCAGCTTCGGCTCGAAGGCCAGCTGGATGGCCCAGTTGAGGGTCATGGCGTTGCGCCGCTCCCCAGCCCGCGACCCCACGACATACAGCCCGTAGGGCAGGCTCCACAAGACCCGCCGGCGGAGGCGGTCGTAGGCGTCTTGGGCCTCGAGGCCGTCTCCGATGCGCTCGGGGTAGGGGCCGATGGGCCCGGCGCCTCCCGGCGCCGCCATCTCACTGTCTCCAATCGGCGGGAGGCCACGACGGGTCGAGCTGGTGCAGGAACTGCTTGCAGCGCTCCTCTTCGTCCCTCTCGCCGATGGCTGCGGCAGTGGCCTGCAGTCCGGCCAGGGCCCGCAGAAAGCCCCGATTCACCTCGTGGGCCCAACGCACATAGCCCGATCCCCGCCATCCGTTCTGGCGCAGCCGGTCCAGGCCCCGGTGGTAACCCACTCGGAAGGCGGCGTAGGCCTCGGCGTCGTCACGGGCCAGCAGCCCCAGCCGGGCCCAGCCGTCTAAAAAGCGCGGAAACCGGGACACCACCTCGGCCACCGCGGCCCGCCTTTGATCCTCGGGCCGGCTCAGCGCTTCGGCCAACCCGGCCACTGCTTGGGGCGGCTCCGGGTCCAAGATCGTCTCAGGGGGGCCCGAACGGGTCAGATTCACCGGCGCGTCGGTCATAGTTGCAGTGCCCCCTCGCCCGTCGGGGCTGTCTTCTCGGATTCTCGCTCTCCCATGCCCCGCAATCCTTCTACGGTCAAAGAACCCGCACCAAGCGCAGAACATCGGTGGCCTCGGTCATGCCGGCCACCACGGCCACCACGTCGCCGGGCACAACGTGGCCAGCTTCTTTCGCCAGCCTCAGGGCCTCGCTCACCCGGTCCTCATAGCTGCCCGATTCGGCGGCCAGCACGGGCACCACCCCCCAGCTGAGCGTCAGCTGCTGAATGGTGCGCGCCGAGGTGCTGAACCCCAAGATGGCAGTTTGCGGCCGAAAGCGAGCCATGGAGCGCACGGTGAAGCCTGAGGCTGAGATGCAGACGATGGCGGCGACGTTCAATTCGCTGGCCGCGGTGGCCGCCGCCCCCGTCATGGCGTCGGTGACCGAGGTGGGGGCATCCGCATCGGTCATCCGCAGACGGCGGATGTCCTCCCCCCAGCGGACGTAGTCGAACTCCTCATCGGCCCGCCGGGCGATTCGAGCCATGGTGGCCACCGTGGCCACCGGGTGGGCGCCGATGGCAGTCTCGGCCGACAGCATGACCGCGCTGGTGCCATCGAACACCGCGTTGGCCACGTCCGACACCTCGGCTCTGGTCGGCGTGGACGCCTGGACCATGGAATCCAGCATCTGGGTGGCCGTAATCACCGGCAGGCCCCCGGCAATGCAGTCCCGGATGATCCGCTTCTGGAGATGGGGGGTCTCCTCCATGAGGCACTCGGTGCCCAGATCGCCGCGGGCCACCATGATGCCCGCCGAGGCGTCGATGATGTCATCGAGGTTCTGCACCGCGGCCTGCGTCTCGATCTTGGCGATCACCAGCGGACCGGCGGGATGGGGTTCCACATCCACCCGGCGGATGTCGTCGCCCGACCGCACGAACGATACGGCCACCATGTCCACCGCTTCGCTGACGAACGCGTCCAGATTCGCCATGTCCTCCGGTGTCGGCGTGGACATGCTGAGCCGGTCGGAGGGGATGCGGAAACCGGGCCGTCCGTGGAGCACGTCGCCGTGGAGGATGATGCCGACGGCCTTGTCGGGGCCGACGTCGACAACCTCCAACAACACCTGCCCGTCACCCAGTGCCACCTTGTCGCCGGCCGCAATGTCGTTGAGGAGGTTCTCGTAGTCGACTTCGACCACCTCTGCGGTGCTCTTGGCGTCGCCGACTCTGATCTCCACCTCGGCATCCACTCGCAAATCCACGCCCTCGTGGCCGAAGCTGGCCGTGCGCACTTTGGGGCCGGGCAAGTCCACCAGCACCCCGACGAGTCGTCCGGCCTCCCGGGCCACTTGACGCACCCGGCGCATCCGACCCAGAGCCTCATCCAGGGTTCCGTGGGCCAGTCCGATGCGGGCCACGTCCATGCCCGCTTCCACCATGGCCCGCAGCGTCTCAGGCGACTCCGACGCCGGGCCAATGGTGGCGATGATCTTGGTGCGACGGGACACGATGCCCCACGCTACCGCCCGGTCGGGGGTCTGCCGCAAGGAACTCGCCTGGGCGCCGCGGCTAGTTCATCCGGGCTCGAGCCAGGGCGGCCAACCGCTGAAGCTGCTCCCCGTCGACTTCCTCGGAAACGAGGGCCAGCTCTTCAAAGCGGCGGGCCGCGGCTCGAAGATTGCCCAGCATCCTCTCCATGATCGAAGCGTGGTCCACCGGCGCCAGGTATGCGGGGTGGAAGCCTTTGCCGTCGCCGGTGATCCGATGGAAGAGCTCCTCGCAGCCCCGGGCGTCGAGCAGCGCACCTCCTGCGAACACGTCGATGAACGCATCGGGCTCGTCGCGGTCTCGGAGTATGAAGTGGCCGGGCAACCCGATGCCCTCGAAGCCATAGCCGATGCGCTCGCCGATGGCGATGGTGAGCACGGCAAGGCTGATCGGGATGCCGGTGCGCCGCCGCACGACCTCGTTCAGAAACGAGTTGCGAGGGTCGTAGTAATCCTCCCGGTTGCCATGAAAGCCCAGATCGCCGAACAGCGACAGCAGCACCTGCTCCCGGCTGGAGCGGTCGCATCGATCGGCCAATGCGTTCAGCTTTTCGATCTCGGCATCGAAGTCCATGTGCGGGCAACCGCAGGCGGCGATGCACAAAGCGCCTTCCTCGAGAGCGAATTCCCCGCCTTGCAGCAGTTGCCCGAACTTGTCCACGGGATCCCAAGCCACCGCTGGGCAATCTATCTCGGCCATTAGGCTTGCGGGGTGTCCGCTTGGCCGTTCTTGGACCACGAAGGCCCGATCCCCATCGCCCACCGTGGCGGCGCCGCCGAGAACCCAGAGAACACCATGGCCGCGTTCGCCGCTGCCGTCGGCCTCGGCTACCGGTATGTCGAAACCGATGTGTACGCCACCAGCGACGGCGTATTGGTGGCGCTCCACGATGAGGAGCTGAACCGGCTCGGCAGTCGGCCGGAGGCGATTGCCGACCTCTGCTGGCGCGACCTCCGAACGGTGAGGATCGGCGGAGGACACGCCATCCCCCGCTTCGCGGAGATGCTGGAGGCATGGCCCGATCTCCGGATCGCGGTCGATCCCAAGCACGACCGGGCCACCGCGCCGCTGATCGGCGCGCTCTGGCGGGCCAACGCCATCGACCGAGTCTGCGTTGGCTCGTTCTCCGGCCGCCGCCTTGCTTTGGCTCGCCGCCTGGGAGGCCCCCGGCTGTGCACCGGGCTCAGCCCCACCGAGGTGGGAAGGCTCCAGGCCGCATCAGTCGGGCTGCCCGTGAAAGTCGAAGCCGGGGCGTGCGCTCAGGTGCCGCCGACGGCCAAGGGCGTACCCTTGGTTCACCGCCGGTTCGTCGCCGCCGCCCACGCCCGAGGGCTTGCGGTACACGTGTGGACCGTTGACAACGCCGACGAGATGCAGCGGCTCCTCGATATCGGGGTGGACGGCATCATGACTGACGCTCCCACCGTGCTTCGCGACGTGCTCACCGCGCGCGGCTCGTGGAAATGAGAAGCGCCTCATGGCCCGATATCGGGCGCCGAGCGGTGGATGGTTTCGGGTTTCCTGGGGATTTCTGCCTGTAGCAGTGGAAAAGCCTGTGGATTTCATTTTTGCGCTTGACCTGGGCTTTTGCCGCGCTATGGTGACGCTGCCTTCCAGAGACAAGCGGGTTGGCTCTCGAGAGTCCGCCTCTCAAGAGTCCGCAAGGTCGCTGGAACGGGCCGAGGAAGTCGGTGGCACCACCGAAAGCCGAAGCCCAAAAAAGCGGTTCAGCGCCGTGAGCATCCGGGAGGCAGGCACCGGGCGACTGGGGGCGAAAGCCCACAGCAGTTCCGGGGCCGAACGGGACGGCCCCGAGAAGTCGATCGGTTTCGGCCGGGAGGCTACTCGGGGCTTCCTGCGTTTCTTCGTGGCCACGCGGCCCAACGCCCACCGCTAGTGTGAGCGGGGTGAGCGGACCCGCAGTCGCCTTGCTGCACGGACTCGCCGGCTCGGCGCAGCGCACGTGGGGCGACAACGCCTGGTTCGATCTGCTGGCCGACGCGGGCCGAGAAGTGATCGGAGTTGACCTGCTGGGCCACGGGGCCGCCCCCAAGCCCCACACCCCCGAGGGCTACGCCGACTTCGACCAGCACGTGATCGACTGCTTTCCCGATGAGCCCATCGACGCCATCGGGTTCTCACTGGGGGCCTACACCCTGCTGTCCATCGCCGCTGAGACCCCAGAGCGATTCCATCGGCTGGTGGTGTCCGGGGTGGGAAGGAACCTGTTTGAGCGCGATGAGGATCACAGCCGGATGATCCTTCGCGCCGTGACCGGGGCGCCCGACCCTGAGAACCCCGAAGCGCTCCACTTCTCCACCCTGGCCGACGACCCCGGGGCCGACCGGGAGGCCCTCGCCGCCCTCCTGGCCGGCCGCCCCGCCTTCGACACCGCCTGCCTGGCCGGCGTTGCGGTTCCCACCCTCGTGGTGGTGGGCGACCGGGACTTCGCCTACCCCGCCGACCAGCTGGTCGGC
>JAPYOC010000098.1 GCA_028278955.1 Candidatus Poriferisocius aerobius
CCCCACGTCGATCCCATCCCGAGGTGCCGCCTATACAGCAACGATGCGCACGTCTCGGGCGAATGCCGCTAAGGCCCTCAGGTCGCCGGAGTCCGAGGTGAGCACAGTGCCCTCCGGCTCAGCCGCAGCAACCACTAGGGCGTCCACCGTCGACCCCTTCTTCGCACGGGTTCGCAACCAGCCGGCCCGCCGGGTTAGCCCTACATCAATCACTTGCAATACATCGCAGGACTTGAGCAGAAGATTCAGCCTTGCGTCTTTTCCTGCGTGGCCCTGCAAATACTCAATCAGCACTGGCGATGGCACGATCGGAGGCCACAGTCCCTCGCGCTGGAACCCTCTGATCAAGTCAGCCGTTCGAAGCGTCGTGCTGCTGAGCATCGAGATCCCGCCCGAATCAACCACGAGCGCCACTAGCTGGCGGTTTGTTCAGAATGGCGCACAACCTGTCTTATGATTTCCTCAGCCCAGGCCTTGCTTTCTGGTGTAGACGGCCCAACCTCGGCCCGCAGCTTCTCCAAATACTCCTCCCCGGCCTTGATCAGCTCAAGCCGTCGGATTTCCTCCCGTACGGCTTTTTGCAACATGTCAGAAGCGGGGAGGCCGTGCTCTTTGACCGCCGCATGGAGATCATCCGGCAGATAAACCTGCATTTTTGGCATACGCCTCACTATACGCACATGGGCGTTGGGCCTCTCCGATAAACGCTGTCACCTCCTGTCGGTACTCTTTGGCCGTGGCTTTCCCGATTGCCGCTGCGCCTAGGGCATTGGCCGACGTCGGCTACGAGTTCCACCCCGCGGTGGCGGCTTGGTTCGAGCAGCGGTTTCCGAGCGGGCCGACGCAGGCGCAGGCCCAGGGCTGGCCTGCCATCGCGTCGGGAAAAGACACGCTGATCGCGGCGCCCACCGGATCGGGCAAGACCCTGGCCGGGTTCCTCATCGCCATAAGCGGCCTCTACCAGCGCCACGCCCAAGGCCAAACGGTGGCCAAGGCCAGCCAAGTGGTGTACGTGTCGCCGCTCAAGGCGCTGGCCACCGACATCGCCGAGAACCTCGAGCGCCCCTTGGCCGAGATCGCCGAGGCAGCCCGAGCCCAGGGATTCGAGCCCCCGGCGCTGACGGTGGCCGTGCGCACCGGCGACACCCCGGCCCACACCCGGGCGGCCATGGTCAAAAGGCCCGCCAACTTCGTGGTCACCACCCCTGAGTCTCTCTACCTGCTGGTGACCGCCGCCAAAAGCCGGGAAACCCTGCGCACTGTCGAGACCGTGATCGTCGACGAGATCCACGCCACCGCCCGCGACAAGCGGGGCAGTCATCTGGCCCTCACCCTCGAGCGCCTCGAGCACGTTGCCGCCGCCCGGCCCACCCGCATCGGCCTGTCGGCCACCCAGCACCCCATCAGCGCCATCGCCGACCTGCTCACCGGTATCCCCAAAGCCAACGGCGCCGTCGGAGCAGGCGCCTCCGCCCCCCACCGCGCCATCGTCGACACCGGCCACCGGCGCAACCTCGACATCGCCTTGCAGCTGATCGACGACGAGCTCGAAGCAGTGGTCTCCCACGCCCAGATGGCCCAAGTGCTCGATCGCATGGCCGCCCTCATCCGCGAGCACCGCACCACCATCGTGTTCGTCAACACCCGCAGCCTCTCCGAGCGCCTCGCCCACCAGCTGGCCGAGCGCCTGGGCGACGATGTGGTAGCCGCCCACCACGGTTCGCTCTCCACCGAGCGCCGCATCCGCACCGAGCACCGCCTTCGGGCCGGCCAGCTCAAGGCCTTGGTGGCCACCGCATCGCTGGAGCTGGGAATCGACATCGGCCCCGTGGAGCTGGTGTGCCAGGTGGGGTCGCCCCGCAGCATCGCCACCTTCCTCCAGCGGGTGGGCCGCTCCAACCACAGCCGCCACGGCACCCCCAAGGGCCGCCTGTTCCCGCTCACCCGAGACGAGCTGATCGAGTCGCTGGCCCTGCTCGACGCCGTGCGCCAGGGGCGGCTCGACGCCATCTTCCCCCCCGAGGCCCCCCTCGACATCCTGGTGCAACAGCTCATCGCCGAGGCCGCCGCCGACGACCGCCACACCGTCGATGGACTCTACGACATGTTCACCAAGGCCGCCCCCTACGCCCGCCTCACCAGAGCGCAGTTCGACGAGGCTGTGCAGCAGGCCTCGGGGGGAGTGGTCACCGGCCGGGGTCCCAGGGGCGCCTACCTCCACTATGACTCGGTCAACCAAGAGGTGCGGGGGCGCCGGGGGGCTCGGCTGGCCGCGCTCACCTCCGGGGGCGCCATCGGCGAGAACGGCGACTACCGGGTGGTGGCCGAGCCCGACGACATCTTCATCGGCACCGTCAACGAAGACTGGGCGGTGGAGTCGATGGCCGGCGACATCTTCCTGCTCGGCTCCCACTCCTGGCGCATCAAGCAGGTGGCCGCCGGCACCGTGCGGGTGACCGACGCCGGCGACGCCCCGCCCACCGTCCCCTTCTGGCTCGGCGAGGCCCCGGCCCGCACCGCCGAGCTGTCCCAGCAGGTTTCCGAGCTTCGCACCTCTATCAGCAGCCTCTTCCCCCAGGGTTCCGGCGCCGACCCTCTCGACGACACGGTGCTCGCCAGAGCCGCCGAGCAGTTCGCCGCTGCCCACGCCACCACCAACGAGATCGCCGAGCAGGCCGTGACCTACATCGCCGCCGCCCAGGCCGCCCTCGGAGTTGTCCCCACCCAAGACGACATCGTGTTTGAGCGCTTCTTCGACGACACCGGCGGCCAGCAGCTCGTGGTCCACTCGCCCCACGGCGGGCGCATCAACCGGGCCCTCGGCCTGGCGCTGCGCAAGCGCCTCTGCCGCCGCTTCGACTTCGAACTCCAGGCGGCGGCCAACGACAACGCCGTCATCTTGTCGCTCGGCCCCCACCACAGCTTCCCCCTCAGCGACGTGCCCCAGTTTCTGCACCCCAACTCGGTGGAAGAGGTGCTCACCCAGGCCGTGCTCGACTCGCCCATGTTCGCCGCCCGCTGGCGTTGGAACCTCAACCGGGCGCTGGTGGTGCTGCGCCGCCGGGGCGGCAAGCGCAACCCGCCCCCCCTCCAGCGCATGGAGGCCGACGATGTCATGGCCGCTGTGTTCCCCGGGGCCGCTGCCTGCCAGGAGAACATTGCCGGCCCCATCGAGATCCCCGACCACCTGCTGGTGCGCCAAACCCTCCACGACACCCTCCACGAGGCCCTCGACGTGGACGGTCTCAAACAGCTCCTCACCGACATCCGCACCGGCGAAGTCCGCACCCACTTCTGCGACACCGCCGAGCCCTCCCCCCTCAGCCATGAGATCGTCACCGCCCGCCCCTACGCCTTCTTGGACGACGCCGAGATCGCCGACCGCCGCACCAACGCCGTCGCCCTGCCCCGAGGCCTGCGCTCCCGCCGCGCCTTTCAGCCCGCCACCTTTGACCAGGCCACCCTCGCTCAGATCACCCCCGACGCCGTCGCCCAAGTGATCGAAGAGGTCTCTGCCGCTCCCCGCAATCCCGACGAACTCCACGATTTGCTCACCTCCTTGGTCGCCACCCGGCCCAACCCCGATTGGGGAGACCTCTATGCCGCTCTCGAATCCCGAGGCCGGGTCCGCACCATAGCCACAACCGGTGACAGTTCCGTGTGGACCACCGCCGAGTTCGCCGACGCCGCCCTCGATCCCAGCATGGCCGTCGAAAAAGTAAGAGGCCGTCTAGAGATCAGCGGCCCCGCCACTCCCGAGCAGCTCGCAGAGAAAACCGCCCTGGACCTCGGCGCGGTGCAGGCCGCCCTCGCCGCCCTCGAAGCCGAAGGCGCCGCCCTGCGCGCCGACCACCTGTCCACCCACAACCCCGCCGGGGGATCGCAAGAGCTTTGGTGCTCCCGCCGCCTCCTCCAGCGCATGTCCTATCTGAGCCGACGCCAAAAACGCTCCTCGGTCCAGGCCGCCTCCCCCCAAGATTTCATGCGCTTCCTCCTGTGTTGGCACCACTTGGCCCCCCACAC
>JAPYOC010000099.1 GCA_028278955.1 Candidatus Poriferisocius aerobius
GGGTCGGAGAAGGGGCCGGCGGCGGCCTCCCAGCCCTCCGGCGTCACGCCGAAGCGCTTGGCCAGCACGGCCAGGAATATCTTGGCCTTCTCATCGCCGTAGCCGGGCAGGGCCTTAAGCCGTTTGAGCAGTTCTTGGCCGGTGGCCGCTTCCGCCCAGACCTTGCCGGCGTCGCCGTCGTAGTGGTCCACGATGTGGCGGGCCAGCTCTTGGGCCCGGCGGGCCATCGATCCGGGGAACCGGTGCAGTGCGGGTTTCTCCTTGAAGGCGGCCTCGGCTCGGTCGGGATTCAGCGCCGCGAGCCGCTCGGCGGAGAAGTCGTCGGGGATCCGCTCCTTCAACCGCAGCGGCGATTTGAACGCCCATTCCATGGGGATCTGCTGGTCGAGCATCATGGCCAACAGCAGGGCGAATGGATCGTCGAGAAGGAGTTGGTCGGCGTCGTGGTCGCCGGTGACCGCAAGTGTTCCCATCTGCTCATGGTACCCGTCAGCGGTCGGAGGGCGTAGCCTGAGAACCGTGGCTCGGTCGCTGGCCAGATTGCTCGGACACCCCGGCCTTTGGGTGACCGCGATACGGATGGGATGGCGTATGAGGCTGTTCTGTGATCGGCAGTACCGGAGGTTCCGCATGGTCACCATGTACGGCGATGCCGAGTCGCAGGCCCGTGCCGAAGACCTGATCGTCTACTTGCGGTGGTGCAAGGCCTGGGAACAAGCCAAGAGGAGCCAATGTTGAGCAACGACTGTTGGCGGGGACTGTTGGCGGGGGCTGGCTGTTAGCAGGGATTATTTACGGGGATTAATCGGGGGGTCGAAGCCATGAGCGCCCTCGGTAAAGCGTGCCAAGCGGCTTGGCGGGTTCACTATGGTTTCCACCATGAGTCCAGCACTGGTGCTGAACGCCACCTTCGAGCCGTTGAGCGTGGTATCTCCTCGGCGCGCCGTCGTGCTGGTGATGGCCGACAAGGCCGAAGTCGTGCTGGAGTCTGGCGAGAGGTTCCGATCCGAGCGGCTTGAGCTGTCGGTGCCGTCGGTGGTTCGGCTGCGCTACTTCGTCAAGGTGCCGTTCTTCCGCACCGGCGGGCTCAGCCGCCGGGGGGTGTTCGCCCGCGACGGGTACCGCTGCCAATACTGCGGCTGTCGCGCCGACTCCATCGACCACGTCCGGCCCCGCAGCCGGGGCGGCGCCCACTCTTGGGAGAATGTGGTGGCTGCCTGCCGTCGGTGCAACATGGCCAAGCGGGATCGGCTGCTCTCCGAAACCCCCATGCGCCTGCTGCGCCCGCCCGCCGAGCCGCCCCGCTCCACCTGGGTGGCTTCCGCAGTCGGCCACGTGCCGTCCGACTGGCTGCCCTACCTGGACTCATCACCTGACTCCGTCGCCCAGCCGGCCTGATCCCCCGGTGGCTGGCGGCGGGTGGACTGTCCGTCGTTTGGTCGGCACGGTGGAGGAGCTTCACGGCCTCACCCCTGATCCCGGTGCCGATCGGGAGATTTGGCTGATGTCGCCGCAGGACACTGCGCTGGTGTTGGGATCGGCCCAGCTGGACAGGATTGCCTCGGGCGGGAGCGGCGGCGAGATCGCGGTGGTGCGGCGGCGAAGCGGCGGCGGCGCGGTGCTGATGGCTCCCGGCGACTCGGTGTGGATGGACGTGGTGATCGGCCGAGGCGATCCGCTGTGGGACGACGACGCGAACCGGGCACCGCTGTGGCTGGGTCGAACCTGGGCCGCTGCGCTGTCGTCGCTGGGCGAGGGGCAGGGGGAGGTGTGCCAGCGCTTTGAGCCGGGCCGGTGGGGCCGGCTGGCGTGCTTCGCCGGTCGGGGGCCGGGCGAAGTGCTGGTGGGCGGGGTCAAGGCGGTCGGGGTCTCCCAGCGCCGCACCCGGACCACGGCGCGGTTCCAGACTCTCCTGTACCGCCGCTGGGCTCCTGAGCAGCTCATCGCCGGCCTCGCGGTGCCCTCCGAGCAGGCTGATGGGCTTCGAGCGGCGCTGGCGGGTGCGGCCTGGACGGTGGGCGCCGACGCCGCCCAGATCCATTCCGCGTTTCTCGCCGCCCTGCCCTGAGGCCGCGCCCGGCCGACCTGAGCCCTCCGACCGTATCGGCGCGGCTCGCATCGGCGCCGTTTGCCTCCTGCTTGGGCCGAGCGTTGTCGATACCAGTCCAATCTGGAGGGGAGTGGGAAGAACAGGTTGCGGGAAACCTCAATAGGGGATAAAGTGGGACGAAGTGGGAAGAAGAGGAGCTATCGCAGAGCCCGTCAGGGGGGGTCATGCTCACCGGTGAGCATCGCCGCTCTCTTGACGACAAAGGCCGGTTGTCCCTGCCGCCTGCCTTTCGGCTCGTGCTGTTTGAAAAGGCGTATGTGTCGGTTTACAAGGATCGCTGCCTGGGGATTTGGGCTGAAGAAGAGGCGCGCCGAGCCCTCGAGCGGCTGGCTGAGGCGGTGCGGAGCGGGGAGACCACCGACGACGAGTTCCGTCGGTTCTCATCTAGCTTTGAGCAGGTGCCCGTTGACGCTCAGGGCCGGTTGAGCTTGCCGACGGCGAAACGCGAGGAACTCGAGATCGGCAAGCACGTTGTCTTGGCCGGAGTTTTCAACCGGGGTGAGGTGTGGGCCGCCGACGAGTGGCAAACGGTGCTCGGCGAACGGAGCAGCGACGACATCGGGCGGTGGCTGTGATGGCGTCGAGCGGAAGGAGGAGGCGACTGGGCGCCGAAGCATAAGAGGGAGCAGAAAAGGACTCATGGGCAGTCCTCCGTCTGACGAGATGGAAGGCCCCTACTCCGCCCGCTTGCCATCTGACACTGCCGGGGAGAAATCCCGG